>NZ_JAMYPF010000003.1:0-447429 GCF_040320205.1 Mesorhizobium sp. M0761
ACAACAACATCGCCGCCTTGCGCCATCACCTTGGCGATCCGCTCGGCCTGCAGATAGGCGCGGTCACCGATGCGGATCTCGCCCGGCACCACCGGCACGCGGTCGATCAACTCGGCTTCGCTCTGGTCGGTGATCTCGAGGAAGTCGAACTGCTCGCGCTCAAGCTCAAAGGCGCAGTGCATGCGCCAAAGACCATTGTTCTTCTTCTCATACGCACCGGCCTTGGCAACCGCTGTCGCATCGAGGATGCGAACCAGTCGGCCTTTGGCCAAACCTGCATCCTCGCGCTTCAAAAGGTGCCCAATCAACTGCTGCAGCCATGGTCCTGCATTGCGCAGCCGGCCGAGCAACGCCACGTCCGAAATGTCGGCAATCCCGCTCGCCGCCGCCCAGGCCACGACGCCCCGCATGCCAACCTTGCCAAGGCAGTAAGCCAGTGTCAGGCGCAACAGGTCGCTCGCCGACCTGACGCCGCGCGGGCGCAGGAACGCCTTCGTCTCGCGGGCACTTGCTGCGATCAACTCTTCGCCGCCCAGAAGCTCAATAGTCTCGGCCCAGCCGTCATCAACAAGCGATTCGTGTGTCATCGCAGTGTAGAATCACACCCGATTCCGCAGGGCAATACCTATCTTAGCGCCTATGCCCAGCCGCCGGGGTTGAGGAAGGGCGACGGTAAGCTCTCAGAACGTCACCGCGATAAGCACCGCCGACAGCAACCCGAACAGCCCAATCAGCAGATAGTCGGCGACCTGGTACAATTTCAGCGCCTGCCTGATGTCCTGGCTTTCCGCCGCGCGCCTACCGCCTTCGCCCATATAGGCGTCCTCGACGACAACGCCGCGATAGCTGCGCGGGCCGGCGAGCGCCAGGCCGAGTGCGCCGGCCATTGCCGCTTCCGGCCAGCCGGCATTGGGCGAGCGGTGCTTTTTGGCGTCGCGCCGCACTGCTTGCCAGGCGTTGCGGGGATCGGCGCCGTCAACGAGAAAGGCGGCGGCAACGATCAGCAACGCGGTCAGCCGGGACGCCGGCAGGTTGATCCAGTCGTCGAAGAGTGCCGCCGCGCGGCCGAAGGCCTCGTGGTGCGGGGTGCGGTGGCCGATCATCGAATCGGCGGTGTTGGCGGCCTTGTAGGCGACGCCGCCGGCCAGACCGCAGACACCTGTCCAGAAGGCGGGCGCAACGATGCCGTCGGAGAAATTCTCGGCCAGGCTTTCGATGGCGGCGCGGCTGACGCCGGCATGGTCGAGCTTCTCGGGATCGCGGCCGACGATGCGCGCAACCGCAATGCGGCCGAGCGCCAGCCCGCCGGTATCCAGCGAATCGGCCACCGCCTCGACATGTTCGGTAAGGCTCTTTTGCGACAGCAGCGACGAGGCCAGGATTGCCGTGATGATCATGCCGGCAGGAAAGAGCTGCCAGAGCAGGATTTGCACGATGAAGGCGATTGCCGCCGGCACCAGCACGATCACCAGCAGCGCCTGCACGCCGCGGCGGCGACGCAGCGCGTCGGAATCAGTGTCGCGGTTGAGCCTGAGGTCGAGAAAGGCTATCAGCCTGCCGAACCAGGTGACGGGATGCCCGACGGCACGGAACAGCCAGTCCGGGTAACCCAGGATGCGTTCGATGGCGAGCGACAGGAAAGCGATCAGGATCGACATGAAGCTTTCTGATGGAGCGATTACTGTGGTGGATCACGGTGGATCCCTTGGCCGGGCGAGGGCGCTCTTCCCTCACGCGCCACAACCTTTCGTCGATCTCTCGACAGGTATCAATCCGCACTCCTACCCGCTTTTCGAGCTGCCCGCCACCGCCCTGTCACGATTGCCGGAGGCCGCGCGCCTGCGTGAGCTGGCCAGGGTCGCGGCCGGCGCCTATGGCGCGCCTTCGGCCGAGAATGTGGCGGTCGCCCCGGGCACGCAGATCCTGCTGCCGCGCGTCGCCTCGCTGGTCAGCCCCGGCAAGGCGCTGGTGCTCGGGCCGACCTATGCCGAGCATGCCAGGGCCGCCGCGATTGCCGGCCATGCGGTGGCGGAGGTCGACGATTTCGAGGCGCTTGCCGGAGGCGAAATTGCCATCGTCGTCAATCCCAACAATCCCGACGGGCGAGTCGTGTCGCGGGAAAGGCTGCTTCGGCTTGCCGAGACATTGCGCGCCATAGGCGGTCTGCTGGTCGTCGACGAAGCCTTCATGGATGTCGGCCCGCACGCGGAAAGCCTGGCCGGCGATGTCGGGCGGGGCGGCATCGTCGTGCTGCGCTCGTTTGGCAAGTTCTTCGGTCTCGCCGGCCTGCGGCTCGGCTTCGCACTTTCCGATGCGGTGACGGTCGAAAGGCTTGAAACGCAATTCGGCCCTTGGGCGGTCGCCGGCCCAGCGCTCGAATACGGCATCCGCGCGCTTGCCGACAGCGGCTGGCAGGCCGACATGCGGCGGCGGCTGGCGCAGGATGCGGCGCGGCTCGATGCGCTGCTTTCGCGCTTTGGCGTTGCTGTCGCCGGCGGCACGACGCTGTTTCGCTATCTCCGGCTTGCCGATGCACCGGGGCTGTTTTCGACGCTCGGCGAGCGCGGCATATTGCTCAGGCATTTTTTCGAGCGTCCCCAGGTGCTCCGCGCGGGGCTGCCTGGACGTCAGGAGGAATGGCAGCGGCTCGAATCGGCGCTTGCCGACTGGCGCGCACGGCGCGACGATGGGTCGAAGGAGATCGCGCCATGATCCATATCTGTTCGCTGGCAAAGCTTGAGGAGACGGTGGCCAAAAGCGGCGCCGAGCGCGTGCTGTCGCTGCTCGCTGCCGGCACCGAGGTGACGCGGCCGGCCTCGATATCGAGGGAGAACCACCTGCATCTGGTCATGCACGACATCGCGGTGGCGCAGGACGGCATGACCATGCCCGGCGAAGGCCATGTGCGCAATCTGCTCGATTTCGCCCGGAAATGGGACCGCGCCAAACCCATGGTCGTCCATTGCTATGCCGGCATCAGCCGCTCGACCGCCTCGGCCTATATCATTGCGGCGGCGCTCGCCCCGAAGCGCGACGAAGTCGAACTTGCGCAGACATTGCGGAAGCTTTCGCCCTCGGCGACACCCAATCCACGGTTGATCGCCGTCGCGGATGCTCTTCTCTCACGACAAGGCCGCATGATCGAAGCGATCGAGGCGATCGGACGCGGCGCCGATGCTTTTGAGGGTACGCCTTTCGTGTTGAAGATCGACGGCTAAGGCGGCCCGCTATGCCAGCCAGTCGGCAAGCTTCGCCTTGCGCACATCCTTCAACAGGGTGATGAAGCCGTCGGCCTGATGCTCCGCCGTCAGTCGGCCTTTCTCGGCCGCGGCAATGCTGGCATCGCCGACCACGCCGTTGGGGTTGAGATCCCCAGCGATCCAGGCGAAAGCGTGCGTTCCGGTGTGGCGCAGCAGCGCAAATTCGGTTTCGGCGCGGGCGACCTTGGAGGCGAAATTGTCGGCCTTGGCCATGTCGACTAACTCCGGGCGAAAATGCAGCATCAACGAGGTCTCGACGTCGCCGCCATGGATGCCATGGCGGTCTTCCAGCTCGGTGTACATGCCGGCGGGGCGGCCGAAGCGCTGCCAGCTGGTCTTCACCGCCAGCATCCTCTCACGCACGCGCAGCTCGCGCGCGACGATGCCCATGATCTCTTCATTGCCGCCATGCGAGTTGACGACGATCAGTTTCCTTACGCCTGCGCGGGCAACGGACAGGCCAAGCTCGGTCCAGGCATCGACCAGGGTGGCCGCCGGCAGGGTGAGCGTGCCCGGCGCCTGCAGATGCTCGTTCGACTTGCCGACCGTTTGGACCGGCAGGATGCGGATGTCGAGATCGCCGGGCAGGCGGGCGATGACCGTCTCCAGCATGCCGTTCATGATCGAGGTATCGGTTGATACAGGCAGATGCGGGCCGTGCTGCTCGATCGCCGCCACCGGCAGCACGGCAATCGTCGCCTCCGGATCGATCGCGGCGTATTCGGTGGTCCGGTAGTCGCCCCACCAAACGCGTCTGTTTGCAACGGTCATGTCATGCCTCTTGACTGTGAGGGAGACCTAGCGCGCCAAACGTCGCCTGTCGATCACCCAGCCGCAATCGCCTCGACCTCGACCTTGAACTCCGGCCGCGCAAAGCCTGACACGATCATCAGCGTCGAGGCGGGCGCGGGGCTGGCAAACAAGCGGTCGCGGACGTCCATATAGGGCCGCAGAAAGGCGCGGTCGGTGACGTAGGCGTTTATGCGCACGATGTCGCCTAGCCCCAGCCCGGCTTCAGCCAGAATCGCCGCTATGTTTTGAAAGCAGAGCTCGGCCTGCGCGCCGGCATCCTCGGGGATCTGGTCGTCCGCCGTGATGGCGACCTGACCGGAGCACAGAACCAGCCGCTTGCCTGGCGGCACCTCGACGCCGTGGCTATAGCGGGCGAAAGGCGGCTTGATCGACTTCGGCGCGAGGTATCTGAACATGGCAATCTCCTGTCTGCGAGACCAGCCTAAGACGTGACCGATAGTACGTTCAAGATGTGGTGCATGGCACGAGGGCGATTGTGGACAGGCGTCCAAAAAATAGGCACGATGCCTCCCGCACAGCATGACCCGTCCGGTGTTGGCAGTGACTGCCGCGCAAGCAGGCGGCCCGGGCGGTGGCATGTGTCTTGCTTCTTGGATCAATGGTGTCGAGCCCGGCGCGTGACGCTCCGGAGCCAACAAAGGGTGGTGTCGATGTACGGAAAACAGAAGATTTCAGCGCTTGCGGTCGCGCTGCTTGGAGCCGGCACGTTCGGCGCGGCAGCAAACGAGAAGGTCACCTTCGGCACCAACTGGCTGGCCGAGCCCGAGCATGGCGGCTACTACCAGGCCGTCGCCGACGGCACCTACGCTGCATGTGGCCTCGACGTGACGATTTCGCAGGGAGGTCCGCAGGTCAGCGGGCGGCCGCTGCTGCTGGCCGGCAAGCTCGATTTCTACATGGGCGGCAATCTGCTGTCGGCCTTCGACGCCGTCCAGCAGGGCATCCCGATGCGCGTCGTCGCAGCCGATTTCCAGAAGGACCCTCAAGTCATCATGTCCCACCCGGGGCAGGGGCTGGACAAGTGGGAGGATTTGAAGAACGCCGACCAGTACATTCTCGGCGACGAGGGCGTCCAGACCTTCTTCCAGTGGATGGTCATCGAACTCGGTTTCGATGCCGCCAAGCGCGTGCCGTACACCTACAACACCGCTCCATTCCTGGCCAACAAGAAGTCGATCCAGCAGGGTTACGTCACCTCGGAGCCTTTTGCGGTCAAGAAGGAAGGCGGCTTCGTGCCCAACCAGTTCCTGCTCGCCGACTATGGCTGGGACACCTATTCGACGACGATCGAGGTGATGCAGGACACGATCGACAAGCGGCCGGAGGTGGTCCAGTGCTTCGTCGATGGCTCGGCCAAGGGCTGGTACAACTACCTCTACGGCGACAACAAGGCCGCCAACGAGATGATCAAGAAAGACAACCCCGACATGAGCGACGAGCAGATTGCCTTCTCGATCGAGCAGATGAAGAAGTTCGGCCTGGCCGATTCCGGCGACACCGAAAAGCTCGGCATCGGCGCCATGAACGAAGACCGGATCAAGAGCTTCTATGACAAGATGGTCAAGGCCAAGGTCACGCCCGAGGGCATCGATATCAAGAAGGCCTACACGCTGGCCTTCATCAACAAAGGTGTCGGGATCGAGCTGAAGAAGTAGTCGTGAAGCTGGAAAAGATGGCGCAGGCGCCCATGACGGCATCGGGTGAAGGCCCGATGCTGCTGACGCTGCGCCATGTCGGCAAGGTGTTTTCCAATGGCGTGACTGCATTGAGCGACGTCGATCTCGCCATCCGCGAGGGCGATTTTGTCAGCCTTCTCGGGCCGTCCGGCTGCGGCAAGTCAACGGCGTTGAGGCTGATCGCGGGCCTGTCGACGCCGACATCCGGTCAGCTCGACTGGGGCGGTTCGATCGACCGCGCCAATATCGGCTTCGTCTTCCAAGAACCGACGCTGCTGCCCTGGGCCAATGTATTCGACAATGTCTGGCTGCCGCTCAGGCTGAAAGGCGTGTCGCGCGCCAAGGCGGCGCCGGCGGTGACGGAGATGCTGGAGCGGGTGCACCTGACCGGCTTCGAGAACGCCGTGCCGCGCGAGCTTTCCGGCGGGATGAAGATGCGCGTCTCGATCGCACGCGCCATGGTGACGAAGCCGCGCATTCTGCTGATGGACGAGCCGTTCGCCGCACTCGACGAGATCACCCGCTTCAAGCTCAACAACGACCTTCTGGAGCTGTGGCAGGACGAGCGCTTCACCGTCGTCTTCGTCACCCACAGCGTCTTCGAAAGCGTGTTCCTGTCCAACCGCGTCGTCGTCATGGCGGCGCGGCCGGGCCGCGTCCATGCCGAGCTTGCCATCGACGCCTCCTATCCGCGAGACGAGGTTTTCCGCACTTCGCCCGATTATGCCGCGCTCTGCCGCCAGGCCTCGGACATCCTGGTCAACGCCATCAACACATCAGCCGGACCGCACCATGACGGCCATTGACCAGAATGCCGCAACGCTCGACGCGGAAGAGGCGGGCCGCGTACGCCAGGAGCGGCTGGAGCGGATCGGCCGGTGGGTCTTGCCTTTGGCGATCATGATCCTGGCGATCTGGCTGTGGGACCGCATTTGCGTGTGGAACGCGATCCCGCAATATATTCTGCCGCGCCCCGGCGTGGTGCTGTGGACGCTCTATAGCGATGCCGGGCTCCTGTTCTCCGCGCTGCTGGTCACGTTGCGCATAACCTTTCTCAGCCTGCTGCTCGCGGTCGTCGGCGGCGTCGGACTGGCGGTGCTGTTTGCGCAATCGAAATGGGTGGAGATGTCGTTCTTTCCCTTCGCCATCGTGCTGCAGGTAACACCGATCGTGGCGGTCTTCCCGCTCATCAACATCTATGTGGACAACCAGACGGTGAAGCTTTTGCTTTGCGCCTGGATCGTCGCGTTCTTCCCGATCCTGTCCAACACCACGCTCGGCCTCAATTCGGTCGACCGCAATCTTCGCGACATGTTCAAGCTCAACGGCGCGACGCGCTGGCAGCAATTGCGCTATCTCAGACTGCCGGCGGCCATGCCGTATTTTCTAGGAGGCTTGAAGATCGCCGGCGGTCTGTCGCTGATCGGCGCCGTGGTGGCCGAGTTCGTCGCCGGCGCGCAGGGACAATCCTCAGGGCTCGCTTCGCGCATCATCGAGGCCGGCTACCGCCTCAACGCGCCAAGGCTTTTCGCGGCGCTGATCCTGATCTCGCTCACCGGCATATTGATCTTCCTGGTGCTGTCGCTGGTGTCGCATCTCATCCTGCGCCGCTGGCACGAGAGCGCGCTGAAGCAGGAGCGGTAGGGTGACGAGGTGAGCGAGACGTTGGCGCGAAGCACCCCCCTCTGGCCTGCCGGCCATCTCCCCCTCAAGGGGGGAGATTGGATGTCACATCGGTTTTCGCCAAAGGTTGAGGTCAAAGATTGGACGTCGTCGGCAAAGCTGCCAATCTCCCCCCTTGAGGGGGAGATGCCCGGCAGGGCAGAGGGGGGCGGTCCTTGATACCGACCTCTGGCTCGTACCATCTCACCAATGTCCGCCTTCACCGGTCGCTGACATCAGGTCTTGCCACCACTTACGATACTGACGGCTTCGCGCTGGCCGACATCGCCGTCGCCGACGGTAAGCTCTCCAGCATCGCCGCGCACAAGAAATCAAAAGCGCCAGCCACCGCCATCGACCTTGCCGGCCGCATCATCCTGCCGTGCTTCGTCGATTGCCACACCCACATCGACAAGGGCCATATCTGGCCGCGCAAACCCAATCCCGACGGCAGTTTCATGGGCGCGCTCAATGCCACCAGCGCCGACCGTGCAGCGCGCTGGAGCGCCGAGGACGTGGCGCGGCGCATGGATTTCTCTTTGCGCTCGGCCTACGCGCACGGCACCAAGGCCTTGCGCACTCATCTCGACAGCGTGCCGCCACAGGAGGAAATCTCCTGGCCGGTGTTCGAGGCGATGCGGGAGAAATGGCGCGGCCGCATCGAATTGCAGGCAGCCTGCCTGCTCGGCATCGAAGGCGTGCGCGACAGAAAGTGGTTCGAGAGGCTGGCCAAGCGTGTGGCTGCGGCCAAGGGCGTGCTCGGCGTCGTCACCTATATGGTGCCGGATCTCGAAGAGCTTCTCGACAAGGTGTTCGCCGAGGCGAACAAGCACGGGCTCGATCTCGATTTCCACGCCGACGAGACCGACGATATCGCGGCGATCTCGCTGAAGAAGATTGCCGAGGCCGCACTCTGGAACGGTTTTGAGGGCAACATCCTGGTGGGACATTGCTGCTCGCTGGCGCGCCAGCCGGACCTCGACGTGCTCGACACGCTGGACAAGGTCGCCAAGGCCAAACTTGCCGTGGTGTCGCTGCCGATGTGCAATCTCTATCTGCAGGACCGGCGCGCCGACCAGACCACGCCACGCTGGCGCGGCGTGACCTTGCTGCACGAGATGAAGGCGAGGGGCATTGCGGTCGCGGTCGCCTCCGACAACACCCGCGATCCTTTCTATGCCTATGGCGATCTCGACATGCTGGAGGTCTACCGCATGGCGACGCGCATCCTGCATTTCGACCATCCGGTCGGCGACTGGCCGCAGACGGTGGCGGCGACGCCGGCCAAGGTGATGCGGCTCGACGGTGTCGGGACACTGGCAGCCGGTGGCAGCGCCGATTTCATCGTCTTCAAAGGGCGGAGCTGGACGGAATTGCTCTCGCGGCCCGAATCGGATCGCATCGTCGTGCGCGCGGGACGAGCGATCGACAGACAATTGCCCGATTACGCCGAGCTCGACGGACTGATGGTGGAATGATGGATGTTTCGGCGCTCAAACGCGATCTCGACGGGATAAAGCTCGACGACAATCCGGCCATCATCCAGCAGAAGAGCCGCGACTTCTACTGGTACAGCCCGGTGCTGAAGCAGCAGCTCGACCACGTCACCGGCGACCTGATCGTGACGCCCAGGAACGAGGCCGAACTGATCCGCGTGCTTGCCGCTTGCCACCGTCATGGCGTTCCGGTGACGCCGCGCGGCAGCGGCACCGGCAATTACGGTCAGGCGATGCCGCTATCGGGCGGCGTGGTTTTGAACCTTGCCGAGATGAACGAGATCAAGGCCATAGCGCCGGGCCGCGTCGTCACCGGGCCGGGCGCGATCCTCGCCGACATCGACAGAGCGACGCGCGCGCATTCCGGGCAGGAACTGCGGCTGT
The DNA here is from genome assembly GCF_040320205.1 of Mesorhizobium sp. M0761. Taxonomy (NCBI): domain Bacteria; kingdom Pseudomonadati; phylum Pseudomonadota; class Alphaproteobacteria; order Hyphomicrobiales; family Phyllobacteriaceae; genus Mesorhizobium; species Mesorhizobium sp. M0761. Next base: position 9,292 of record NZ_JAMYPF010000003.1, read on the forward strand.
CGCCGTCGACCTACAACACCGCCTCGATCGGCGGCTTCATCGCTGGCGGCTCGGGCGGCGTCGGCTCGATCAATTTCGGCGGTCTGCGTGATTTCGGCAATGTGCTGCGGCTGCGCGTCGTCACCATGGAAACCGAACCGAAGGCGCTCGAACTCACCGGCGAGGATTTGCACAAAGTCACGCACGCCTATGGCACCAACGGCATCATCACCGAGGTCGAGATGCCGCTGACTGCAGCCTATGAATGGATCGACGTGATCGTCGGCTTCGACGCTTTCATGCCGGCAGCCCGCTACGGCAACGCGCTGGCACGCCAGGACGGCATCCTGACCAAGCTGATCACGCCGATCGCCGCGCCGGTGCCGCAGCTCTATTTCAAGCGACACCAGAAGTTCTTCCGGGACGGGCAAAGCATCTGCGTCGTCATGGTTGCCCGGCATGGGCTAGACGCATTCCTCGCCTTCACCCGCCGCGCCGGCGGCGAGGTCATCTTCAATGCCGCGACGGCAACGGACGAAGAGAAGAAGGGCCTGCCGCCGGGCTTCGAGCTGGCGTGGAACCACACCACGCTCAGGGCACTGCGGGTCGATCCCGCGATCACCTATCTGCAATCGCTCTATCCGTTTCCCAACCAGCTGGCGCTGGTGGAGAAGATGGACGCGATGTTTCCGAACGAGGTCTTTTCGCATCTCGAATTCGTGCGCCTCGACGGCAACATCACCTGCTTCGGCCTGCCGCTGGTGAAATTCACCACCGAGGCGCGGCTCAACGAAATCATCCGGCTGCATGAGGAGAATGGCTGCCCGATCTTCAACCCGCACCGCTACACGCTGGAAGAGGGCGGCATGAAGCAGACGGATGAAATCCAGCTCGCCTTCAAGCGCGAGACCGATCCGCAAGGCCTGCTCAATCCCGGCAAGATGATCGCCTGGGAAAATCCGGATTACGACTATCGCTCCGGCCGGACTTTTTTGTTCAAGGGTTTGCAGAAAGCAGAATGAGCAGAGGTTTGAGCTTGAGCACCCCCCTCTGTCCTGCCGGCACAGGCCCTACGCTGCCGCTTCGGGCGTTCGTTGTTTGGAAAGCCAAGCAATTGGCTTCCCATCGGCTTCGCCGACCACTTCTCACCCCCCGCAAGGGGGGAGATTGGCAGCCTGAACGCCGCAGCCAATCTGACACGCTGACAATTAGTGAAAGCGATGCGGCAGTCCGATCTCCCCCCTTGAGGGGGAGATGCCCGGCAGGGCAGAGGGGGGTGCCTCGCGCCGACCCCAGCAATTTCCCATGAAAGTCCTCGTCCTTTACGCACACCCGGTGGAGACCAGCTTCAATGCCAGCCTGCACCGCACGATCGTCGAGCGGCTGACGGCGGCCGGCCATGAGGTCGACGATTGCGATCTCTATGCCGAGGATTTCGACCCCAGGCTGACGCGCGGGGAGAGGCTGGATTATCACAACCAACGCAGCCCTGCGGACCCGGCCGCGCCCTATGTCGAGCGGCTGCTCAAGGCCGAGGCGCTGGTGCTGTCATATCCCGTCTGGAACTACGGCTTTCCGGCTATCCTGAAAGGCTTTTTCGACCGCGTGTTTCTGCCCGGCGTGTCGTTCAAATTGGTCGACGGCAAGGCGCAGCCTTCGCTCCACAACATCCGCAAGCTGACCGCCGTCACCACCTATGGCGGCAGCCGGTTCCGCGCCATGCTGATGGGCGATCCGCCGCGCCGGCTGGTCAAGCGGATGCTGCGCGCGACGATCAGGCCCGGCGCCTCGGTGTCCTACCTCGCTCATTATTCGATGAACCTGTCGACCGACGAGACGCGGGCAGCCTTCATGGCCAAGGTCGCGGCCGGGATGGATACCTTCTGATGCGCGTGCTGGTGGTCTATTGCCATCCGGTGCCCGAAAGTTTTTGCGCCGCGATCAGAGATACCGCCGTCGACGTGCTGAAGGCGCGGGGTTGGGAGGTACGGCTGCTCGACCTCTATGCCGAAAAATTCGACCCGGTGATGGGTAGCGAGGAGCGGCGCGCCTACAATGAGCGGGCGCCGGAGGATCCGGCCCTAAAACCGCATTTCGAGCATCTCGCCTGGGCTGAGGCGATCCTGTTCATCTATCCGACCTGGTGGTACGGGCTGCCGGCCATGCTGAAGGGCTGGCTCGACCGGGTCTGGGCGACCGATGTCGCCTTCAAGCTGGGCAAGGGGCGCATCATGTCGCTGATGACACATGTCACCAGGGTCGGCGTCATCACCCCCTGCGGCGCGCCGACCTGGTGGAGCGTCGTCGTCGGCCAGCCCGGCCGCAAGACCTTGCTGCGCGGTATGCGCGCGCTGTGCGCCCGCCGCTGCCGGACGTTTTTCCTGGCGCACTACCTGATGGACGCCTCGACGCCAAGGACGAGGGCGGCGTTTCTGGTGAAGGTGCGGGCGAAGCTGGAGCGGTTTTGAGCTTCTTCACCCTCCCCCTTGTGGGGAGGGTCGCGCAGCAAATGCCGCAAGGCGGCTTTTGCGAAGCGGGGTGGGGGGTCTCGTAGGGCGCACCCCCACCCCGTCTCGCAATCGCCGCTTCGCTCCGACTGCGAGCCGACCCTCCCCACAAGGGGGAGGGTAAAAAGGTGCTACATCCTCGTCCGTTCCGCCTTGGGATCGTACATCGGCTTCAGCGATGCTTCCGCCGCAAAACGCTCGCCGGCGATCTCTATCTCGTAGGACGAGGCCAGCACATCCGCCTCGCTCTCGCCCTGGCAGGGCACATAGCCCAGTCCGATCGCGCCGCCGAGATGGTGGCCGTAATTCCCCGATGTGATCGGGCCGACGATCTTGCCGTCGCGCAGGATCGCCTCGTTGTGGAAGAGCAGAGGCTGCGGGTCCTTCAGCCGGAACTGCACCAGCCGGCGCGACAGGCCGGCTTCTTTTTTCTTCAGCACCGCATCGCGGCCGATGAACTCGCCCTTGGCGGTTTTGACCGCAAAGCCGAGGCCGGCCTCCAGCACATTGTCCTCGTCGGTGATGTCGTGGCCGAAATGCCGAAACGCCTTTTCGATGCGACAGGAATCGAGCGTATGCAGGCCGCAAAGTTTCAGGCCGACATCCGCCCCCGCCTCATCGATCGCCTCGAAAACATGGGCAGCCTGGTCGGTAGAGACATAAAGCTCCCAGCCGAGTTCGCCGACATAGGTGACGCGGTGGGCGCGGGCGAGGCCCATGCCGATCTCGATCTCCTGGAAGGTGCCGAATGGATTGTTGTCGTTGGAGAAATCGTTGGGGCTGACTTTCTGGATCAGCTTTCGCGCATCCGGACCCATCAGGCAGAGCACGCTTTCTGCCGCCGTCACATCGGTGATGACAACGAATTCCTCGCCGACATGCCGCCGCAGCCAGGCGAGATCGCGTTGCAACGTCGCGCCCGGTACGACGAGGAAATAGGCCGTGTCCGACAGCCGCGACACGGTAAGATCGCTCTCGATGCCGCCGCGCTGGTTGAGCATCTGAGTGTAGACGATCTTGCCCGGCGCCACGTCCATGTCGTTGGCGCAGAGCCTTTGCAGGAACGCGCAGGCATCGCGGCCCTCGACACGGATCTTGCCGAACGAGGTCATGTCGAACAGGCCGACCTTGTTGCGGACCGCCAGGTGTTCCTCGCGCTGGTTGTCGAACCAGTTCTGCCGCTTCCAGGAATAGCGGTATTCGCGCTCTTGCCCTTCGCGGGCGAACCAGTTGGCGCGCTCCCAGCCGGCGACTTCGCCGAAGACCGCGCCGCGCGCCCTCAGGTGTTCATGCAGGGGCGATCGCCTGACATTCCTGGACGTTGCCATCTGCCGGTAGGGGAAATGGTCGGCATAGAGCAGGCCGAGCGTCTCGGAGACCCGCTCCTTGAGATACCTACGGTTCTTCTGGAATGGCTGGGCGCGGCGGATGTCGACTTCCCAGAGGTCGAAGGGCGCTTCGCCGTCATTGATCCACTGCGCCAGCGCCATGCCGGCGCCGCCGGACGAGACGATGCCGATGGAATTGTAGCCGGTCGCCATCCAGTAGCCCGACAGCTCCGGCGCTTCGCCGAGATAGTAGCGGTCGTCGGGGGTAAAGCTTTCGGGGCCGTTGAAGAAGGTGTGAATGCCGGCGGTTGCCAGCATCGGCATGCGATTGACGCCCATTTCGAGGATCGGCTCGAAATGCTCCATGTCCTCCGGCAACTGGTCGAAGCAGAAATCCTCGCTTATGCCGTCCATGCCCCAGGGCTTGGCCACCGGCTCGAAGGCGCCGAGCATCATCTTGCCGGCGTCTTCCTTGTAGTAGGCGCATTCATCGGGAACGCGCAGCACCGGTAGACGACCGAGCCCGGGGATCGGCTCGGTGACGAGATAAAAATGTTCGCAGGCATGCAGCGGGATGGTGACGCCGTTCTGGGCGCCGAGCTCGCGCGCCCACATGCCGGCGCAGTTGACGACGATGTCGGCCTCGATCGTGCCCTGGTCGTCGCCTTGCGCCCACGACACACCGGTGACGCGACCGGCCTTGGTATGGACCTTGGTGACCTTCACATTCTCGACGATGGCGGCGCCACGCTGGCGGGCGCCCTTGGCCAGCGCCATGGCGATGTTGGCCGGATCGCACTGGCCGTCGAGCGGCAGATGCACGGCGCCGACCACATCGGACACGTTGAGATGCGGGTACATCTCCTTGACTTCACCAGGCGAAATCTCGCGCACATCGACATCGAAGGCGCGGGCGAGCGAGGCCTGCCGATAAATCTCGTGCTTGCGCTCCTCAGTCAGCGCCACGGTGATCGAGCCGACCTGGCGCATGCCGGTGCCGACTTCCGTTTCGGCTTCCAGCTTGACGTAGAGGTCGGCCGAATATTTGGCCAGCCGCGTCATGTTCTGCGAGCCGCGCAGCTGGCCGATCAGGCCGGCGGCGTGCCAGGTCGTACCCGAGGTCAGCTGCTTGCGTTCGAGCAGCACGATGTCGGTCCAGCCGAGCTTGGCCAGGTGGTAGGCGACCGAACAGCCGGAGACACCGCCGCCGATAATAACCGCGCGGGCCTTGGTGGGAATGCTTCTGGTCATGCGGCCTCGCGGCGATAGCCGGATGCGAAGCGGCGCAGGCGTTTTGCGGCTTCCTGAAGCACCGGCTCCGGTTGGCAGAGGCTGATGCGGATGTGGCCGGCAGCGGCCTTGCCGAAGCTGGAACCCGGCATGACGCCGACACTCTCCTGGTCGAGAAAGGCCCAGGCGAATTTCTCGTCGTCGGGCTCGACTGCGGAGATGTCGAGCATGACATACATGCCGCCCTCGGAGCCGTGCACGCTGATATTGTTCATGCCGCGCACGGCGTCGAGCAGGACGGTGCGGCGCGCCGCATAGCGTTCGGCGATCTCCCTGACGCCAAAGCGGTTCTCCAGCGCCTCGGCGCAGGCGATCGAGATGAAGGCCGGCAGGCCGTAGGTCGTCACCAGATTGAGATTGGTCAACAGCGTGATCATCTGCGCTGGGCCGGTCAGCCAGCCCATGCGCCAGCCGGTCATGCCATGGCTCTTGGACATCGAATTGATGACCAGCGTGCGCTCCGCCATGCCGGGCAGGCCGCGCGGCGAGATGTGCTCGCCGCCGCCGAGCGTCCAGTAGACCTCGTCCGACAGCAGCCAGAGATCGTGCTCGCGGCAGATCTCGGCCAGCTCTTCCAGACGCTCACGCGAATAGACGGCGCCGGTCGGGTTGTTCGGCGTGTTGATCAAAATGGCGCGCGTGTTGGGCTTGAGCGCCGCGCGGATCATCTCGGCGTGCGGCTGGAAACCGTCTCCGGCCGGCGTCTCGACGACGGTGAAGCTGGCGCCGGCGGCGCTGAAGGTGTTGGGATAAGTCGCGTAGTAGGGCGCCACCACGATAGCGTGGTCGCCCTGGTCGAGAACGGCCTGCACCGCCGCGTAAAGGGCGGCCTGACCGCCCGGCGTGGCGATCACCTGGTCGGGGCTCGTCTCGACCCCGGTGCAGGCGGTCGAGGCCGCCGCCATCGCCCTGCGCAGGCGCGGAACGCCGGGAAGCGGGGTGTAGTGGTGGTTGCTGCCGCGAACCGCCGTCACGCAGGCTTCGATGGTCTGGCTCGGCGTATCGAAATCATGGTCGCCGACCGACAGCATGATGATGTCCTGGCCCGCCTCCTTGCGGGCCCATGCCTCGGTGTGGACCTCCCAGCCATCCTTGCCCGAAGGCACGATGCCGGAAATGCGCGATGACGGTCTGGGCATCAGGATACTCCCGAGATTTCGTGGCCGGCCTGTTCGAGCCAGTCGCGCAAGGCGGCGATGTGGGCAGGGCCGACTTCGCAGCAGCCGCCGACGATGGTGGCGCCAGCGGCGACCCAGCCGAGCGCCTGGTCGGCATAGGCATCCGGATCAAGGTCGTGGCGTGCGTGCAGCACTTCGACCGTTCCGCCATGCTTGAGCGCTTCGACAGAGGTGAAGCCATTGGCATAGGCGCCGACCGGGCCGCCGAGAGCAATCAATTCGGGCAGTGCCGCGGCGATAGCTTCTGGCCGGCAGCAATTCACCAGGCGCGCTGCAACCGTCAGGCCGTCGAGGGCGTCCGCCGCTGCCGCTATTGTTTCGCCGCTGCGCAGCCGCGGCGCGCCGTGATCGGCGAGAGTCCAAGACACCCAGACAGGTTTGCCGCTTTCCGACGCAGCGGTAACGGCCGCACGGCCTTCCTCGGCTGAGGCCATGGTCTCGCACAGGAACAGGTCGACGCCATCGGCCTGCTCGGCGACGATGCGGCGATAGATGTCCAGCGTCTCCTGGAACGATATGGCCAGCGCCGGCGCATAGCTGCCGAACAGCGGTGACAGGCAGCCGGCGATCGCTGCATCGCCTGCCTCGTCGCGTGCCTGTCTTGCCAATTCGATGCCGCGCTTCTGCAAGGGCTTGAAGAGATCTTCTGCTCCTTCCCGCGCGAGCCGCTCCGGCGTTGCCGAATAGGTGTTGATGGTGATGACGCGAGCGCCGGCCCGGATGAATTCGGCATGCAGGCCACGCACCAGATCCGGCTCGTCGATCAGCACCCTGGCCGACCAGAGCGGCGTCGGCTCGGAGCTGCTGCGGCGGACCAGTTCCTGGCCCATGCCGCCATCGGTGAGAATGACTTTCTTCATGCTCTCAGTCTTTCGTTTTTCGGATCCCACAGCGGCTCGTCTTTCTGCACGACCGCCCTGAAACGATCGCCAAAAATTTCAATCTCGATCGCGGTATCGGGTTCAGCCAGGTCGGCGCGCAGCATGCCGAGCGCGATCGATTTGTCGATGCGATGCCCCCATCCGCCGGACGTCGTCTCGCCGACGATCTTGCCGTCATGCCAGAGCGTCGACACGGACGGCGCGTCGCAATCGCCTGGGTTTTCGACCACCAGCGTGACGAAGCGCTTCTTCACGCCTTGCTGCTTTTCGTTCTGCAGGGCTGCCTTGCCGCGGAAGTCGGGCTTGTCCCATTTGACGAAGCGCTCGAGCCCGCCCTGCAGGACCGTATAGTCGGTCGACAGGTCGCCCTTCCAGGTCCGGTAGCCCTTTTCGAGGCGCAGCGAATCCAGCGCGTACATGCCGAACGGTTTCAGACCGTGTTTTTGTCCCGCCGTCCAGACGTCGTCGAAGATGGCGGCGGTGTCTCCCACCTTGGTGTGGATTTCCCAGCCGAGTTCGCCGGCGAAGGATACCCGCACCAGCTTCGCCCAGCGGCCGGCGATGGTGGTTTCCTGATGCGTCAGCCAGGGCAGCGAGAGATCCGCGCCACAGACCTCGGCCAGGATCTTGCGCGAACTGGGGCCGGCGAGGATTTGCGTCGAATAGTCTTCGGTTCTGTCAGTGAGGGTGAAAGCCGCGTCCTTCGGCAGGCGCGACTTCAGCCATTCGAAATCGTGCCACTGCGCTACCGCCGCGGTGATCAGCGTCATCTGCTCTTCGCCATGGCGCACCACCGACATCTCGGTGACGATGCGGCCCTTGTCGTCGGCGAAATAGGCGAGGCCGATGCGGCCGGGCTTGGGCACCAGGCCGGTGACCTGCAGCGCCAGCCATTCGGCTGCGCCAGGACCTTCGAGGTTGAAGCGCGAGAAGCCGGGCAGGTCCAGAATGCCGGCGGCGTCGCGCACCGCCAGGCATTCTTCGCGCACGCGGTGCTGCCACGGCCCGTCGCGGCGGAAGGTGAGTGTTGCTTCTTCCGACGTGTCGTCACCGGGTTGCGCATACCAGGTGGCACGCTCCCAGCCATTATAGGCGTCGAACTGGGCGCCGAGCGCCTTGATGCGATCGTGAATCGGCGACAGCTTGCGGTCGCGCCCGGCCGGCCAGGCATGGCGCGGGAACTGGATGGCGTATTCGTTGCCGTAGATCTCCATGCCCTTGGCGACGCTATAGTCGGGGGCGGCCGCAAAGCTGGTGAAACGGCGCGGATCGCAAGACCACATGTCCCATTCGGTCTGGCCCTGCGTAACCCATTCGGCCAGCACCTTGCCGGCGCCGCCGCCCTGGGCGATGCCGAAGGTGAAGACACAGGCCTCGAACGCGTTGGGAACGCCGGGCATCGGACCGATCAGCGGATTGCCGTCCGGCGCGTAAGGGATCGGCCCGTTGATCACCTTGGACAGGCCGGCAGTGCCCAGGATCGGCACGCGGGCGACGGCATCGGCAAGGTAGTGCTCGAGACGGTCGAGATCGTCGGGGAATAGCTGGAAGGAAAAATCCTCCGGCATCGGGTCGTTGTGGGTCGCCCAATGCGCGCGGCAATTGCGCTCATAGGGGCCGAGATTCATGCCGTTCTTTTCCTGGCGCAGATAGTAGGAGGTGTCGACGTCGCGCAGCAGCGGCAGTTTCTTGCCCTGCTCCTTCGACCAGGCCACCAGTTCGGGGATTTCCTCGAACAAGATGTACTGATGGCTCATCACCATCATCGGGACGTCGCGGCCGAACATTTTGCCGACTTCCGCGGCTCGGTAGCCGGCGGCGTTGACGACGATCTCGCAACGGATCTCGCCTTGCGGCGTCTCGACAACCCATTCGTCGTTCTCGCGGCGCACGCCCGTGGTTGGGCAGAAGCGGATGATCTTTGCCCCCATGTCGCGCGCACCCTTGGCAAGTGCCTGCGTCAGCTGCGCGGGGTCGATGTCGCCGTCGTTCGGATCGTAGAGCGCGCCTTTCAATTCATGCGTCTCGATGAAGGGATAGCGGCGCTTGATCTCATCAGGGCCGACAATGTCGATGTCCATGCCCTGGTAGCGGCCCATGCCCTTGGCGCGCTGGAACTCCTGCATGCGCTCCTTGGTGTGGGCGAGCCGCAGCGAGCCGGTAATGTGGTAGTTCATGGGATAGTCGACGGCATCAGCCAAGCCGCGATAGAGCTCGGTCGAATAGCGCTGCATGTTCATCAGCGACCAGGACGACGAGAAGGTCGGCACATTGCCGGCGGCATGCCAGGTCGAGCCCGAGGTCAGCTCGTTCTTTTCCAAAAGCACGCAGTCGGTCCAGCCGGCCTTGCAAAGGTGATAGAGCGAGGAGGTGCCGACGACACCGCCTCCGATGATCACCACGCGTGCCGTGGTCGGCAAACCGGCCATATTAGAAACCCCTCGTTCAGTAGACAGGCGGCGAAACCACCCAGATGATCACGGCCGGCTCGGTGCCGGGATTGCGCCAGCGGTACGGCTTGCGCTCGAAGCGGAAGGAATCGCCTTCGCCGAGCCGGTGCCAGACGCCGGCTATCTCGATCTCGAAAATGCCAGAGGCGATGTAGCCGGCTTCCTCGGTCGGCCGCAGCTGCTCGCTCTTCATCTCGGCGCCCGGCGCGAAGATCGAACGCACCATCTCGAAACTACCGCCGAGATCGGGCGACAGAAGCTCCTCCACCAGGCCGGATTCGCTTGTGCCAAGCGTGCGCCGGCTGCCGGCGCGCACGACAACGCCGCGCTCCTTCTCGATCGGCACGTCGTGGCTGAAGAACAGGCTGAGCGGCACGCCGAACAGGTCTGCGAAGGCCCTGAGGTCGCCAAGTGAAGGGATAGATAGGCCGCGCTCGACCTGGCTGACCCAGCCGACAGAGCGGCCAAGCTTCAGCGCGATCTCAGCCAGCGTCAGCCCACGCGCCTTGCGCAGCGCACGGATGTCGCTCGCCAGCAGGCGCTCGTCAGGTCCCTGCAATGTTTTGGGAATAGCTGGGGGCAAAACGCTCACTTGATGAAAATCCGGAAATGAATTTCATGAGAGCTCATGTCCGTGAAAAAATCAAGCTAATTTTCATGGGCACACAAGATTTGCTTGCGCGATTTTGGAGGTTCATGCAAAGGCTCTGGCACGAGCGGCGGGTGTGGGAATGCGGGTCGGCGACCAAGGATTGAAATCTGCGCAAGGTCTTCTCCGATAGCCGGTTCGGCTTTCGAAGTGTGCGCAAAGGGACGGCCCATGCTGGAAAAAAATGGCCTGGCAGCGCAAAACGCGGCTGTTGTCGATGAGGCGATCATCTCGCGCCGTTCAGTGCGCGCCTTCCTGCCCGACATGGTCGATGACGAGACGATCCGAGCCATTCTTGGCGTCGCCGCGCGCGCGCCTTCGGGCACCAATATGCAGCCCTGGCGGGTCTATGTCGTCAAGGGCGACGTCAAGCAGCAGATCACCGATGCCATCCTGAATTCCGGTATCCGGGCCGAAAAGGCCGATTGGGACGAGTATCGCTATTACCCCACCCAGTTCTTCGAGCCGTATCTCACCCGCCGCCGCGCCAACGGTTTCGGGCTCTATGGGGCACTCGGCATCGGCCGCCGCGAGGTCGACAAGATGCGCGCCCAGCACGACCGCAACTTCGTCTTCTTCGACGCGCCGGTCGGCATGATCTTCACCATCGACCGGCGGCTGAACCAGGGCTCGTGGATCGACTACGGAATGTTCCTGCAGAACATCATGGTGGCGGCGCGAGGCAGGGGCCTGCACACCTGCCCGCAGGCCGCCTTCGCGCCCTATCACCGGCAGATCCGGCCGGTGCTCAACATCCCCGACGAGGAGATCGTCGTCTGCGGCATGGCGCTCGGCCTCGAGGATACGTCGAAACCCGAAAACGACTTCCGCACCGACCGCGTGCCGCTGGAAGAGTGGGTGACGTTCAGCGGCTAGGCCTCGGCTACCGGGGCCTTATTCCACGTTCATCTGCGCGCCATGGCCGCTGACATGGGCACCGTCCTGCGGTGTCAGTCTGAGATAGGCGATCAGCGCGCACAACGTGATGACGCCCTCGACCACGAACAGGATGCGGAAATCGTTGGTCACCGCCGGCCCGCCGCCAGCCAGGAACGACAACAGCGCCGCCGCCAGGCCGACGCTGATCGCTACCCCCAACTGCCACAGTATGTAGTAGAGCGCGCTGAAGCGGGCGAGCTGGTCGGGCGCGATGTCGGAATAGGCGAGGTTGCCGGTCGAAGCCCACTGCGCCGAGCGCAGAACGCCGAAGGCGAAGATATAGGCTAGCACAATCCAGACCGGCGTGGTCGCCTCAATCAAGGCGAAGCCCGCTACCAAGGCAGCAACGATCGGCGTGTTGACGACCAGCACGCGGCGAAAGCCGAAACGGTTGAGCAGGCGCGGCATGAAGACACGCATGATCAGCGAGCCGATTGCGGCGACGAAAGTCAGCGATCCCGCCTGCACCGCGCTCATGCCGAAGCCGAGCTGGAACATCAGCGGCAAAAGGAAAACGACCGAGCTGAGGCCGATCGTGTCCAGCCCACCACCGGTGAGGAAGGAGATGCGAAAGGTGCGGATGCGCAGGAGTTTCAGGTCAAGCAAGGGGTTGCGGGCGCGCAGGCAGTAGAAGGAGGCAAGCGTCAGGATGACGATCGCCAGCGTCAGCTCGGCCGCGATCATGCTGCCGGCGGCGTCTTTGGCCGCAAGCGAATCCATACCGAAGACCAGCAGGACCATGCCGCTGCCGACCAGCAGGAAGCCCGGGAAATCGAACGGCGTGCGCACCGGTTTGGTAACAGTCGGAAACAGCGAGGCGGCAAGAACGGCCGCCGCCAGCGCGAACGGCACGTTGATGAAGAAGATCCAGCGCCAGGAGATATAAGTCGTCAGCGCGCCGCCGACCAGCGGGCCGACCAGCGGTCCGGACTGGCCGGCCAGCGAAATATACATGTTGATCTTCAGCGTGCGGCTGCGCGGGAAGGTCGACAGGATGACGACCTGGCCGAGCGTCCCCATCAAGGCGCCGCCGAAGCCTTGCAGCGCGCGGGCGCCGACCAGCGTCCAGATGTCGTTGGACAGGCCGCACAGCGCCGATGACGCGGCGAACACCAGCAAGGCGAAGCAGTAAACGTTGCGCAGGCCGAAGCGGTCGGCGGCCCAGCCGCCGAGTGGCATCGAGATGATCAGGCTGGCGACATAGACGGTGATCAACAGGCCGAGCTGGCTCGGCGGCCGGCCGAGGCTGTCGCTGATGCCGGGGCAGGGCGGTGACCACGACATTCTGGTCGAGGCTGGTCATGAACACGCCGCAGGCGACCGTGAGCGGCAGCAGGAGCAAGGCTCTGGCCGACACATCGGCGCGATCCGTGGCGCCGGCGGATAGTTCTGCGGTCATGGGGATGTTCGAACCAAATGACGATGCCGACTCTGAGACGGGATCTTTGTAATCCCCTGGGCCGGTTGGGCCACGTTCCCCACCATGGGCTTCCATTGGAGCATTCTCTAGCGGCAGAACCGGCTGGCCTTGAGGCCAGAACGGCTGTCGGCCCTACTGAACCTCGTAGCCGACCTCCTCGCTGGCATGGCAGAGCGCCTTCCAGAACGAGCGGGCGAAGGAGCGGAAGACATAGATATCGAACTGGTCGGCGCCGGTGCGCTGGATCTGCGCAAAGACGTCGTGATGGGTGGTCGAACGGCCGGCGCCTATGGGGAAGGCAGGCAGGGCGAAGTCGATGGCGAAGAATTTCGCCAGCACCCATTCGGCCTTAGGGCCGGCGATGCGGATAGCGGTGCGGCCATGCGACAGGTCGGTGATCGTGCCGATTACCGGGGTTACGTCCCGGGCAAAACTCGCCGCCAAGCCCTCGGCCTCGTCGACGACGGTGAATTTTCCAGGCGCGAAACCAAACACGGCCTTGCCGTCCTTGGCAACGCCGCCGCCGGCGCCATCGGGCAAATCGAGGCCGGTGACCTTGCCGATCGCCTCGATCAGCTGCTTTTCCGCGCCGGGCCATGCGGCCAGCTGCAGAATCGAGCCTGGCCTGATTTTGGTCAGAATGACATCGACGCCATGCTCGAAGTTGCCGTGCGAACCCGGATGGAACACCGGCTCGAGCGGCGAGAGCCGCTCGGGTGGCTGGCGTTCACGTGATTGGCGCTCAGCCATGCATGCGGCTCCCGTCCGGGTCGTAGAAATGGTTGGAGACGATTTCGACCGGCCCGAACCGCTTGCGCAGCGGATCGGAGACGAATGCCCGGGTGCCATGGCGCGCCTTGCCGCCCTCGACCAAAGCCAGCGCGATGTGCTTGCCCAGCGCCGGCGAGTAGCAGCAGGCGGTGATATGGCCGATGGAGTCGTGCGGATTGGCTTCGTCCAGTTCCTCGACGAGGTGGGCTCCGCCATTGAACGGCCGATTGTCGAGCGAGACTAGGCCGACCAGCTGCAGCCGCTCGGGCGCGATCAGGCCTTCGCGGTCCATCATCGCCGAGCCGATGAACGGCTTCTTCTTCGACAGCATCCAGTCGAGATGCAGGTCGCGCGCCGTGGTGCGGCCGTCGATCTCCGCGCCGGTGACATGGCCCTTTTCGATGCGCATCGTGCCCAACGCCTCCAGCCCGTAGGTGACCAGGCCGAACGGCTTGCCGGCTTCGATAAGGGCTTCCCAGACATGGGTGCCGTAGCCGGCGCCGCAATAGACCTCGAAGGCCATTTCTCCGGAGAAGGACAGCCGGCAAATCATCACCGGCACGCCTGATATCTCGCCGCGCACGATGCCCATGAACGGCAGGGCTGTGTTGTCGACCGCGGTGCCGGTGACACAGGCGGCGAGGATGGCCCGCGCCTTCGGCCCGCCGATGGCCGCGCCCGCCCATTCGTCGGTTACCGAGGTGACGTGCACTTTGAGCTCCGGCCAGATGACGTCGAGGAAATATTCCAGATGCTGCATCACCTTGCCGGCGTTGGCCGTGGTGGTCGTCATCAGGAAATCCTGTTCGCCGAGCCGCCATGTGGTGCCGTCGTCGAAGGCCAGCCCGTCCTCGCGCAGCATCAGGCCGTAGCGGGCCTTGCCGACGGGGAGGGTGGAAAACATGTTGGTGTAGACCCGGTCGAGGAATTCGCCCGCATCCGGTCCCTGAACGGCGATCTTGCCCAGCGTCGAGACGTCGACGATGCCGGCGCTTTCGCGCGTCGCCCTGGCTTCACGGACATAGGCCTGCTCGACCGTCTCGCCGGCAAGGCCGTAGATCATTGGTCGATACCAGAGGCCAGCGGAATACATCGTTGCGCCATTGGCGAGGTGCCAGTCATGCATGGGCGTCAGGCGCTCGGGTTTCAGATCGCCGAAGCGTTCGGCGGCAAGCGAGCCGATCGACACCGCGGAATAGGGCGGGCGGAAGCGCGTCGTTCCGACTTCGGGGATCGGTTTGCCCAACGCCTCGGCCATGATAGCGAGGCCCGGAACGTTGGAGTTCTTGCCCTGGTCGGTCGCCATGCCGAGCGTGGTGTAGCGCTTCAGATGCTCGACGGAGACAAAACCTTCGCGATGCGCCAGCCGCACGTCTTCGGCAGTCACGTCATGCTGGAAGTCGACGAAGCTTTTTCCCTTGGCTTTGATCTCGAACACCGGCGCCGGATCGGGGTTTCCCGGGGCTGCTTCGACATCCGGCAAAGCTGCCGGCGCAGCCGCTCCGCCCGCGGCGGACAGGCCGGCTGCACGGCCCTCAGTGATGGCTTCGACGGTCGAAAAGCTGCCGTTGAAAGCGCCGGCGCCAATCCATTGCCGAGTCGGTTTCGGCGGCAGGAAGGCCTGGCGGGCAGGGTTCCATTCGGCTCTGGCACCGGCCTGGCTGGCGAGATGGATGGTCGGCGACCAGCCACCCGACATCAGCAGGCAATCGGCGTGGATGCTGCGGGCGTCACCGCTGAGCGCGCCCGAGGTCATGTCGAAGCGCTGCACCTTGAGGCCGGAGAGCGCCTTGCCGCCTTCGGTGGCGACCACGGCATGGCCGGAGAGGATTTCGGCTTCGGCCTCGGTGGCGAGGCTGCGCATTTCGGCCGAAAGCTCGGGGCGCACATCGACGATGGCGACAATAGCCGCCCCGGCCTTCCTCAGCGCCAGCGCCGAGCGATAGGCGCTGTCATTGTTGGTGAACAGCGCGATCCTGTCGCCGGGCAGCACGCCATAATCATTGGCGTAGCGCTCGCCGGCATGCGCCAGCATGATGCCCGGCCGGTCATTGCCGGGAAACACAAGCGGCCGCTCGAAAGAGCCAGTGGCCAGCACCACCGTTTTGGCGCGGATCGCCCAGTAGCGATGGCGCGGCTCGCCCTTCCCAGGCGTTTCCTTGTGGTCGGTGACGCGCTCGAGTGCCGCCAGCGTGTTGCCGTCGTAATAGCCCCACACTGTGGTGCGCGGCAGCAGGCGGACCGTGTCATGGCCCTCAAGCTGGCTGACGGTGCGCGCCGCCCAGTCGGCGGCCGGCGCGCCGTCGATGGTCTCGCCGGACCAGTTGGCCGAGCCGCCGAAACGCGGCTCGAGTTCGGCCAGGATGACGCGCGCGCCCTGGTCGGCAGCGGCCTTGGCGGCTGACAGGCCGGCCGGGCCGGAGCCGACCACCAGCACGTCGCAAAACGCGTTCATGCGCTCGTAGCGCGAGGTGTCGGCGGCAATACCGGCGCGGCCCAGGCCGGCGGCGCGGCGGATGAAATGCTCGCAGAACATCCAGAAGCGGGTGCCTTTCAAGGGGCCGAAGACAGGGCCCATGAAGGTCTTGTAGTAGAAGCCGGCGGCCAGGATCTTGCCGCCGAGCTGGTTGACGGCGTTGATGTCCCAGGCGAGCGAGGGAAAGCGGTTCTGGCTGACGGCCACCAGCCCGTCATAGATCTCGACCATGGTTGCGGCGATGTTGGGCTCGCGCACTTCGCCGCGCAGCACCGTCACCAGCGCGTTCGGTTCCTCGACGCCGGCCGAGAGCAGGCCGCGCGGGCGGTGGTATTTGAACGAGCGGCCGAAAAGCGTCACGCCGTTGGCAAGCAGCGCCGAGGCCAGCGTGTCGCCGCCATGGCCGGTGTAAGGCGTGCCGTCGAAGGTGAAGCGGATGGTGCGCAGGCGGTCGATGCGGCCGCCGGTCTCGGTGCGGCGCGGGCTCACGACTTGCCTCCGGCTTTGTGCCGGGCGGCGGCATTGTGGTCGCCGCGGGCGAAACCGGTGCTGGAAATCTCATGCGTGACCGTGTTGCGCACCATCCTCAGATGGGTGCGGCAGCCGCCGGAATGCTGCCAGATCTCATTGTGGTCGCCGGCCGGGTTCAGCCGATCGTAGACATAGGCGTTCCAGGCGTCGAGGTCCTGCAAGTTGGGCTGCGGGCGCTCGCGGTTGCCGTCGCCCTGATAGGTGAACTCGATGACGTCGCGCGGGCCGCAATAGGGACAAGTGATAAGCATTTGTTTGAACCCTAATGCAGCCGGGGCGTTGCGCCCTGGCCCTTGTCGTCAATCACTAGGCCGCGATAAAAACGGTCGAGCGTGAACGGCGCGTTGAACGCGTGCGGTTCGTCCTTGGCGATGGTGTATGCGAAGCACCAGCCCGAGGCCGGCGTCGCCTTGAAGCCGCCATAGCACCAGCCGCAATTGAGATACATGCCCGGCAG
This sequence comes from Mesorhizobium sp. M0761, assembly GCF_040320205.1. Taxonomy (NCBI): domain Bacteria; kingdom Pseudomonadati; phylum Pseudomonadota; class Alphaproteobacteria; order Hyphomicrobiales; family Phyllobacteriaceae; genus Mesorhizobium; species Mesorhizobium sp. M0761. Next base: position 26,148 of record NZ_JAMYPF010000003.1, read on the forward strand.
CGGGCCGGTGGTGATGATCGGCGAACCGTCCATCGACATGTCGCAGACGCCGCCCCATGAGCGCAGCATGCGTACACGCGCAAGGCCGGGAAACAGCGCCAGCATCTCGCTCATCACCTCATCGACGATGGGCAGGTTGCCGCGCTGAGCGTAGCTGTTGTAGCCGTCGATGTCACCGCCGTAGACGAGGCCGCCCTTGTCGGACTGCGACATGTAGAAATGACCCATGCCGAAGGTCAGCACCGTGTCGACGAAAGGTTTCAGCGATTCGGTGACGAAGGCCTGCAGCACATGGCTCTCGATCGGCATCCTGTCGATGCCGGCAAGCTGCATCACCCGTCCGGTGCTGCCGGCAACGGCCACGGCAACTTTCTTGCCGCGGATCTCTCCGCGCGTCGTTTGCACGCCGGTGATGCGGTCGCCGTCGCGCAGGAAGCCGGTGACCTCGCAATTCTCGACGATGTCGACGCCGCGTCGGTCGGCGCCGCGGGCATAGCCCCAGGCCACCGCATCGTGACGGGCGGTGCCGGCGCGCGGCTGCATCAGGCCGCCGACGATCGGAAAGCGCGCGGAGGACGACATGTCCAGCGCCGGGACCAGGCGCGCGATCTCGGCGGTGCTCATCAGCTCGGCATCGACGCCGAGATGGCGCATGGCGTTGCCGCGCCTGGCCAAGTCGTCGAACTGGGCCGGCGTGTGAGCCAGGTTCAGGCAGCCGCGCTGCGAGAACATGACGTTGTAGTTGAGGTCGTGCGAAAGGTTCTCCCACATCTTCATCGAATGTTCGTAGAAGCGGGTGTTGGACGGCAAAAGGTAGTTGGAGCGCACCGCCGTGGTGTTACGGCCGACATTGCCGGAACCCAGCCAGCCCTTTTCCAGCACCGCGACATTGGTGATGCCGTGCTCCTTGGCCAGATAGTACGCCGTCGACAGGCCGTGGCCGCCGCCACCGATGATGATGACGTCATAGGAAGCCTTGGGGTCGGGCTTGCGCCAGGCCGGCTTCCAGTCCTTGTTTCCCTTGAGCGCGTTCGTGAGAAGCGAAAGGGCTGAATATTCCGCCATTCTTCATGTCATCCCTAGAGCATGATGCCGAAAAGTGTGAAGCGGTTTTCGGACGACATCATGCTCTATATCTTTGATTTTTAGAGCCGGATGATTTCAGGTCCAACAGACCTGAAGCCATCCGGCTCGGGTGCGATGCGGCAGACTATAGAGCAGGCGGCGTGCGCAAAGCCAAGATTGCGCCATGGCTTTTCGACTGGCCGACTCCCGCAAGGCGCCCAACTGTCATGCTTCGCCACGACTTGCCCCACGGGATGAGCGTCTCTATCAAGGACCGCTTTAGAAGCGGCCTTGCCGCCCTTTGAGTCGCCACCATTATGCTTTTTCGCTTCTTTCGCCTGATCCTGGTCCTCGCGCTCGTTGCCTTGGCGCCGCATTCGTTCGGCGCGATGGCGCAGGGGCTGGGCCAGGCGCCTGCCGGGCTGGTCGCCGACCAGCAGAAAATCCTGCAGGGTTTGACGACGAAAACCGACGCTCTGGAGAAGAAAGTCCAGGAGGACGGCGTCGATGACACCACCCTCGTCGAGATCCGCCTGCAGCTGGAAGAGCTGTCGCGCGCTGCGCTGAACAGCGCGCTGGCGTTCCGGTCCCGGCTGGGGGAGATCAATTCGAGGCTTGAGCAGCTTGGTGCGCCCCCGGCTGCCGGACAGCCGCCTGAACCGGATATCGTGACCGGCGAGCGCCAGGCGCTGGCGTCGGAAAAGGCGGAGATCAACGCCGTCATCGCCGGCGCGCAGAACCTGTCGATCCGCATCAATGCGCTGATCGAGAAGATCGGCAATATGCGCAGCGAGCTGTTTCGCAGCGGCCTAACCAAGCGCTATGTGCTGTCCGATGCACTGAGCCCGCAGGTGTTTTCCGACGCAAGGGACGAATACGCCAACTTCTACAGGGCGGTGTCATCGTGGCTGAGCTTTGCCTTCAAGTTCAAGTTCCAGGCGATGCTCGCGGCGACCCTCATGGCGCTTGCGTTGGCCGTGGTGCTTCTGGTCGGCGGGCGCCGCCTGTTTGGGCGCATCTTCGAGCCCGACGCGTCGGTTGAAGATCCGACGTATCTCAGCCGCCTGTCGGTGGCGTTCTGGTCGACTTTGCTGCCGACGCTGGCGGTCAGCGCCTTCCTCGCCTCGACGGTGTTCCTGTACAATTACTACAATGTGCTGCGCGGCGACATAGGCGTTTTCCTCAATGCTCTGGCAGCCGTCATCGCCATAGTGTTCTGTGTCAACCGCCTGACCAATGCGGCGCTGTCGCCCAGCATGCCGAACTGGCGCCTGATCCAGGTCGAGACCGGCCCGGCGCGTTGGCTGGTGCGGCTGACGACGGCCATGGCAGTCGTCATCGGCATCAACAATTTCCTGTCGATCGTCAACGACAAGATGGGCTCGCCCCTGTCGCTGACGGTGGCCAGGAGTTTTGTCGCCACCGTCATCGTGGGCGTAATCCTGATCCTTATGGCGCTGCTGAAGCCTTACAAGGATGCCGACGGGCGCTGGCGCCCCTGGCCGGCCTGGCTGCGCTACACCTGTGTCGCGCTCGGCCTGTTCACGATTGCGGCGGCGCTGTTCGGCTATATCGGTCTTGCCATCTTCGTCTCGTTGCAGGTCGTGGTCACCGGCACCATCCTGCTCACCGCCTATATCGGCTTCCTGTCGGCACGCGAGATCGGCGAGGAGGGTGGTTTCGCCGGCACGTCCATCGGGCGCTGGCTGAAGACCAATTCCAGCTATGAGGACACCGCGCTCGACCAACTCGGCCTCGTCGTCAGCGTCGCCATCAACCTGATGATCGTGCTGGTGTTCCTGCCGCTGATCCTGTTGATGTGGGGCTTCCAGCCCGGCGATATCCAGGCCTGGGGCTATAAATTGGCGACAGGCGTCACCGTCGGTTCGGTGACGATTTCGGTCACCGGCATCCTCACCGGAATCGTCGTCTTCATCATAGGCTATTTCCTGACCCGCTGGTTCCAGGGCTGGCTCGACGGCTCGGTAATGGCGCGCGGCAAGGTCGATACCGGCGTGCGCAACTCGATCCGGCTGGCGGTCGGCTATGCCGGCGTCGCGCTCGCTGGGCTCGTCGGCATCTCGGCGGCGGGCATCGATCTCTCCAACCTGGCGCTCGTTGCAGGCGCACTCTCGCTGGGTATCGGCTTTGGCCTGCAGAATGTCGTGTCCAACTTCGTGTCCGGCCTGATCCTTCTCGCCGAGCGGCCGTTCAAGGTCGGCGACTGGATCGTCGCCGGCGACACATCAGGCACGGTCAAGAAGATCAGCGTGCGCGCCACCGAAATCGAGACCTTCCAGCGGCAATCGGTGATCCTGCCCAATTCGAACCTCATCAACAACGCCGTCGGCAACTGGACGCACCGCAACAAGCTCGGACGTGTGGAGATCAAGGTCGGGGTCGCATATGGCAGCGACGTCAAGCGGGTACACGCGGTCCTGCTTGAGATTGCGCGCGGCCATGCGCTGGTGCTGAAGAACCCGGAACCCTTCGTCCTGTTCACCAATTTCGGGCCGGCAGCACTCGAGTTCGAGATCCGCGTGTTCCTGGCCGATGTGCTGAACGGCGCCATCGTTCAGAACGATATCCGCTTTGCCGTTCTCGATGCTTTTGACGCCGAGCACATAGAAATCCCCTCGACGCCGCGCGCCGAGGTCAAGGTCAAGCAGACCGACGCATGGCCGATCGACGACGACAAGATCGAGGTCGAGTTCGCCGAGAAGGAGCAGGCGGAGGCCAGAGCCGCCGCCGAGGCGAAGCGGCTGGCCAAAACTGGTCGCAAGGCCCGCAAACCCGATCCCAGCTAAGGCCCCAAGCTCCTCCCAAACCAATTGCGGCATGAATGCGGCATTCAGTTGCGGTTCAGCTTGCATCTCCTATAAGCTCACATGCAAAGGCGAGAATGCCTTGCGAAATGCAACAGAGGCGGTGTGGAAACACCGATATTGCAAAATGTGGAAGTCGCTCGTCGTCGCCATCGCTCTTACCGCAGCGAGTGGCTCGGCCTTTGCCGCCAGCGCGGTCAACAAGGATGCTGAGACCCGTACGCTGATCGTGACGGAAGGCGGCGGCAAGACGGAGCTGGCGCTGGCCGCCGGCGAAACCGTGGAATTCTGCCCGAACGGCTGTTTCGTCACCTTGCCCAATGGTGACCTCGAGGCCCTGACCGGCTCGGAAACGGTCGAAATCTCAGGTGGCGTTGCCCGCATCAAGTAAAGTCGGCAAGCAGATGTAGTAAAGGCCGGGCAATGCCCGGCCTTTTATTGTTCGCGGTAGCGATTGCTTAACAATGACGCGGGAAATATCGTGGCGCCTACCGGCTGCAACCGTGCGTTTTAACGTTCAATACGCCGTTCCGCCGCTATACCGGTGCGAAGACGCCGAAACACGGCGCAACCGGTTATGAATAGGGCAGAACGGACATGGATGCGCGGTCGGACAAGAACGCAATCCCGCTTGCGGTCGACCTCGACGGCACGCTGATTGCGACCGATCTTCTTTGGGAAGGCCTGTTCATCCTGCTCAAGAAGAATCCGCTCTATGTTTTCCTGGTCCCGTACTGGCTGGCCGCCGGCCCGGCGCGGCTGAAACAAGCCATCGCCGACCGCATCGATATCGATCCGGCCTCGCTGCCCTATCGCGAAGCGCTGCTGCAGCGGCTGCTCGCCGACCATAGCGACGGACGCAAGATCGTGCTGGCGACCGGTACGCCACGCAAGTTCGCCGAGGCGATCGCGGCGCATCTGGGCGTCTTCGACTATGTGCTGGCGACCGACGGTCCCCACAACATGACCTCGGGCCGCAAGCGCGACGCGCTCATCGCCGCCTATGGCGACGGCGGTTTCGACTATGCCGGCAACAGCCGGCACGACGTCAAGGTTTTCGGAGCCGCACGCAAGGCCATCGTCGTGGCGCCCGACCGCCATGCGAAGCGCTGGCAGGCCGCGCATAGCGCCGAAAGGATGCCGGCGCCGAAAAGGACATTGAAGACATTCGTCAAGATGCTGCGCGTGCATCAGTGGCTGAAGAATTCGCTGATCGCGGTGCCGATGGTGCTGTCGCATGAATACTTCAACATCAACATGATCTGGCAATGCCTGCTGGCGTTCGTCTCCTTCAGCGCCGTGGCTTCCGCCATCTACATTCTCAACGATTTCTTCGACCTTGCGCTCGACCGCAAGCATCCGACCAAACGCAACCGACCTTTCGCCAGCGGCGCTTTGTCGATCCCGTTCGGTCTCGGCGCGATGGCGGTGCTGCTGGCGATCGGCATTGCCGCCGGGCTTCTGTTGCCGATCGAGTTCCTGGGCGTGCTCGCCGGCTATCTGGTGGTGACCACAGCCTATTCGCTGTCGTTCAAGCGCATGCTCCTGGCCGACGTACTGACGCTGGCGGGGCTATACACTGTGCGTGTGCTGGCAGGTGCTGCGGCGACCGGGGTCGAAGTCTCGTTCTGGCTGCTCGCCTTCTCGATTTTCTTCTTCCTGTCGCTGGCGCTGGTGAAGCGCTATGTCGAACTGCGCACCACAGCCATTCCGGTGGGCGAGCGCATTGCCGGCCGCGGCTACCGCATCGAAGACCAGGAGATCGTCGCCCAGGCAGGAATGGCGTCGGCCTTCTCCTCGGCGCTGGTGCTGGCGCTGTACATGGACAGCGTCGCGGTACGCGAACTCTATCCGCATCCCTGGCTGGTCTGGCCGCTGGCGCCGATCGTGCTGTATTTGACCATGCGGGTCTGGATCCTGGCGCGCCGCAACGAGATGAATGACGATCCGGTCATCTTCATCATTCGCGACTGGCGAAGCCAGATCGTCGTGGTGATCGGCGCCGCCCTTCTGGTCGCGGGAGGCTGGTAGGGGATGGCCGGCGAACGGTACCGGAGTTTTGGCCTCGCCACGCCGGCCGCAAAGCGAGCCATCGCGGCCGACGATGCCATCGCGCTGATGCGAAGCGGCAAGGCGACAAAGAACGCTCTGCTCGCCTATGGCAATGGCCGCTCCTACGGTGATTCCTGCCAGAACGGGCCAGGTGCGGTCGTGGACATGCGGCCGCTGAACCGCATCGGCGCCTTCAATGCCGAGACCGGCCTGCTCGAGGCGGAGGCCGGCGTGTTCCTCTCCGATATCATTGCGCACACTGCACCTTACGGTTTCTTTCCGACTGTCGTCCCAGGCACCCAGTTCGTCACCCTTGGCGGCGCGATCGCCAATGACGTCCATGGCAAGAACCATCACCGGCGCGGCACCTTTGGCTGCCATGTCGAGTCGTTCACGCTGCTGCGCTCGGACGGGCGGACCTACACCTGCTCGGCAACCGACAATGCAAGGCTGTTTGCGGCGACGATCGGCGGCATGGGGCTGACCGGCCTGATCCTGTCGGCCTCGATCCGGCTGATGCGGGTGCATTCGCTCGACATCGCCGAGAAGGTAACGCGGTTTGCCGATCTCGGCGAATTCTTCGAACTGGCCGAGGCCGCCGACCAGGCCAATGAATATGCCGTCGCCTGGATCGACCAGCTTGCCGGCGGCCATGGCCGCGGGCGCGGCCTGTTGTTGACAGGCAATCATGCCGAGTATGGCTCGCATGCGGCGTCTCGCGCCGGCTCCCGTTTTTCAGTGCCGTTCCAGCCGCCGTTCAATGTGCTCAACCGGCCGTTCCTCACCGCCTTCAACGCCGCCTATCGGTGGAAGAAGGGGCGCTCGCCGGGGCCGAGCCAAACCGGCTACCAGGGCTTTTTCTTTCCGCTTGATGGTGTCGGCGACTGGAATCGGCTGTATGGCCCGAAAGGTCTCTACCAGCACCAGAGCTTGGTGCCGGAAAATGTCGCGCGTCAGACCGTGCCGGCGCTGCTCGATGCGGCGCGACGGGCCGGGCAGGGCTCTTTCCTCACCGTGTTGAAGCGCTTCGGCTCGATCCGCTCGCCGGGGCTGCTGTCCTTTCCGCGGCCAGGCTTCACGTTGACGCTGGATTTCCCCAATCGCGGCGACAGGACGCTGGCCCTGCTCAGCGAACTCGACCGCATCACGGTCGCGGCCGGCGGCGCGGTCAACCCGTACAAGGATGCGCGCATGGGCGCTGATACTTTCGCGGCCTCCTTCCCGAATTGGCAGCGGCTTGAAGCGCTGCGCGACCCGGCTTTCGTGTCCAGTTTCTGGCTGCGGACGGCGAAAATGCTCAACGTCCGGCCAAGGCGTGTCGAGGCAGCTGAATAGGTACAATCCGAATAAGTCATGGTGAATAGATCGTAAGTTCCGTAGTTTACTCAAAGCATTGTCGTGACTTCACGAAATGTTTGCAGGTTAGTAATAGGACCGTTGCGAGTGGCGGGTGCAAAATATGAAATACATCGTCTTCATTCTGTTCACGGTCATGACCAATGCCGCCGCGCAGCTGATGCTGAAGCAAGGCATGATGTCGCTCGGTCCCATTTCGTTCGAAGGCACCAATCCGCTGTTGAGGCTGTTGCAGGTCGTTTTCAGCCCATGGGTGTTTCTCGGCCTGTGCACCTTCGTCATCTCGATGGCTTCGCATCTCTACGTGCTGTCCAAGGTCGAGCTCAGCTTTGCGTATCCGTTCCTCAGCCTTGCCTATGTCGCGGTTGCGATCTTCGCCTATTTCATCTTCCGCGAGGACCTCAATGCCTGGCGCATTGCCGGCATCGCCTTCATCTGCGTTGGCACCGTGCTGATCGCGCAAAGCGGTCGAGACTTGGGCGGGCGCGGGCATGACGACCAAACCGCTTCCATCATCCCCGACAAGATCCAGACAAACGAGATCGTTCGATGAGACATGTTATTTTCGGCGGCGACGGCTTCGTCGGCCGTCATCTTGCCCCGAAGCTTGTGGCCGATGGTGAAGAGGTTGTCGTTGCCGACATCGTCAAGAGCGACCTGACGCACTATCGCAACGTTCGCTTCGTCACCTGCGATGTCACGGATACGGCCTCGGTGGCTAACATCGGATTGAAGGCCGACGACATGATCTACAACCTGTCGGCCAAAATGCTGTCGCCGATCCAGGTGCGGGCCAAGCGTCACGACTTCTTCTTTCCGGTGAATTTCCATGGCACCGAACACATCATGCAGGCGATGGACAAGGCCGGCGCGTCCAAGCTCGTCCACTACACCACGGACATGATCTACGGCCACACGGTCACCCAGCCGATGACCGAGGAGCACCCGGTCGCACCGCTCGGCGAATATGGCTGGTCGAAGCAGAAGACCGAGGAGCTCGCCGCTCAATGGCGCAAGCGCGGCATGTCGATCTCGCTGTTTCGCCCGCGTCTGATCATCGGTCCCGGCCGGCTCGGGATCCTGGAAAAGCTGTTCAAACTGATCGACTGGAATTTTCCTGTGCCGATGATCGGCTCGGGCAAGAACCCCTATCAGTTCATCTCGGTGTTCGATTGCGCGGAAGCTGCCCGCGCGGCCTGGAAGGCAGGCGTGCCCAACCAGGCCTATAATCTGGGCTCCCTCAATCCGCCGCCGGTGAAGAAATTGCTGGGCGACCTGATCAAGCATGCCGGCTCGAAGTCGCTGCTGATCCCGACGCCGGGCTGGGCGGTCAAGCGCACCCTCGACCTGCTCGATCTCATGAACATGCCGATCATGGATCCCGAACAATATCTGATCGCCGATGAGGAGTGCGTGCTCGACGTATCCAAGGCCGAGCGCCAGCTCGGCTGGGTGCCGCAATATCGCGACGAGGACATGCTGATCGCCGCCTACAGCGAATACCGCGCCAAGAAAGACGGGCTTGCCGTCACCGCAAATCATGTCCCCGCCGAATAGGTGGGACGACCAGGAGAACTCCGAAATGACCGTCATGGCCAAGCCTGAGCAGACGAACGCGCGCACCATGGTCGGCGCGCCGGCGTTGTCGCCTACCGCCATCGCCAAGCCCGACCTGATCAGCGTCGAGCAGGCGAAGGCGATGGATGTTGCGCGCATGACCGACTTGTTCAAGGCGCATCTCAATCCGGGCCAGCTGCATTTCATGAAGCTGCTCGGCTTCCACAAGATCAAGATCGAGCGTGCCGAAGGCATGTTCTACATCGACCAGAACGGCCGCAAGATTCTCGACTTCTTCGGCGGCTTCGGTTCGCTGGCCTTCGGCCACAACCATCCGCGCATCCTGGAGGCCCGGCGCAAATTCCAGGAGGAGAAGCGCCAGGAAATCGCCATCGCCTTCATGTCGCAATATGCATCGGCCCTTGCGCACAACATCGCCAAATGCTCGCCCGGCGATCTCGACATGGTGTTTCTGGGCTCGTCGGGTTCGGAAGCGATGGAAGCGGCGGTGAAGCTCGCCGAGCGCGCCGCCGGGCCGAAGAGGCCAAAAATCGTCTATGCCGAGAATTCCTTCCACGGCAAGACCAAGGGCGTGCTCGGCATTACCGATGGCCAGCTCTACCGCGCGGACTTCAAGATGGCTGAGAACACCGTTCGCATTCCGTTCGCCGATATCGAAGCGGTCGAGCGGCTGTTCCGCTCCGACCCGGAGGTCGGCGTCATAGTGCTTGAGACAATCCAGGGCGGCGGCGGCATCATCCAGGCGCCGGCCAAATACTGGCAGAAATTGCGCGTGCTCTGCGACCAGTATGGCGTGCTGTGGGTGGCGGACGAAGTGCAGTGCGGCTATGGCCGTTCGGGACGCTTCTATGCCTTCGAGCATTATGGCGTCGTGCCCGATGTGGCGGCGCTGGCGAAATCGCTCGGCGCCGGCAAGGCGGCGGTCGGCGCGATGATCGCCCGGCGCGAGGTCTATATGAAGGCCTATGGCACGCCGAAGACGGCGATGATCCATGCCATGGCCACCTTTGGCGGCATGGGCGAGGCCTGCGTCACCGCGATCGAGGGCATCAACGTGCTCTATGATGAGGGGCTGATCGACAACGCCGCCACTACCGGCGACTATCTGCTTCAGCGCCTGCAGGCGCTGAAGCAGAAGTACCCGAAGATCATGAAGGATGTGCGCGGCAAAGGCTTTATGGTCGGGCTCGAGTTCCACGACTTCTCGCAGACCTTGCCGATGGTGCTGCGTCCGATCGTCAGCGTCCTCGACGACAAGCTGAAGGGCTCGCTGTCGGGCTTCGTCGGCGCGCTGTTGCTGCGCGACTATGACGTGCTCGTCGCCTTCACCGAATACAACCGCAACGTCATCCGTCTCGAGCCGCCGCTGATCTGCCAGCGCGAGCATGTCGACCATTTCGTCGATGCCTTCGATAGCCTGCTGTCGCGCGGCATCGTGGGGATCGTGAAGGATTTCGTCAAAAGCCAGGTCCGTTAAAGAAGTCCGTTGAGCGAAGTCCCGAGTCCGACAATGCTGAGCAAGTCTCCCGCCCCGCAAAACACACTCGACCGGCTGACCGCGGCCGCTCTGGCGTGGGGCGAGGGGATTTATGCGCGATGGGCCGCGCCAATCGGCGCGATCGCGTTTTCGCTCTATATCCTGCTTACGGCGTTTACCGCCTGGACGATGCCCGATGCCAATTGGGACATGCTGCCTTATCTCGCAATCGCCGAGGAGGGCGCTTACCCCGATGCGCAGGCATTGCATGACTATGCCTACAGGACGGTCCAGGCCGGCGTTTCGGCCGCCGACTACAAGGCGCTGACAGACGATGGCGGCGGCTTCCGCAGCCATATGGCGCAAAATGCCGCCGACTTTCACTCGCTGCTTGGCATGTACCGGATCAAGTTCCTCTACGCCGAGATGCTGTCGACGATGAGTTCGGTGATGTCGCCGGTCGAGGCGATGCGGGTGCTGCAGGTGGTCTCGGTGCTGCTGTTCGGGATGATCACGCTGCTCTGGTTGCGAACCGAAGGCGCGTTGGCGCTGGCGCCGGTGGCCGGCGCGGTGCTGATCATGGCCGATTTCGGCGACGCGGCACGCGCCTCGACCCCGGATCTGTTGTGCTCGGCCCTGTTCCTCGGCGGCCTACTTGCCTATATGCGCGGCCGCGAGGCAGCGACCGCTGTCCTGCTTTTCCTCGCCTTCATGGCGCGGCCGGACAACATCGTGTTCCTGGCCGTTTTCGCCGTGCTGCTGCTGGTCTTCCGGCAGCGGGCGTGGGGCGCGCTGGCCGGCTTTGCCGCGTCCTTCGTCGCCTATTTCGCGATTTCGCACTGGGCCCAGCATCCCGGCTGGTGGCCGCATCTGTGGTTCTCCAGCATCGAGCAGCACTACAATATGGATGGCTTCGAGCCGCCGTTCTCGGTTGGCGCCTATCTCAAGGCGTTTGCCGCATCCTTCATTCGCGCTATCAGCATCAACAGCTGGGTCGGGGTCTCGGTTCTGGCGCTGGCCGCGTGGTTTGCGCTCGGCCGCGCCGGCTTCCGGCTCGATCGCCGCGCCGGCATCCTGCTTGCAGCACTGGTGCTCGGCGTGCTGGCGAAATTCACCGTCTTTCCGATCCACGACACCCGCATCTACTTCCCGAACCTTCTGCCGCCCTACCTTTTGCTTGTCGGCCCGATCATGGCGCTGTGGGCGTCGGCAAGCCTGAATGGAAGGCGGCCCATCGCCATACCTGGAGGTAAGCCATGAGTTCCATTTCCGGGCTGGCGCGCATCGCCCTTTCGCTCGGCCTGCCCGCCGGCCTGCTCGATCGGGGGCCGGCGTTGCGTGGCACGAAATTCCTGGCCAAGGCGGCGCTGAAGGCGCGGTTTGGCGGTGGGCAAGCCTTCCAGATGGTCAATGTCGGCGCTTGCGACGGCGCGCTGTTCGACGACGTCACGCCGTGGCTGCACCGCATTCCGCGGGCGCGGGCCGTGCTGGTCGAGCCGATCCCGTACAATCAGAAGCGGTTGCGGGCCAACTATCCCGACACGGAACGCTTCGTCATCGAACCGGTCGCGGTGACGAAGACCAAGGGCACGATCACCGTCCACACTTTCGATGCCGCGGCACTCGAGGCCGGCACGCTGCCGATCGAGTTCATCGGCTGCTCGTCGGTCACCGACACCAATCTGATGTCGGGCAAGAATGCCTGGGGCGAGGACGACGCCAATTTCAACAAGTTCGCGCCGCACGTGAGGGATATCGAGGTGACGTCGGAAACGCTGCAGACGCTGCTCGATCGCAACGGCATCACGCATATCGACGCCTTCCTGGTCGATTGCGAGGGCGCCGACTGGATCGTCTTCGAACAGCTCGATCTCAAGCGCTATCGTCCGGGCATGATCAAGGTCGAGGTCGGCGCGCTGCCGGCCGCCGAAATCGGCCAGGTCGTGGTCAAGCTGAAGACATCAGGCTATCAGGTCGGCTTCCAGGCCGAGGACATCTGGGCCTTCGCCTGAGATAGATCGCCACTGGCGGCACGCCGGCGCGCCGGGTCGCGTCGCATCTGCGACGTGTCGCAAACAGGCGGTAGCTCCATCCACGTCCTCTGCATATTGTGCGCCATTCGAACGGGCGCGGACGCGCCCGCTTTATCCCCTTGGAGTCGCGGGCAATGGCAGAGTTTCCGAAACAGGCGAAGGTCGTCATCGTCGGCCTGGGTGGCATTGTCGGCGCGTCGATCGCGCATCATCTGATCGAGCGCGGCTGGACCGACATTGTCGGCATCGACAAGTCGGGCATCCCGACCGATATCGGCTCGACCGCGCATGCCTCGGACTTCTGCTACACCACGAGCCATGATTTCCTGTCGTGCTGGACGACGCTCTACTCCATCGATTTCTACGAGAAGATGGGCCACTACGCCCGCATTGGCGGCCTCGAAGTGGCGCGCGTCGGCGACGACAGCCGCATGGACGAGATCAAGCGCAAGATCGCCTCGGCCAAATCCTTCGGCACCCGCGCCCGGCTGATCGAACCGGCCGAGATCAAGGAAAAATTCCCGCTGATCGAAGAGTCTATGGTGCAGGGCGGCCTGTGGGATCCGGACGCCGGCCTGGTCATCCCGCGCTCGCAGACCGTCGCCGGCAAGCTGGTCGACAAGGCGGAAGCGTCGGGCAAGTTGAAGTCGTTCGCCAACACGCCGGCCAAATCCCTCATTGTCGAGGAAGGCCGCATCAAGGGCGTGGTCACCGACCGCGGCACGATCATGGCCGACTATGTCATCGTCTGCGCCGGCATCTGGGGCCGGCTGATCGCCGAAATGGTCGGCGAAGACCTGCCGGTGATGCCGATCGACCATCCGCTGACCTTCTTCGGGCCTTACAATGAGTTTGCCGGTACCGGCAAGGAGATCGGCTGGCCGCTGCTGCGCGACCAAGGCAATTCGGCCTATATGCGCGACACCGGCGATCCCAAGACCGCCGAAGGCGGCCAGATCGAATGGGGTTACTACGAAGAGACCAATCCGCGTCTTTGCCATCCGCGCGATTTGCTGGAAAAGGATCAGGCGCGGCTGTCACCGTCGCAGCGCGATCTCGACATGGAGCAGATCCTGGCGCCGCTTGAGCGCGCCATGGAGCTGACGCCGATCCTGGGCGAACTCGGCTACAATGAAAGCCATTCCTTCAACGGCCTGTTGCAGGTGACCGCCGATGGCGGCCCGTCCATGGGCGAGAGCCAGAAGGTGAGGGGCCTCTGGTACGCCGTCGCCATCTGGGTCAAGGACGGCCCCGGCATGGGCAAGCTGATCGCCGACTGGATGACGGACGGCCGCACGGAAATCGACCATCACGCCATCGACTATGCGCGCTTCTATCCGCACCAGACGAAAGAGCAGTTCATCTGGGATCGCTGCACCGAGACGGCGATGAAGGTCTACAATCCAGCGGTGCATCCGCGCGAGCCGTTCTCCAAAGGTCGCAACATCCGCCGCTCGCCGTTCTGGGAGCGCGAGAAGGAGCTTGGCGGTTACTTCATGGAGCTGGGCGGTTGGGAGCGCGCGCATGGCTATGCCGCCAACGAGCATCTGCTGGAGAAGTATGGCAACCGGGTTCCCGTACGTGAGAACGAATGGGACAACCGCCATTTCTGGCGGGTGTCCAATGCCGAGCACCTGGCGATGAGCGAGGATTGCGGCATCGTCAACCTCTCGCATTTCTCGATGTACGACATCGAAGGGCCGGACCATGTCGCGCTGCTGGAGTGGCTGTGCGCGGCCAAGATTGGTGGCGACAACAATATCGGCAAGGGTATCTACACCCACTTCCTCGACGAGGAAGGCATGGTGCGCGCCGACTTCACCGTCATCCGCATGGCCGACCGCTGCCGTCTGATCGACGGCGCCGACGCCGGTCCGCGCGACTTCCGCTACATGGAGCGCACCGCGCAGGACAAAGGCTTTGACGTCACCATCACCGACGTGACGGAAAAATACGTCACCATCGGCATCTGGGGACCGAACGCGCGGGCGACGCTGCAGAAAGTGGTCGAAAATCCGGATGGTCTCTCGCTCGAGAACTTCCCCTTCGCGGCGATCAAGCCGGTCAGGATCGGCGGCAAGGACGTCACCGCCTTCCGCATCTCTTATGTCGGCGAGCAGGGCTGGGAACTGCATATGCGTTACGAAGACGGCCTGGCCGTTTGGGACGCGCTGCGCTCGACCGGGGTCATGCCGTTCGGCGTCGAGACCTATGCCAACACCCGGCGCATGGAAAAGAGCCTGCGCCTGCAGAACGCCGACCTGTTGACCGAGTACAATCTGCTCGAGGCCGACCTTGCCCGACCGAAGGTCAAGGAGAACGATTTCTGCGGCAAGGCAAAACATGTCGAATACCGCGCCCGCGAACACCAGCCGGCGATCCTGTGCACGCTGGTGATGACGGAAAACGTCGATTCGAAGGGTGTTGCCCGCTATCCCGTCGGCACCATGCCGGTGATGGATCCGAAGACCGGCGAAACCCTTGTCGACGAACTCGGCCGCCGCTCCTTCACCACATCGATGGCCTACGGCCCGACCATCGGCAAGAACATCGGCCTCGCCTATCTGCCCTGGGCCCATGCCCAGGAGGGCCGCAAGTTTGCCATCGAATATTTCGGCGAGACCTACCCGGTCGAGGTGGCTGCCGTCGGCTACAAGCCGCTCTACGATCCAGAGAATCTGAAGCCGAGGAGTTGAGCTTCATCGGTTCCAACCAACATATCGAAAAGCCGGCACCTCGCCGGGCTTTTTGCTTTGTCAGCAGCCGGTTTTCGCTTACCTTCGGGTATGTCTGCTTTTTCTTGCGCACGACATTTCCTTTCAGGCAGCGCCGCGCTGGCGCTGGGGCTCTGGCTGGTGCCGCCGGTTCAAGCCGCCGAGCCGGTCGACGTCGAGCTGGTGCTGGCCGTCGACGTGTCGCTGTCGATGTCGCCGGGCGAACTTGAAATCCAGCGTCACGGCTATGCTGCTGCGCTGACGCACGACAATGTTCTGCAGGCCATCGCCGATGGCGCCTACGGCAAGGTCGCCGTCACCTATGTCGAATGGGCGGGAGCGACCACGCAGCAGGTCGTCGTGCCGTGGACGGTGATCGCCAGCCGGGCCGATGCCGAGCGGGTGGCCGCGCAGCTTTCCGCCCATCCGCCGGCCAGCGCCCGGCGCACCTCGATTTCCGGCGCGCTGGAATTCGGCAGCGATCTGTTCGCCGAAAGCGGTTTTCAGGGGACAAAGCGCGTCATCGATATTTCCGGCGACGGGCCCAACAACCAGGGCGCGCCCGTCGACATCACCCGCGACGCGGTGGTCAAGCAAGGCATCATCATCAACGGCCTGCCGCTGATGACGCGCGGCGGGTTCGGCGGCGCCTATGACGTCAACAATCTCGACCGCTACTACAGCGACTGCGTCATCGGCGGTCCCGGATCCTTCATGATCCCGGTCAATGACTGGACGCAGTTTCCCGAAGCCATCCGCCGCAAGCTGGTGCTGGAGCTGGCCGGCGCCGCTTCGCCGCAACGGGCGCGCGAGGAGGCCGGGCATCCGCCGGTGGTGCTGGCGCAGGACCGGCCGACCGACTGCCAGGTCGGCGAAAAGATGTGGCGCGACCGCAGCTGGATGTTCGATGCCCGTTAGCGTTCGCATCATCACGCTGCCGTGAAGGGCCGGTTTCATTGACAAGCCCATGGGCGTCTGTGACACAATTCGGCATCCGAAAAAACAATGGGAACCGACATGAACAAGACCATCGTCGCTGCCGCGGTATTGGCGCTTGCGGCTGCAATATCCGTGCCGGCCGAGGCTGCCACATCGGTCACCATCGGCATCAGCGGATGGACCGGCTTTGCGCCGCTGACGCTCGCCAAGCAGGCCGGCATCTTCGAGAAGCATGGCCTCGACGTGACCCTGAAGAAGGTGCCGCAGGCCAGCCGGCCGCTCGCCATCGCCAGCGGCGATCTGCAATGCGCCGCCACCACGGTCGAGACCTGGCTGGTGTGGAACGCCAGCGGCGTCACCACCAAGCAGATCTTCCAGCTCGACAAATCCTATGGCGCCGACGGCATTGTCGTGCGCAACGACATCAAGACCGTCGCCGACCTCAAGGGCAAGAATGTCGCGTCCTCGGCGCCGGGCACGTCGCCCTATTTCATGCTGGCCTGGGTGCTGAACAAGAACGGCCTGTCGACCAAGGATGTGACCGTCGTCAACCTGGAACCGGATGCGGCGGCGCAAGCCTTCCTCGCCGGCCAGAACGATGCGGCGGTCACCTATGAGCCGTTCATCTCGGCGGTGCGCGACAAGTCCGATCAGGGCCACATATTGGCGACCACGCTCGACTACCCGATGGTGCTCGACACGGTCGGCTGCACGCCTGAATTCCTCACCGCCAATCCCGACGCCGCCAAGGCGCTGGCCGACAGCTATTTCGAAGCGCTCGACCTGATCAAGAGCGATCCGCAGAGATCCTACGAGATCATGGGCGCCGACGTGAAGCAGTCTGCGAAAGAATTCGAGGATTCGGCGAAATACCTGAAATGGGCCGACAAGGCGGAGAACAAGCAGTTCTTCACCAAGGAATTCCAGGACTTTTCCAAGACCGCCGGCGAGCTTCTGCTGCAGATGGGGTTGATCAAGGAAGCGCCAGACGTTGCCACGCTGGCCGACACCAGCGCGGTGGCGAACTGACAGGCCTCGCCTTTGACCATTGTGCGGCGGCGCCTAGGGCCGCCGCTCTCTCCTGGACAAGTGATGATTTGACGATGCGGACGATCTGAAGATGCGCCCCTTGCATCCGGTGTCGCCGGGCATTCGAACCGTGCTTGGCATTTCCTTCTTCGTGCTGTTCGTCGCCTTCTGGGCGTGGATCACGCTTGGCGGCCACGTCAACCGCATCTTCCTCGCCGACCCGCTGTCGATGCTGCGGGATGGTTGGCGGCTGCTGGTCGAGGACCGCTTCTGGCTCGACATATTGATCACCATCTGGCGGGTCTTCGGCGGGTTCCTGCTGGCGTCGATCGTCGCCGTGCCGATCGGCATCGCCATGGGCGCCTGGAAACCAATAGAGGCGTTTCTGGAGCCGTTCGTCTCCTTCGCCCGCTACCTCCCGGCTTCGGCCTTCATTCCGCTGCTCATCCTGTGGGCCGGCATTGGCGAGCTGGAAAAGCTGCTGGTCATCTTCGTCGGCTCGGTGTTCCAGATCATCCTGATCGTCGCGGTCAAGGTGGGCTCGACGCGGCGCGACCTGGTCGAGGCGGCCTATACGCTGGGCTCGACCAACAGCGGTATCGTCAAACGGGTCATCATGCCGGCCAATGCGCCCGAGATTGCCGAGACGCTGCGGCTGGTGCTCGGCTGGGCCTGGACCTATGTCATCGTCGCCGAGCTGATCGGTTCGTCCTCAGGCATCGGCTACATGATCATCAACAGCCAGTCGCGGCTGGCGACAGGGCAGATCATCTTCGGCATCATCGTCATCGGGCTGATCGGACTGTTGTCCGACTTCGCCTTCAAGGCGTTCAATCGCTGGCTCTTTCCCTGGAGCCTGGCATGAGCAAGTTGCTTATCGAAGGCGTCTCGCGAACCTTCGCCGGCGTGCGCGGCGGGCAGCCGGTCAAGGCGCTGATGCCGGTCGACCTTGCGGTCGCGGCCAACGACTTCATCACCATTCTGGGGCCGTCCGGCTGCGGGAAGTCGACGCTGCTCAGGATCGTTGCCGGCCTGGAAGCGCCGAGCGAAGGCCGTGTGCTGCTCGACGGCAAGGCGGTGACGCGGCCGGGACCGGATCGCGGCATGGTGTTCCAGTCCTACACGCTGTTTCCGTGGCTAACGGTGGCGCAGAATATCGCCTTCGGCCTGCGCGAACGTGGCATGGCCGAAAAGGAGCGAGACGGGATCGTCGCTTCCTATGTCGACCTCGTCGGGCTCAAGGGCTTCGAGAACCATTGGCCAAAGCAGCTGTCCGGCGGCATGCAGCAGCGCACGGCGATCGCCCGGGCGCTGGCCAACGACCCCGAAATCCTGTTGCTGGACGAGCCGTTCGGTGCGCTCGACAACCAGACGCGCGGACTGATGCAGGAACTGCTGCTCGGCATCTGGGAGCGGCGCAAGAAGACAGTGCTGTTCGTCACCCACGACATCGAGGAGGCGATCTTCATGGCTTCGCGGGTGATCGTGATGAGCGCGCGGCCAGGCCGCATCAAGTCGGATGTCGCCATCGACCTGCCGCATCCGCGTCACTATACGCTGAAGACCAGCCGGGAGTTCTCGGCGCTCAAGGCGCGGCTGACCGAGGATATCCGCGTCGAGGCGATGCGCACAGTACAGGCGCAGCCCGCCGAAGCCTGAGTGCGTTTTCGGATCAGGCCGCCAGCAATTGCTTGCGGTCGACGCGCTCCTGCTGCGGCGAGCGGGCATAGAGTTCGCGGTAGCATTTGGAGAAATGCGACGCCGAGACGAAGCCGCAGGCGACCGCTACCTCGACCACCGGCATCGAGGACTGGATCAGCAGGTGCCGGGCGCGGTCGAGGCGGATTTCCAAGTAGTAGCGGGCAGGGGATCTGCCCATCTCGGTGCGGAACAGGCGCTCGATCTGGCGGCGCGACAGGTCGACATGGTCGGCGATCTCGATCAGCGACAGCGGTTCGGAGAGATTGCCTTCCATCAGTTCGATGATGGTCAGCACCTTGGAATTCTGCACGCCGAGGCGGGCGCGCAGCGGCAGGCGCTGGCGGTCGGTGGGGCTGCGCACGCGGTCGGTCAGCACCTGCTCGCACACGCGGTTGACCAGATTGTCGTCGAAATCGTCGCCGATCAGCTTGAGCATCATGTCGAGGGCGGCGGTGCCGCCGGCGCAGGTGTAGATGTTCTGGTCGATCTCGAAGAGGTCGGCAAAGACGTTGGCCTTGGGAAAGGCCTCGGAAAAGCCCGGCAGGTTTTCCCAATGGATGGCGCAGCGCTTGTTGGAGAGCAGGCCGGCGGCGGCAAGGATATGCGCGCCGGTGCACAGGCCGCCGACGGCGACGCCTCTGTTGTATTCCTCGCGCAGCCAGGCGAAGGCCGACCTATTCTGGTAGCGCTCGACATTCATGCCGCTGCAGACGATGGCCATGTTCGGCCGATCCGGCCCGGCCATTTTCTTGCGCTCTTCCTCGAGCGAGGTGTTGACGGCGCATTCGACGCCGTTGGAGGCGCGCACCGGCTTGCCGTCGATGCTGGCGAGGCGCCAGCGATAGGCCTCATAGCCGAGCATGCGGTTGGCCGAGCGCAGCGGGTCGAGCGCCGTCGCAAAGGCGATCATGGTGAAGTCCGGGACAAGGAAGAATACAAACGATCGCTTGATCGGATGCTTTACGGCGTTCAAGGGAACCTCACGCGGCCATGGCGCGAACAGGATGTCGCGAACAGCACAGCGACATCAGGAAAAACCATTCCTGTCAATCGGCTAGGGGGCTAAGCGGAAACTATATTTGCGACATGGGTCGCAAATGAGCAATCGTCCGGGATGACAGGCACGGGCTGCCGACGGATTGGGCATGGTGGCGGCGGCATAGGTGCCAAAAATGAGAAACGCCGCTTCGGTCAAGCCGAAGCGGCGCTGTTATCGACTATCGGCAGCGGCAGGGAAGCGCTGAGCGCTAGCCGTTATCTCAGGCAACGAAACCGAGGCGCACCGCATTCATGGCACCGGTCTGGCCGGGCATGGTATTGGCAAGGCGCTGGCGCTCGAGAGCGGTCGTCAGGTTCATTTCGCGGCGGGCAAAGAGGCGGGCAAAAAGCTTCATCATCATCTCCTATCGGTTGCTCAGACGGGTCGCCTTCGCTTGATGGAGTGGGGCAGCTCGTTTGCTGACGGTGATATAGGCCTGCGTGAGCAGAAACTAAATCGCAAATGCGAAGCGCTTGAATGGAAATGCGACATCGTTTGCGACATTATTGGGCATGGTGCCCAAAATTTACGATTACTTACAGTGTGTTACCGGCGACATTGAGGCGCCATGCAAGTGACGCATATGCGCCATGCAGCGGCGACACGGCTCTGAAAATCATTTGAGTGCAAATAAGTTGGAGAAAGCCTGCAGGGCCAATAGAGAAGGCCTGCCGGGCTGGTCTGCGCGGCAGGCCTTCAGCACAAGGTACACAATGGTTTACTTTGCTCCAGCCCAGGATCCGACGCCGTGGCGTGCACCGGTCTTGGTGTCGGCAGCTTCAGGCCAGCCGATATCCTTCTGCAGTTCGATCGGCAGCGAGCGGATCGCACGTTCGGTCTGGAAGCGGGCGCGGGCCGCGCTCAATTCGGTCGCAAGCCGACCGATGGATGACAGGATAGACATTTCATTCTCCTTTGGTTGTGGCACGTCCCGCATGAACGCGTTCCGTCGCCTGGATATTCCGCATCGAGTGCAATTCCGTGTCAGGAGCGTTGGAGCCATGGCACGTCCTGCCTTCGATGGAGTTGACTATCCTCCCAATCTGATGTTCAATCAAACGAAATGGAATGATGCTTCACATCAGAAAAATTGAAGGTCGATCCCGATGAACGCCCCACTCAATCATCCGCTGCCGCTGCTCGATCTCGACGTTTTGCGCACCTTCGTGGCCATTGCAGAGACCGGCAGTTTCACCACGGCGGCCAATGCGGTGTTCCGCACGCCGTCGGCGGTCTCCATGCAGATCAAGAAGCTCGAGGACATTCTCGGGCGCTCTGTTTTCGCGCGGGATGCGCGCTCGGTGACGCTGACCACGGATGGCGAGATGCTGCTCGGTTATGCCCGCCGGCTGTTGTCGATCAACCGCGAGGTGGTGTCGAAGTTCATCATCCCCGAGATCGTCGGCGTGGTGCGGCTCGGCTCGCCGGACGACTATGGCGAGCGCGTGTTGCCGCATGTGCTGAAGCGTTTCGCGCAGTCGCATCCGTCGATTGCCGTCGACGTCACCATCGACCAGAGCAGCAATCTGCGCCGCCGCATGGACGACCGGGCGCTCGACATCACGCTGCTGACCAATTCCTACAAGACCAGCGCACTCGGCGCCGAGGTGCTGCTCACCGAGCCGATCGTCTGGGCCGGCGCCAAGGGCGGCAGCGCGCATCTGCGCGAGCCTTTGCCGGTGTCGCTGTGGGAAGAGGGCTGCGCCTGGCGGGCCGGCGCGCTCGATGCGCTGAGCCGTGAAGGCCGCAATTACCGCATCGCCTATATGAGCGCCCACACGGCCGGCCAGCGCGCCGCCATCATGTCGGATCTCGCGGTTGCACCGTTGCCGAAATCGTTCCTGGGCAACGACATGGTCGAGCTTTGCCCGAAGGACGGCATGCCCGATATCGGCACCTACAATCTGGCGATGGTGGTGTCGCCGGACGCCAGCGCGCCGGTCAAGGCCGTCGCCGACCATATCCGTGCGACGTTCGAGCTGTTCCGCGAAACCGGCAAGTTCTAGAGCAGTTCACCGTTTCACGGAAACGGCGAGCCGCTCTAACTCCTTGTTTTGACACAATTCCCAAGGGAAAGCGCTACACGCATTTCCCGGGAAAACCGTTTTACACTTTTCCTGGAATTGCTCTGCTATTCCGCTGCTTGGGCGGGGCGCGCCGCGAGAGCGGGTCGCGCCGTGCGCCGCGCAGTTGCGCGCCGCTTGGTGGGCTCACCTTCAAGGAAGGCGACGATGCTGTCCCTGGCGCGACGCGCCTCCGGCATCTCGATCAGCGGCCAGACGTGGAACATGCCTTCCTCGTAGACGACGTCGATATCGACGCCGGCAGCGCGTGCCTTTTTGGCGAAGATCAGATTGTCGGGGCTGAGCAGGTCGTGCGAGCCGGTCAGAAGCAGGGTCTGCGGCAGCACCGAGAGGTCGCCATAGAGCGGACTGATATGCCAGTCCCTGCGATCGATGCCGGCACTGTACATGCGGATCGCTTCCAGCCCGCCGGAAATGCCGAGCCACGGATCGTTGCGTTCCGCCTCGAACACTTCGGGGTTGGACAGCGACATGTCGAGGCCGGGTGAAATCAGCACGTGGCGCGACGGCAAGGGCAGGCCTTCCTCAGCCGCCATCATGGTCAGCACGACGGCCATGTTGCCGCCCGCGGAATCGCCCATGAAGACGATGTCTTCAGCGTCGGTCTCATCCAGCATCTGCCGGTAGACGTCGCCGACCATGCCGAACATGGCGTGGAAATCATGCTCCGGCGCGATGGGATAGATCGGCACGGTGATGCCGAAACCCAAGCGCTCGGCCACCTCGGCGACCAACCCCCAATGATAGGATGTGATCTGGAAGACATAGGCGCCGCCATGCATGTAGAGGATGCGCCTGCGTTCGCCGGCCTTCGGCGCGATTTCATAGACAGGGAAGCCATCGACGCTGCGCTCGGTGATATCGAGCCGCTCCCGCAGCAATGCCGCGGGACGATGATCCTCGGTCTTGCGCGCATAGGCGATCCAGCGCTGCAGGTTTTCCGGGCTGGCAAATGCCTTCTTGCGGCTGTGCCGGAGGATGAAGGAAACGAGGTGGCTTTTGAAACTGGGCATTCGCGTACACAAGCTCGGCAGCAGCTGACTAAGAGAATTCCCCACTATCCCGAAAATCGTACCTCCAGCCGAAATGTCAAGATTCTGGCCCAAGCCAACACGGTTGTTTGATCAGCCACGTCCGCGGCTCTGCGCAGCGCGGCTCAGCGCCGGGGCAGCAGCGCGGCGCGCAGCTTGATGTCGGTCGCGGCCGGGACCATGCGGCGGCCCCGGCGCTTAGTCAGCAATTTGCACTTGTCGGCGAAGGTCATCAGCGGCCCGAGCCCAGGATCAGGCGCGACAGGTTGGTCTGGGCGTCGATGCGCGGCGACACGGGCCAGCCGATGTCCTTCTGGATTTCGGGTGGCAGGTTGTTCATGGCGCGCACGGCCTGTGCATTCTTCATGGCCGCACGAAAACGGCCGAGGGTCTCGAACATCTCTATTCTCCTTTGGAGCGTTGTGGCGGCGGAATAGTCCGGTCCGCCATTCGATGTCCGTTAAATGCTTCACGTCTGTATCGGACGTATTGCGCCAAAACAGCGTTTCGGTTTCCAGATCGGTGCGATCTGGAAACATTTGCATACAAATGAAATTGGTCGAATTGGCGGCCTTCGTAAGGCGGCTTATTCCCGGCTGCGCCTGGCGGCATGGCCTTCACGCGAACGCCGTCGCGGGGCGGCGTCGCCGGCGACGCCATCCTCGCTGACGGTCTTGCGTGGCGGCAATTTCACCGCCGCCGACAGTTTCGGGAACGGATCGACCTTGTTGGGAAGCGCCATCGCGTAGACGAAATGCTCCTGGAATTTCGGCTCCAGTGCGGTCTCGATCTTCTCGATGTGGCTGACGGTATCCTCGATTTCGCGGCGATAGCCGCGATTGAGCAGGGCCATGCGCGCACCGGCGCCGGCGGCGTTGCCGACGGCCGAGACCTTGTCGAGGTCGCAATCCGGGATCAGGCCGAGCACCATGGCGTATTTCGGATCGATGAACGAGCCGAAGGCGCCGGCGAAATGGATGCGGTCGACGTGCTCGGTGTTCTGCTTTTCCATCAGAAGCTTGGTGCCGGCATAGAGCGCGGCCTTGGCAAGCTGGATGGCGCGCACGTCGGTCTGGGTGATGGTGATCTTGGGTTCGCCTTCCTTCAAGACATAAGAGAAGGTGCGGCCGTTGACCGTGACGCGCGGCGACCGCTCGGCCAGCGACCCGTCGATCACTCCATCCTCGGAGATGATGCCGGCGAGGTACATTTCGGCCACGATCTCGATGATGCCGGAGCCGCAAATGCCGGTGACGCCGGTCGCCTGCACGCTGTCGAGGAAGCCGGGATCGTCGGACCAGAGTTCAGAGCCGATGACGCGGTATTTCGGCTCCAGCGTATCGGGGTCGATGCGCACGCGCTCGATTGCGCCGGGGGCGGCACGTTGGCCGCCGGAGATTTCGGCGCCCTCGAAGGCCGGGCCGGTGGGCGAGGAGGCTGCGACCACCCGCTTGCGGTTGCCAAGCACGATCTCGGCATTGGTGCCGACATCGACGATCAGCATCATCTCGTCCTGGCGGTGCGGGCCTTCCGACAGCGTCACCGCCGCCGCATCGGCGCCGACATGGCCGGCAATACAGGGCAGCATATAGAGGCGGGCGCCCTGGTTGAGCTTCAGGCCGATATCGGAGGCCTTGATGCGCACGGCGCCCGAGACGGCGAGCGCGAAGGGCGCGCCGCCGAGTTCGGTCGGATCGATGCCGAGGAACAGATGGTGCATGATCGGATTGCCGACAAAGACGGAATCCAGGATGTCGTTGCGCTGGACATTGCCTTCCGCGCAGACCTTGTCGACCAGGCCCGAGATCGCCTCGCGCACGGCGACCGTCATGCCTTCGCGGCCGTCCGGGTTCATCATCACATAGGAGACACGGCTCATCAGATCCTCGCCGAAGCGGATCTGCGGGTTGGAGGTGCCCGACGAAGCGGCGACGCGGCCCGACAGCAACGACACCAGATGCATGGCGATGGTGGTCGAGCCGATGTCGCAGGCCAGTCCATAGGCCTCGTTCTTGAGGCCGGGCCAGAGTGCTATGACGCGGGCGATGTCGCTTTCGGCATCCTTGTGGATGGCCGCGGTCGCGGTCCAGTTACCCTTGCGCAGTATGCCTTGCACCTGCGGCATCAGGTAGAAGTCGAATTCGAGGTTTTTAAAGCCCCAATCCTTCATCAAGGCGATCTTGAGGCGGTCGAGATCGCCCAGCGGCTTGTGCATGTCGGGCTCTTCGATCTCGACATAGCACATGCGGATCGCCGCATCGCGGGCGATGACGCGCGTGTCGGCATCCTTGCGGATGGTCTGGGCGTTGATGACCGTGTCCTGCGGCACGTCGATGACGAGGTCGCCGAGAATCTGCGCCGAGCAGGACAGGCGGCGCCGCTCGGGCAGGCCGCGGACGCGCTCATAGCGCTCTTCCTTGGCGCCCTTGGGCGAGATGTGGTCGTTGGACGAGACGATCTTGTGCTTGGCGAAATTGCCTTCCTGCACTTCGATCTGGCAGCGACCGCAGGTGGCGCGGCCACCGCAGACGCTCTCGACATAGACGCCGAGCTGACGTGCGGCATCGAGCACCGGTGTGCCGACGGGAAACCGCCCGCGCTTGCCTGACGGCATGAACAGCACGAGCGGATCGGTAATGTTTGCAGGCGAATTCACGATTGCGCGCTTATCCCCTGGCCATGCGGGCTTCACGGCCGCCGCGCCGGCGACCGCCATTGCCGCCGCCTTCGCCCGGAGCGTTAACGGCGGTGGGCGCTGCGACCGCCTGGCCGCCTTCGGCCGGTTTGTAATCCTTGTAGGTGCGGATCCAGTTGGTGCAGTTCTCGTCGGTGCCGTTGAGCACATTGGCGCCGCGCACGGCTTCCATTTCCTGCGGGCGAACCGGGTTCATGATAGCGCTAGTCATGCCGGCGCCGATCACCATCGGGATGAAGGCGGCGTTGATGCCGTGGCGGTGCGGCAGGCCGAACGAAATGTTGGACAGGCCGCAAGTGGTGTTGACCTTGAGCTCTTCGCGCAGACGGCGCAGCAACGCGAAGACCTGGCGGCCGGCATCGCCGAGCGCGCCGATCGGCATCACCAGCGGGTCAACGACGACGTCATGCGCAGGAATGCCGAAATCGGCGCAGCGCTGCACGATCTTCTTGGCGACGGCGAAGCGCACATCCGGATCCATCGAAATGCCGGTCTCGTCGTTGGAGATGGCGACGACCGGAACGTTGTACTTCTTGACCAGCGGCAGGATGGCTTCGAGCTTTTCCTCTTCGCCGGTCACGGAGTTGACCAGCGGCCGGCCCTTGGCGACCTTGAGCGCTGCCTCGATGGCGGCGGTCACCGACGAGTCGATCGACAACGGCAAGTCGACAAGGCCCTGGACGATCTCCAGCGTCTGCACGAGCAGGCCGGGTTCGGTTTCGTTCGGATTAACGGAGGTGACGCCGGCATTGACGTCGAGCATGGTGGCGCCGCAGGCGGCCTGTTCCAGCGCATCCTTGACGACGGTCTCGAAATTGCCGGCGATCATCTCGGCGGCCAGCTTCTTGCGGCCGGTCGGGTTGATGCGCTCGCCGATGACGCAGAAAGGCTGGTCGAAGCCGATGATGATCTCTCGTGTCGCCGAGGCGACGATGGTCCGGGTCATGAAGTCTCTCCGCCTGATATAAAGATTTCTTTATATCGTTGTCTGGTTTCATTCAAGCGAATGGCTGGCCGTCCGCGCTGTCAGTGCGCGGTCTTCACCATATCCACCTGCGTTTCGGTAATGTCGTCGTGCAGTATGCTCTCGAGCCGGTCGGCGACCATCTGATCGTCGTGGCGGATCTCGCGTTTCCATGGCTGGCGGCCTTTCAGCACACCCGATTCATCGACGATCTCGGCGACATATTCCTCCTGGCGGTAGGCCATCACATGGATGCCGGAGACACCAGGAATTTCCTTCACCTCGTTGATGATGTCGGTGCAGAGCTGCTTGCCTTCCTTCTTCTGGTCCTGCGCACCTTCCAGCCGCTTGATGATGGCGTCGGGAATATGAATGCCCGGCACGTTGGAGCGGATCCATTTGGCCGTCTTGGCCGAAGCCAGCGGGCCGACGCCGCACAGGATGAAAACTTTTTCCGTATGCCCCAAGTCCCGCGCCCTCTGCATGAAGGTTCTGAACATCGGCACGTCGAAGCAGTATTGCGTCTGCACGAACTGCGCGCCGGCGGCGATCTTCTTGCCGAGATGGATCGGGCGGAAATCGAAGGGTGGCGCGAAGGGGTTGACGGCGGCGCCGAGGAAAATGTGCGGCGGCGTCGTCAACTTGCGGCCGGACAGGAACTTGCCGTTGTCGCGCATGATGCGGCAGGTTTCGAGCAACGACATGGAATCGAGGTCGAAGACAGGCTTGGCGCCGGGCTGGTCGCCGGCCTGGACGCCGTCGCCGGTGAGGCACAGCATGTTGGCGACGCCCATGGCGGCACCGCCCAGCACGTCGCCCTGGATCGCGATGCGGTTCCTGTCGCGGCAGGCGATCTGCATGATCGGCGCGTAACCCATGCGGGTCAAAAGCGCGCAGATGCCGACCGACGACATGTGGCAGTTGGCGCCGGAGGCATCGACGGCATTGATGGCGTCGACCCAGCCGTCGAAGATTTTCGCGCGGTTATAGACGTCTTCGGGATCGGCGCTGTCGGGCGGGTTGAGCTCGGTGGTGACCGCGAATTCGCCGCGCCGCAGCACACGCTCCAGCCGGCCACGCGAGGAGTGGCCGGGCAGCGGATCGAGCGGCAGATGGATGCCGGCCGGGTTTTCATCGCGCTGGCGGCCGATCACGCGGCCGCTCCAGTGTTGGCTTTGGCCGCTGCTTCACGGGCCGCTGCCGACTGGGCCGTCACCCGCAGCCAGGCCGAGGTTTCGCGCAGCGACTGGTCGACCGGCTTCTGCACGGTCAGGATCCTGTCGCCATGCTCCATGTTCCGCGAGCCTTCCCAGGCCTTAACCCAGACGCAAGGCATATCGGGCTCGACCTCGCAATTGCCGTTGGCGCGCACACCGCCGCAAGGGCCGTTGCGCAGCTGCTTGGGGCAGTTCATCGGGCACGACATGCCGGTCGAGGACAGGATGCACTGGCCGCACATGCGGCAGTCGAACATGAAGCCCTTGACGCGCCTTTCGACAAACTTGATCGGCGCCTCGACGCGCCCATAGCCGAGGCCTTTCCAAAGCGGATGAAGAAGCAGGAACATGTCGGCGAACCTGGAGTAGAACCATTCGAGCAATCGCGAGTGCCGAATGGACCACAGCCTGATGGCAAACGACCGCTGCACGCGCCGCTGCGGCGACACGTCGGCCGGCTTGTAGTCGGATTTCGGCGCTGCCTTCTTGACCTGCGTGGCCTGGGTAAACGGCTGGGTAACCCTTGGCCCTTCTTTGGCAGGAGTGGTTTCAGACATTTTCTTTCCCGCCTGCCTTGACTAGAGCGACCAGCCGCTCGCGGTCGTATTTCGCGTCGATGTCGCTGAATGCCTTCTCGACCTCGGCTTCGAGGTCGTCGCCGACCGGGATCGGATCGGCCTTGCGCCATTCGGCGAGGTAATCGTCGGTGCCGCCGGCGCCGGTGCGCATGGCGCACATATCGATCGCCTCGGTGAAGCGCAGCGGCAGTTCGCGCTTGGCGTTCTGCCGGCCCTTCTTGACGATGACCTGGGCGGGGATGTCGCGCCAATAGACGACGATCAGATCGGCCATGAATTCTCTCACTCCCTGTAGAGCGCCGTGCGTCCATGAGGGAAACGACGCTCCACCACTTTGTCCAGCAGGTGCGAGCATTGCCGGATGCGCAGTGGGGCTGCTTGTTATGGGACGACGCGCGCGCATTCAAAAGCGACGCTATTGGACGTCGCAAAAAGAAAGGCGAGATTCCGAGGGAAGGCTGGCTACCAAACCCGCTTGGTCAGGCCGGTCCAGAGATAGAACCAGATCGTCGGGTGGTACCATTGTTTTGAGGGCAGGTCCGGCTTGATCGTGGCCAACTTTCCGTCCAAGGCCCCGCGGACCGCCTCGACGCAGATGTCACGCGAGAACGCCGCCTGGCGCAACGCATAGCTCGAAATAGTGTCGCCGGGCTCCGGCTTGCCGCGCGCCTGTTTCAACACGCCGCCGGTGTCGACGCCGGGGGCGCCCAGATGGCCGGTGGTGGCGAAATTGTGGAGATCGCCGCAGGCCCGCGCCCAGTAGCCGCCATTCATGCCGCGGTATTTCGGCGCGATGCCGGCGTGGTAGTTGAGCACCGGGCAGGGCATTTGCGCCAGCGTCTGCCGGGACAAGAGCCGGCAGCCGGCGAGCAGCACCACGCCCGGGCGGATGTCGGCGATCGCCTGCAGGCAATCGGCTGCGTTGGCGGAGGAGACGTGGATGATCTTTTGTCCCGGCTTCGGCTCGGTCTCAAGCTTCTGATCGGCGATGAGCCGCTCTGCGTGGCCAGCGAAGAAGCGCTTGCCGAGCCTCGTCAACACCATCGTGCCGAGTTGACCGATGGCCGAAAACCAGCCCTGGCGGCGCGCCCGGCCGAGCAGCAATTGTTTTTTGGATTCAGGGCTTTCGAGGATGACGCTGACAGGACCGAACTGGTCGGCGATGGCGTTGACGATGGCCCAGATGTGCGGCCCGCCTTCGGTGACGATGACGATCGCAGCACTTTTTTCAACCGCTGATGCCATGGCGCGCTTTCTTGCCGGCGCGCAACCATTTGCCGTGCGCTGCCCGGCTCAATTCTGTGCCGGGCGAGGTTAAATCTTGATGACCGCCCGGCCAGCGAGAGACCAACGGATCAGCGCTTGAACTCGATGATGTCGAGTTTCGATTCGTAGTAGGGCGCCGGGAATTCGATGCGCCATTCATTGGCGCTGGTGCGGAAGGCATAGCCGACCTGGTCGCTTTCCGGGCCGCTGCCATAGGGTTTTGGCTTGTTGTCATTGACATAACCGGAGCCGAGATAGATCGCGCGTTTTTCGCTATCGTCGAAGAAACGGCCCTTAGTGCGTTGCGAGCCGCTGACCTTTTCCAGCTGCCAGCCGGAGCCATCGTCCGTGACCTTGCACTTGAACCAGCCATAGATGACCAGCGGGCCGGTCAGGCCCACCTTGATGGTTCGGCATTGCCAGTTGCCGCTCAGGTCCTTGTCGGAAAAGGCCACTATCGGCTTTGCCAGCAGCGCGTCGAGTTGGCTGACCTCAGCCGGGTCTCCCGCTTTTGCCTCGGCCAGCGCCGCCTTGCGGGTCTCGCCATATTTGTGGAGCCGCACCTTGTCGGCAGGCGTGATGATCTTCTGCACCTCGCCGTCGGCGCGAGCGGGCAAGACGAGGCAGAGGAGGCCAAGGGCGGAGAGCAGGACGCGAGGGGTCATCGGGACGTTCCGTGTTCGGATGGCTGAATCAGCCTGTTTGCTTGTTGCTCACAACTTAACCATTCGCGGCGGCCTGTCATCTGTTCTCGACAGCGTCCCGGCTCAAGAACCGCTTCAGGCGTGGGCGGCGGCCTGCGCCAGTCCGGCCGTCAGGTCGCCATAGCCCGTCGAGCGGCGCTCATAGGCGAGGCCAAGCATCTTCGCGGCCTTCTCGGCGACCTTGTCGAGTTCCGGATCGTCGGTCTGGGCGATGTAGATCAGCTTCTGGTAATTGCCGAAATAGTCCTTGATCAGCTCCGGGTGCTTGTCGAGGCCGAGCGGCTTCATGAAGAAGGCGTCGAACTGGCGGCACAGGAAATCGGTCATGTAGAACGACATCATGTCGTCGTCGGCGACCTTCGCATAGGCGTCCATGCCCTGGTAGAAGGCAAAGCAGTGCGGCCCGGCCATGCGCTCGATGCCGTGCTTCTCCAGGACCCGGTCGAGCATGCCGCCGGTACCGCAATCGGCATAGCCAACGAAGATGTTGCTATAGCCTTCCGCCTTGGCCTTTTCGATCGCCTTGTCCATCGCCGGTGCGATGCGGTCGGGGTAGAAATGGAACTCCGCCGGCAGGCAGGTCAGGTCGAGATGGTCGAGCTTGAGCTGCTCCTTGACGGCCAAAACTTCGCGCGCAATCATTCCGCAGGCGATGACCAGCAGCCTGTCGTCCTGATTCGGTTTCGTTTTTTGCATTCTGGCCATGGAACCTGGTCGAAGCGGCCTTCGTTGCTGTGGGGCGAATCTATCGAGAGAGGGATAAACCGTCCATGGAACTGTTACGCGTTGCGCCGATTGCAATCCTTGCCTGCATCCTGGCGCTTACGGCCTGTGCCAACACCGTCCGTGGTGTCGGCCGGGATATCAAATCGACTGCGAAAGCCGTCGACGACACCGTCACCAAACCCTGACGCAGCCATCCGTTCCAATAGCTGGAACAAAAAAGCCGCGCTGCAAGGCGCGGCTTTCGATTGTGGCCCAGACGCCTTGCGTAACAGATCAGGCTGAAGCGCGCACGTTATGCTTGCGCTTCATGAAGTCCTTGGCGGTCTCGACCGCCACAGCCGCGTCGCGGCAATAGGCATCGGCGCCGACGGCCTTGCCGAATTCCTCGTTTAGCGGCGCGCCGCCGACCAGGACGACATAGTCGTCGCGGATGCCCTTTTCCTTCATCGTGTCGATGACGACCTTCATGTAAGGCATGGTCGTGGTCAAAAGCGCCGACATGCCGATAATGTCGGGCTGGTGCTGCTCGATGGCGTCGAGGTATTTTTCCACCGCATTGTTGATGCCGAGATCGATGACGTCGAAGCCGGCACCTTCCATCATCATGCCGACGAGGTTCTTGCCGATGTCGTGGATGTCGCCCTTGACGGTGCCGATCACCATCTTGCCCTGCTTCGGCGCGCCGGTGGCGGCCAGCAGCGGGCGCAGGATGAACATGCCGGCTTTCATCGCGTTGGCCGACAGCAGCACCTCGGGAACGAACAGGATGCCGTCGCGAAAGTCCTCGCCGACGATGCGCATGCCTTCGACCAGAGCTTCGGTCAGCACCTTGTAGGGCACCCAGCCGCGCTCGAGCAGGATGTTGGTGCCTTCCTCGATCTCTTCCTTCAGTCCGTCATAGAGATCGTCGTGCATCTGCTGCACCAACTCGTCGTCGGAAAGCTCGGAGAGGATGATCTCGTCGTCGGCCATTTTTCTCGGGCTCCTTGCCGCGCGGATGCGATCACGGCGGCTTAAAATAATCGCGTCAATACCTAACCCGGCGGGGGCAGGTATCCATAGCTGATTTGCGACTTCCCGCAAAAGGAAAGCGACCGCAAATCTATTGGAATTCTTGTCGATTTTGCGACAGGCGTTGGCGCTGGCGGGCCGTTTCGAATAGGGTGCATGACTACGATCCGGGCGAGAAGCCGCCTACGCGGCCGCAAACGGTTTTTAGGGAAAAACGATCATGAGTGAAAACGCGTCAGTCGACCAGGAAGCGTCCAATGCGCGACGTGGACGTGCTGCCAGCGGCGGCGCGGCTGCAAGGCGGGCGGCGCGCTCGGGCGGCGGACCGGGCACCCAGCTCACCTATATCAAGCGCAAGATCAACATCTATGAGGTCCTCAACGAGGAAGGCCTGGCGATTATCGAAAACAACACCGATACGGTGCTGGAAGAGATCGGCATCATCTTTCGCGACGACGCCGAGGCGCTGCAGCTTTGGAAAGAGGCGGGCGCCGACGTCAAGGGCGAGCGCGTGCATTTTCCCAAGGGCCTCTGCCGCTCGCTGCTGAAGACCGCGCCGCCCATCTACACCCAGCATGCGCGCAACGCCGAACGTTCGGTGCAGATCGGCGGCAACGCCACGGTCTTCGCGCCGGTCTATGGTCCGCCCTTCGTGCGCGATCTCGACGGTGTCAGGCGCTACGCGACGATCGAGGATTTCCGGAATTTCGTGAAGCTCGCCTATATGGCGCCGTCGATCCACCATTCGGGCGGCACGGTGTGCGAGCCGGTCGATGTGCCGGTCAACAAACGCCACCTCGACATGATCTACAGCCACATCAAATATTCGGACAAACCGTTCATGGGTTCGGTGACGGCGCCAGAGCGGGCCGAAGACACCGTCGCCATGGCCAAGATCGTGTTCGGCGACGATTTCGTCGAAAACAACACCGTGCTGACCAGCCTGATCAACGCCAATTCGCCGATGGTGTTCGACGAAACCATGCTGGGCGCGCTGAAAGTCTATTCGCGCCACAACCAGGCTTGCATCGTCACGCCGTTCATCCTTGCCGGCGCGATGAGCCCGGTCACGGTGGCCGGCACGCTGACGCAGGTTCTGGCAGAGGTGCTGGCCGGCGCCTCTTTCACGCAGTTGATCCGTCCCGGCGCGCCGGTGCTGTTCGGCACCTTCGCCTCGTCGATCTCCATGCAGTCTGGTGCGCCGACCTTTGGCACGCCGGAGCCGTCGCTGGTTTCCTACGGCGCCGCACAGCTTGCCCGCCGGCTCGGTCTGCCGTTCCGCACCGGCGGCTCGCTCTGCGCCTCCAAGGTTCCGGACGCGCAGGCCGCCTATGAGAGCGCCAACACGCTCAACTCGACCATTCTTGCCGGCACCAATTTCGTCCTGCATTCGGCCGGCTGGCTCGAAGGCGGACTGGCGTCCTGCTACGAAAAATTCATGATGGACATCGATCAGCTCGGCATGACGCAAAAGTTTTCCGAAGGCGTCGACCTCTCGGAAAACGGCCAGGCGATGGACGCCATCCGCCAGGTCGGCCCGGGCAGCCACTATCTCGGCTGCGACCACACCCAGGCCAATTTCCAGACCGCCTTCTACCGCTCCAGCATCGCCGACAACAATTCCTACGAGCAGTGGCTGGCCGAGGGCGAGAAGACAGCGCCGCAGCGCGCCAACGAACTCGCCCGCCGCTGGCTGGAGACCTATGAGGCGCCGTATCTCGATCCGGGCATCGACGACGGGCTGAAGGACTACATCGCGACGAAGAAGGCGTCGATGGCTGACGCCTTCACCTGAAAGGAGCCCGAGTCAGGCGGGGCTAAAGTCGCCAACATCATCCACAAGGAAGTCTGGCGGAGCGCTTTCTCCGACCCGGACAAGAAGGGATGATTGCGCGGCGCCGGGCTGACGAGATAGCGGCCGCGCTTTCCGCCGACGGCCTCATCCTGCGCGGCGGCTTCAATTTCGCAACAAGCGAAACGCCGCCGCATGGCCCTTCAGTTGCCCCCGCCAAATCCGTGCTGTTGGTGGGGCAGGCGGGAGCGGCACCCTGGCCGCATTTACTGCGCTGGCGCGACCGGCAACCGCAAACCATTGCTAATCCGCTCGACACATGGTCGCGCGCAGTGATCGGTGCGGTGGCGGAGAAATTCGGCGCGCGCGCCGTTTCGCCTTCGGACAGACCTTATCTGCCGTTCCAGCAATGGGCGATGCGAGCGGAGGGGCTGAGACCGTCGCCGCTGGGCATCCTGATGCATCCGCAGTACGGGCTCTGGCATGCCTATCGCGGCGCGTTGCTGTTCGAGGATGAGATCGCGCTTCCTGAACGTCGCGAAGCGATTCACCTTTGCGACGCCTGTGTTGCAAAACCTTGCCTGAAATCCTGTCCGGTTGACGCCTATTCCGCGGATGGTTTCGCTCATCAGGCTTGCCTGGCGCATGTGCGGGGATCGAAGGGCGAACCATGCCGCGGCGGCGGCTGCCTCGACCGCAACGCCTGTCCGTATGGCACGGCCCATCGCTATCCGCCTGAGGTTCAGGCCTTTCACATGACGGCGTTTGCCGGCCTGTAGCCGGGTCGAAAGCCCGCACAAAGTGTTGAACGGGATTGTCAGGGAACGGCTTGCCCTGACAATGCCTGCTTATATGTATCACACGACAATCAACGGGGCGCGCCATGGCGAAGCAGGACATTGAGATAAAAACCGAGGACGGCGTGGCGAAAGCCGGGCTGTTCCGCTCGGCGACCGCTTCCTCGTCCAGGGCCGGCATCATTCTCTATATGGACGCTTTCGGTCCGCGACCGGCGCTCGACGCAATGGCGGAACGGCTGGCAGGCGAGGGCTATGCCGTGCTGGTGCCGGATCTTTTCTATCGCAAAGCACCCTACGGGCCGTTCGAGCCCAAGACCGCTTTCGTCGTCGAGGAGACCAAGGTCGCGCTGACGGCGTTGGTCCACGGCACGACACAGGACATGACCATCCGCGACAGCAGGGCGTTCCTCGACACGCTTACCGCTGAAGGTGTCACCGGACCGGTCGGTGTCGTCGGATACTGCATGGGCGGGGCGCGGGCTTTGAATGCGGCTGCAACCTATCCCGATCGCATCGTGGCGGCGGCGAGCTTCCATGGCGGCAATCTGGCCAGCGATGCCGCCGACAGCCCGCACCGCAAGGCCGCAATGATCAAGGCGCGCGTCTATGTCGGGACATCGGGCGTCGACCGCAGCTTTCCGCCGGAGCAGTCGGCGCGGCTGGTCGAGGCGCTGCGCGTGGCGGAGGTCGACCACGCCATCGAAAACTATGCCGGCATGGCGCATGGCTGGTGCGTGTCGGACCACAGCGTCTTCAACGCGGCCGGCGCCGAACGTCATTGGAAGCGACTGACGACGCTGTTCGCCGAGACGCTGATCTAACGAGGCGTTGCCTGAAGTCGCAACGAACGGGTAGAGACTGCACGATTGGCGCGGCCTGTTAAAACAGCGCCAGTCGAGCGGGAACGAACAGCCTGATGCAATCCTATGATGTCGTGGTGATCGGCGCCGGTGCGGCCGGAATGATGTGCGCCATCGAGGCGGGCAAGCGCGGCCGCTCGGTCCTGGTGCTCGATCACGCGGCAAAGCCCGGCGAGAAGATCCGCATCTCCGGCGGTGGCCGCTGCAATTTCACCAACATCCACACCAGCCCGAAGAATTTCATCTCCGGCAATCCGCATTTCTGCATTTCGGCGCTCAGCCGCTACACGCAAGGCGACTTCATCGCGCTCGTCGAACGCCATGGCATTGCCTATCACGAGAAGACGCTGGGACAGCTGTTTTGCGACGGCTCGGCGCGCCAGGTCATCGACATGCTGGTTTCCGACATGCAGGATTGGGGTGTGGAACTGGCGTTGTCGACCGAGGTGAGGAACGTCAGCAAGACCGCGGACGGGTTTGTGCTGACGCTCTCCGCTGGCAGCGTCGCTTGCAGCTCGTTAGTCGTGGCTTGCGGGGGCAAGTCGATCCCCAAAATGGGCGCGTCCGGTTTCGGCTACGAGCTTGCGGCGCAATTCGGCCTTGCGGTGGTGGAAACACGGCCGGCGCTGGTGCCGCTTACCTTCGACGCAAGAACGCTGGAGCGGCTGGCGCCTTTGGCCGGCAATGCCGTCGATGCCGAAGTCGCCTGCGGCAAGACGCGGTTTTCAGAAGCGATGCTGTTTACGCATCGCGGCTTGAGCGGGCCTTCCATCCTGCAAATATCGTCCTATTGGCGCGAGGGCGACGAGATCCGCATCGCCATGCTGCCGGGGAGGGATGTGGCGGAACTGCTTCGCGCCGCCCGGCGCGTCAACGGCAGGCAAGCGGTGCAGACGGTGCTTGCAAACCATTTGCCGAAGCGCCTTGCGCAAGCAGTCGCCGAGCGCAGTGGGATCGATGGCAATCTCGCTGATTTGACAGACCTGCAAATGAAAACCGTCGAAGCCGCCGTCAACGACTGGCGCATCAAGCCGGCCGGCTCCGAGGGTTACCGCACGGCGGAAGTGACGCTTGGCGGTGTCGATACCAACGGGCTCGATCAGAAGACGATGCAGGCGAAATCCGTGCCGGGGCTGTTTTTCATCGGCGAAGTCGTCGATGTCACGGGCTGGCTGGGCGGCTATAATTTTCAGTGGGCTTGGTCGTCCGGCTGGGCCTCGGGCCAGGTGTGCTGATATTCAGGTGAGGCCGGCCTGCAAACGACGGCTTTCTGTGCTTCCGGTGCTCGCGTACCAAAAGTACGCTCCGCTCCGGTTCTCGAAATCCATCGTTTTCGGCTCGGCCTCACCTGAATCTCAGCGCACCTGTTGCGCGTGCATCCGTCGCCTCGGAAAAAAATCTTTCCATAACCCCAAGGATTGGCCATTAGCCTTCGTCCAACAGGCAAATGATGGCGATGATGCTGGATGAAAGCGAAGCCTCCGACGCCGAATTGATCGGGCGGGCGAAGGGCGGAGACAGGGGTGCCTTCGGCAAATTGCTGGAGCGGCACTACGACTTCGTCTATCGCGCCGCCTATCGCTGGTGCGGAAAGAAGGCCGATGCCGAAGACATCGCCCAGGAGGTCTGTGTCCGTCTCGGCAAGGCGATCCGCGACTACCGCGGCGGCGGCGCGTTTACGACATGGCTCTATTCCGTGACGCTGAACGCGGCGCGCGACATGATGCGCAAGACGACGCGCGAAAACGTCAAGACCGAGGCTTTCGGCGCCTACAGCATGATATCGGGAGAGGCATCCGCCGAGCCCGAAGATCCGACTGAGGCGCTCTGGGCAGCGGTGCGGCAATTGCCGGACAAGCAGCGCGATGCAGTACTTCTGGTCTATGGCGAAGGTTTGAGCCATGCGGCCGCCGCCGAGGCGATGGCAATCTCGGAGACGACGGTTTCCTGGCACATCCATGAAGCGAAGAAACGGCTGAAGACGTTGATGCGTTCAGCCGGGGAAGTGTGACCATGGTCGACGACAACGAACTCAACAGGCTGCGCGACGCAGCAGTACCGGCGCCGGGCGAGAGCGCGAAGACACGCGCCTTCGAAGCCGCCATGCGCGCCTATGATCAGGAAAATATTTCTGCCGTCACCCAAGGATCGGTCGGCGGGCTTCGTCTCACAGAGCGAGCACAAAAGCTCTGGAGCGAGATCATGCAAAAGAAACTCATCGCCACGCCAGCCATTGCCGGGCTCGTCGCCCTGCCGATCGCCGGATACGCCACCTTCCACATCCTGAGGGAACAGCCGTTGCCGTTCGGTAGCGACGAGAAGATCACTGAGACGCTGGCCGACAAGCCGGCAACCAATGGGCCGGCGATCAACGCGCCGGTAAAAGAAAAGCAGGCGCCTGAAGGCGACAAGAAGGCCGACGCCGATGTGCGAAGCCGCGACACCACTACGACGCTTACGCCGCCCGCGCCGCCGAAGCCCGAATCGACCGTTGCTGTCGCCCCTGCGCAGCAGGATGCGCTGGGGCGCGGCGTGTTGGCCGAGCCTGCGCCAGTTGAGAGCCGCGAGTTTTCGCTTGACGGCACCGCTGCTCCGGCCGGCGGCGCGCGGGTCGACCGCATGGCCGGCGCGACCGAGTCCAAGTACCTGGCGCAGCCTTCGACGATGCCGGCCGACCAGATAGCGCCGCAGGAGCCAAACCGCGACCGCGTCGAGGATTTCAAGACCAATCCGGTGCATGCAGCCCTTCAGGATCCGGTCTCGACCTTCTCGATCGACGTCGACACCGCTTCCTATTCCTTCGTCCGCGGCTCGCTGAAGCAGGGCTACCTGCCGCAGGCCGACACGGTGCGCGTCGAGGAGATGGTCAATTACTTCCCCTATGACTGGAAGGGTCCGGACTCGGCTTCGACGCCGTTCAACTCGACCGTCAGCGTCATGCCGACGCCGTGGAACGGGCACACCAAGCTGATGCACGTCGCCATCAAGGGCTTCGACATCAAGCCGGTCGAGCAGCCGAAGGCCAATCTGGTGTTCCTGATCGACGTCTCGGGTTCGATGGATGAGCCGGACAAGCTGCCGCTGCTCAAGTCGGCTTTCCGGCTGCTGGTCAGCAAGCTCAAGGCGGACGACACCATCTCGATCGTCACCTATGCCGGTGACGCCGGCACCGTGCTGATGCCGACCAAGGTCACCGAGAAGGACAAGATCCTCAACGCTATCGACAATCTGCAGCCGGGCGGCTCGACGGCCGGCGAGGCGGGTATCAAGGAAGCCTACAAGCTTGCCCAGCAGTCCTTCGTCAAGGACGGCATCAACCGTGTGATGCTGGCCACGGACGGCGACTTCAATGTCGGCCAGACCGATGACGACGATCTGAAGCGACTGATCGAGCAGGAGCGCAAGACCGGCGTCTTCCTGTCGGTGTTCGGCTTTGGACGCGGCAATCTGAACGACCAGATGATGCAGACCATCGCCCAGAACGGCAACGGCACCGCCGCCTATATCGACACGCTGGCCGAGGCCGAGAAGGTTCTGGTCGAGGATGCTTCCTCGACGCTGTTCACCATCGCCAAGGACGTCAAGGTCCAGGTCGAGTTCAATCCGGACAAGGTCTCGGAGTACCGGCTGATCGGCTATGAAACCCGCGCCTTGAACCGCGAGGACTTCAACAATGATCGCGTCGATGCCGGCGATATCGGCTCCGGTCATTCGGTGACCGCCATCTACGAGATCACGCCGAAGGGCAGTGGCGGCGAGCAGATGGATCCGCTGCGCTACGGCCAGGCGACGGTCAACAATGGCGGTGTCGCCAATGCCGACGAATATGCCTTCGTGAAAATCCGCTACAAGCTGCCGAACGAAGACGTCTCGAAGCTGATCACCACGCCGGTGACGTCGGCCAACGAGGTCGCGTCCTTCGACCAGGCCAGCACCGACCAGCGTTTCTCCATCGCTGTCGCCGCCTTCGGCCAGAAGCTGCGCGACGAGGATGCGACCGCGAAGTTCGGCTACGACAAGATCATGGAGATTGCCACCGCCGCCCGAGGAGCCGACCCGTTTGGGTACAGGTCCGAGTTCCTTTCGCTTGTGCGCCTTGCCTCGGCGCTCGGCGGTAACCGGTAGTGGCAATACAGCCGGTTCCTTTCAGACGGGGGTCGTTCTGATACGGGGAACCGGCTACGGGCGGGTGAGGCAGGCCGGCGGGGGAAACCCTGCCGGCCTTTTTTCGGATCGATTGATCCGAAGCGCACAGATGATCCGCCTGATCGTTAAATTGCGCGGCTTTTCCGGAACGTCATCGCAATGCCCTGCTATTATTGCATGGGGTCGGGACTGGGCTTGGGGAGCCGGGAATTGCAGATCATGAACATTGGAAACACGACGCCGGCGGTGAGACACACGCAGGCGTCGGGAACGCTGTCGCCAGAATCCAGGCGCATCATGGATGACGTCGACGCAGCCCGGAATACCGCAAAGTCGGCGCTGACCAATGACCGCTTTCGCGTCATGCTGGAGCAGATCGGCAATCCGCAGTCGTCGGGTGACCTGGTGACGATGAATGAAAGCGCCGACAGCACCGCCCTGGATTTCACGACGGCGCTATCGCGTTACGCTGAAAACAGCGAATAAGTTCGATATCAGGCGCGGCTGCGGCGGCGTTCGCGGCGGGCTTCGCTGGTCTCGGCGGTGTTTTCCGTCGCCACCTTGTTGCGCATCGGACCGATGCGCTCGACGATCCCCGCGACGGTCGGGCGTTCGGATTTGGTGTGCGCGTCGAGCGCCTTGCGCATGGCGGCAAGGTGCTGGAACGAGGTGCCGCAGCAGCCGCCGATGATCTTCGCGCCGCCATCCACCGCCAGCCGGACATAGTCGGCCATCAGCTCCGGCGTGCCGGAATAATGGATCTCGGTGCCACGAAATTCGGGAATGCCGCAATTGCCCTTGACGATCACCGTCGCTTCCGGCTTCGCCTCCGTCATGTCGAGCAGCGAGGCCAGGATGTCGGAAGCGCCGACACCGCAATTGGCGCCGACACCGAGCGGCGTCTCTGAAAGTCCGTCGACGACGCCGTGGATATCCCTGGGCAGCAGGCCCATCATGGTGCGGCCGGCAGTGTCGAATGAACCGGTATAGGTGTAGGGCAGGCCGACGCGGATGGCGGCCTCCGCCGCGGCGCGGATTTCGTCCGGCGCAGACATGGTCTCGATCCAGGCGACTTCGGCGCCGCCTTCCTTGAGACCCTCGATCTGCTCGGCAAAAGCCTCGACTGCTTCGTCATAGGTCATGGCGCCGAGCGGCACCAGCAACTCGCCGGTCGGGCCGACCGAGCCGGCGACGATGACTTTCCTGCCGGCCTTGTCGGCGACCGCGCGGGCAATCTCGGCGGCGCGCTTGTTCAGCGCATGCACGCGGTCCTGCGCATGGTGCAGCTTCAGCCGGTGGCGCGTGCCGCCGAACGAGTTGGTGAGAATGATATCGGCGCCGGCGTCGACGAAATTCTGGTGCAGGCTGGTGATGGTGTCGGGCGCTGTCTCGTTCAGCAACTCCGGCGCTTCGCCGGCCTCCAGACCCATGGCGAACAGATTGGTGCCGGTGGCGCCATCGGCGAGCAGCACGCCCTTTTCGGCCAGCAGAGCATCGATGGGATTGTTCGCGGTCATCGGATCGGCTTTCAGATTTTGAATGGAATAAGGATATAAAGAAGTCTTTATGTCCAGTCAATGTGTTTGCGACCTGCAATTGCCGCGCGGTTCACCTTTCCGGGGCGTTGGCGGTCAGGCAGAACCCGATGGAAATGACGCGCCGGCCAGATTGCGCGCGTAGGCGGCGGCCTCATGCGGGTTGATGTCGGCGGCCCGGATCAGATTGTCAAAATGCTGGGTCAGCGCCTGTACCGGCTGGGTGGCATTCAGCACGACATACATGTCGCCGACATAGATGGCGGCGCGGTAGGGACCGAAGATTGTCAGCGGGATCGAATAGCGCATGCGGCCGTCATAGAGGAACAGGCGGAAGGTGGGGTAGAGATCGTCAAGCAGCGTCGCCATATGGGCAAGCTGCTGCCGGCGGTCAGCCTCGGGAAAGCGGTCCCAGACGCCCAGGCCGCGGGCGAAAATCTCCAGCGTGTGGCGCGGCATGCAGACCTCCATATCGGTCTCAGGGCGCCGGTTGTACTCGATGCGGTACTGCGTCTCGCTGGCCTGCGCCAGACGGCTGCGGTTGGTGATGTTGGCTTCGTAGTCGACCAGCTGGCGTGTGCGCAGGAGATCGGGAATGCCGGCCGGCACATAGCGGATCTTGGTGCCTGCGGCTTCCGCGAACCATTTGGCGAGCAGCGTGCGGTCGAAGCCGTCGGGCGCCTCTTCGATCTCCAGGCTTTCGCGGATTTCGCCGGTGACGCCTTCGTCCTGGGAGAGGCCGAGCAGCCAGTCCAGCGAGATCTTGAATTCGACGGCGATGTTGAGCAGCGTTTCGGCGCGTGGCAGGCGCGTCGAGGCGCCGGACATCAGTTGCGACAGCGCCGACCGGTCGATGCCGACTGCTGACGCGAAAGCCGACTGGTTGAGATCGGACCGTGTCAGGAGCAGCTTCAGGCGCTCCCGGAAGATTGCCGAAAGGTCCCGTTTGTCCACTGTTCGTTCTCCGCACTCTCTTAGGAAAAATTTGCGCCCGAGCCGTCGAATCAGCACTTCCAGCGTAAATGAATCCGTAGGGTTGTTTACAATGTATAACATCTGCGGTCGAAAATGCGCAATCGCAACATTTTGTACACTTTGTCTCGTTGAGCGGAATCGCTTCTCCTGACACTATGCTGTCAGGAACCAATTCCGGCGACTGAGGGACAGTGGTCGATAGCATGACAGGCAAGCGCATCAAGCGACGCGACGCAGCCGCCATCGAGTGGCCGACCGTGGTGCTCGCTTTCTTCTGTTACGGAATGTGGCTCGCTGCCGGGCTCCTGCTCTGGCCCTCTTATCCGATCCCGGCACTTCTTCTCCTCGGCTTCATCCTGGCCTTGCAGTCGTCGATCATGCACGAAGTGCTGCATGGCCATCCGACGCGCAGCGCGCTCATCAACGAAGCCTTCGTCTTCCTGCCGATCGGCCTGGTCTGGCCGTTCCGTCGCTTCAAGACGCTCCATTTGCGCCACCACGCCGACGAGCGCCTGACCGATCCGCTCGACGATCCCGAGAGCTATTACCAGGCGTTGTGGATGCATGACGATCTGCCGCCGACGATGAAATTCCTGCTCAAGATCAACAACACCATGGCCGGCCGTTTCTTTCTCGGCCCCTGGCTGTCCTGCATCGGTTTCTTCGTCGATGACGCCAGGCATGTGATTGCCGGCGATAAGGTGATCGGCAAGGCATGGCTGCTGCATGCGATCGGCCTCGCCATCGTGGTGCCGATCGTGCAGTTCGGCTTCGGCATTCCGGTATGGCTCTACATTCTGGTGCCGGTCTGGCTCGGCCAGTCGCTGATCGCGGTCCGGACTTTCGCCGAACATCAGTGGTCCGAGCACCCTGAAGGACGCACGGTGATCATCGAGCGCTCGCCGCTGTCGTTCCTGTTCCTCAACAACAATCTGCACTTCGTTCACCACAAGACCCCGACCGTTGCCTGGTACAGGCTGCCAAAACTGTTTGCCGACCGCCGCGACGAGTGGCTGCGGATGAACAATGGCTACGCCTATCCGAACTATTTCGCACTGATCAAAGCCTACGCCTTCAAGCCCAAGGAGCCGATCGTGCACCCGGTGCTGCGCCGCCAGGCCGAGCCGGGCAGGGCGTTCAAGCCGCGCATCAGGGCGCGCAGCATCAGCGGGCTTGGCAGCGCGCCGGTTCCGGCCGAGCCGCCGAAGGAATAATCCCCGGACTTCCCGAACCCGTGTCGGCCAATTCTGATTGGACGCCGCGTTTTTGCGATCCTTTCCCGAGCCATGATGATTGAGTGTCGGCATGAGTGATTTGGTTGCGGCATTGCCGATGTATGACTGGCCCGAAGTGCGCGGCGAGGTCGACGCGCAATGGGCAGCGTTGCGCGATGCTTTTCGGCACAAGGGCGTCGATGGGCCGCAGACAATCGTGCGCCGCAATGGCGACCTGCCGCCGGTGCCGGGCGGTATCCACGACGCCGAGGGCAGACTGATCGCGCCCGATCCGGCGACACTGCCGCCGGACGAACTCGACCATCACCAGCTTTGGCTGCATCCGGCGCTGCTGTTCGCGCAGACCTGCTGGGGGCCGATGGAACTCGGCCTGAGCAAGCATGTGCAGGTGGTCGGCCAGCCGAGCTACGACGCTTACGAGGGCGGCGAAGGCGAACTCTATTCGAGCGCGCTGGTGATGCGGACGGGCGAGGGACCGGAGGTTCGCTCGCCCGCGGATGGCAAAGCCTTGCTGCCGCTCGATCTGATGCGTGGCAAGTGTTTTACCTACAACAGCCTCGATTCGATGTCGGGCATCATCGCGCTGACGCGCGATCTGCAGGCCGCCGGCGAAAGCCTGGATATCTTTTCCTCGCGCAGCGAAAGCGGTGGCCATCGCGGCTCGATCGTCGCGGTCGCCGAGGGCAAGGCGGATATAGCTGCCATCGACTGTGAGAGCTGGGCGCTGGCGCAGCGTTTCGAACCTGCGGCAAACGCCGTGAAGGTCGTCGGCTGGACGGCAAGGCGCAAAGGCCTGCCCTACATCACCGCCAGGACGACGCCGGAAAAGACGCTCAAGGCTCTGCGCGAGGCGCTTGCCGGATCAGCCGAGCAGCCTCGCATCCAACGGGTAGGTTGAAAGCTGCTCGTTACCGGTCTCGGTGATCAGGATCTGTTCCTCGATCTTGACGCCCTCATGGCCGCCGAGACGGCCGATATAGCTTTCCACGCACAGCACCATTCCCGGCTCCAGCACGCCATCGGGCGTGTCCGGCGTCCAGTCGCTGGCATGTGGCAGGGTTGGATACTCGTCGGCGAGGCCGACGCCGTGATAGAGCACGCCGTAGCGCGCCGGGAAGCAATCTCCCGGC
The DNA here is from genome assembly GCF_040320205.1 of Mesorhizobium sp. M0761. Lineage (NCBI taxonomy): Bacteria > Pseudomonadati > Pseudomonadota > Alphaproteobacteria > Hyphomicrobiales > Phyllobacteriaceae > Mesorhizobium > Mesorhizobium sp. M0761. Next base: position 70,705 of record NZ_JAMYPF010000003.1, read on the forward strand.
GGCACCACGGAGCGTTCGACCAGGTCGCGAAAGGACATGCCGGGCTGCATCAATTGCGTGTTGTGGGCGATCTGGTCGGCGGCGATGCGGAACAGGTCGCGCTGCTCGTTCGATGGCCTCGCATCGCCGCAAAGCCAGGTGCGCGAGAGATCGGCGCAGAAGCCGTAGGGACCGATCAGGTCGGTGTCGAAGGCGACGAGGTCGCCTTCCTCGATCACCCGCGACGAGCATTCCTGGAACCACGGATTGGTGCGCGGCCCCGAGGCAAGCAGCCGGGTTTCGATCCATTCGCCGCCGCGCGCAATGTTGCCGCGGTGGAGTTCGGCCCACAATTCGTTTTCGGAAATGCCCGGCGTCAGCGCCTTCTCCATTTCACCCATCGCCGCTTCGCAAGCGACGATTGCGCGGCGCATGGCGAGGATCTCGTCCGGCGATTTGATCAGCCGCGCATTTTCCATCACCGCTTCGCCATTGCCAATCGAGATGCCGAGCCGGGCGAGTTCCTCGACGCCTTCCGGGTTGATGTGGTCGACCGCAATGCGGCTGTTGCCGCCGCCATGCTCCTTGACCAGATCGGCGATGCCGGCCGCCCAGCGGCGGACTTTGTGCTCGGTCAGCTCACCGCCATAGAGGTACATCCACGACACTGCCGGCCGCACCTCGTCAACGACGCCGGAATGGTCGGACAGATGCTCGCAGGAGAAATAGTCGAACAGCACCACGGGTCCCTCAGTGGCGATGAAGCAGTGGCGGGTCGGATTGTGCGCGACCCACAGCTGCATGTTGGTCGAATCGGTGGCGTAGCGGATGTTGACGGGGTCGTAGAGCAGCGCGCCGGCGTAGTTTCGGCGCCTCAGTTCGGCTCGGATGCGCTCGAGCCGGTATTGGCGCATAGCGGCAAGATCGGGCGCGGCGATGCCTGCCGCTTGCCATTCGGTTTCAGCCAGCGCGCCATAGCCCAGCACATGCTGGTTCAGCGACGCCGCTTTCTGGCGCGAGGCGTCGCGCAAGGCTTCGACGGAGCCCGGCTCGAACGGCATGATCTTGCGGTGACGGCCGAACCCTTGTTTCTCCACCCGACGCCTCCCTGCCGACTTACTGTGGCGCTGCGCCCGCGGCCGCTTTCTTCAGCCGCGTGACCGTCAGCGTGCGGGTGGGCGGCTCGCTGTCGAACAGCATCGGGACGACCAACTGCTGCGGCGAGCCGTCAGCGACATAGCCGGCCTCGCTCAAGGCCCGCAGGATGCCCTCAGGAGGTTCCTTGTCATTGGCCATCACGAGCACCGCCGGCTCGATCAGCAAATGGCCGAAGTCCGGCATCTCGTCGTCGAGCACGACCAGATCGGGATCGACAAGACGCAGATTTCCCACCCAGTGCCAGCTCGATATCGCCGTGCGAACCGGACCGTTTGCCGTCAGCTGGCCATAGAGCGACTGGTAGTCGACACGCACGATGCTGCCGCGGCTGTCGCCGCCATTGAGGTGCGTGTACCAGGTCACCGGCAGCACGAGGATGGCAAGCGTTGCGCCGACAAAGACGACGACGTCCTGCACCTTCCTTCCCTTGTCGCCTCTGGCATCCATCCGCAAGGCCAGCGCGACCGGCAGCAACACAAGGATGGGAAGCATCCAGCGATCGCGAAATTGCGTCGTCCCGCTCGCCAGGACGAGCACGATGGTCATCGCCAGGGCAAAAGCGATGGTGCGCCACACCAGTTTCTCGGTCCATGGCGCCGGTTGCAGAGCCGGCGCCGGCTTTTTCCATGCGATGAGCAAAGCCGCGACGAATATGCCGGCCGGCAACACGGCGAAATACAGGATAGCCTTGCCCAGTCCGCGCATTCCGTAGAATGCGGTTTGTATGGCGCTTTCTCCTCTGCCCATGCCGAAGCCGCCGCTGTGCGACAGCAACTGGTCGGTGTAGGTCAGGTTCCAGTAGAGCGTCGGCAGGCAAAGCAGCACCGCCACGACAAGGCTGATCGAAAACCGGCGGTTGAGGATGACGCCGCGCGTTTCGCGCAGCGACAGGGTGGACAGCATCAGCGCGCCGAGAAAGATCGCGTTGTTGTATTTCGACAGGATGGCGGCGGCCATCGCCACGCCAAACAGCACATAGGTGGCCAGCGAACGCCGCTGCACCAGTTCAACGAGCGCAAGAAACAGCACCACTGAAAAACAGAAAGCGGCGATCGAGTGGGTGAGGGCGTGCTGCATCTCCCACACCATCTGCGGAAACAACAGCAGGCCGAACAATGCGGCGGCGCCAGCGCGGCTGGAATAGCCCAGGCGGCGGACAGCGATGAAAACCGACGCCAGCGCCGCTCCGATCAGCAGGTACTTCACGATCTTGAGCGCCAGGATGTTCGTTCCGACCACGGCGGCGACGAGGCGGGCAAGCCAGGTGTAGAGCGGCGGCTGCGAGCCGCCATAGCCAGCCCAGAGGTAGTGCATGTACATCAGCTGTTCGGAATCGTCGACGCCGACACCGGTTCCTACGACATGGGACAGCAGCGCCATCACCACGATCTGGACGACGCAATAGACCGCGACGCAGACCAGTGCGGCGTTGAAGGGACCGACCTTGCCTTCGCCGAGCCAGTCCGTCCATTTCTCTAGATACTGCAAGGGGATCGTCTTCTCATCGAGGGAAAATGCCTGCGGCCAACTGCCGAAGGCCCCTTACACGATCTCACGCTCCCTGTCGCCTTTTCAGGTCCGCATCTTCTCGCCGCTGGGGTCGAAGGGCGCCTCGACATTGATGCGCGCCGGACGCCGGTGGCCGAGGATCTCGATCTCGAACAGTCCGGCACTTTCGTCCTCGGCGAGTGCCGCCGGCACATAGCCCTGCGCCATCGACTTCTGTACATAGTGCGCATAACCGCCCGAGGTGACCCAGCCGACCACGCGCCAGTCGCCGTCGACGATGCCGCGCACGGCGGAAGCGCCTTTGGCAGCCTTCGAGCCACGCACTTCCTCGCCCGCCATGTCGAAGCGCGGCGCGCCATAACCATGCGGCTTTTCCACCGTGCCATAGTCCTTGCCGACCTTGGCCCAGATCGGCTCGTCGCCCATGACATCGGCGTCGGCCGCATCGACGATGAAGGAAACACGGCGCAGTTTCGGCCCTTCCGCCTGTTCCTTGGCGGCGGCTTCGCGGCCGATGAAGTCGTTCTTCTCCAGCTTGATGAAGCGGTCCATCGCGCCTTCGAACGGGCCGTAGATCGGGCGCAGCTCGCGGTACCAGGTCGGGAAGTTCTTCTCCAGGCGCATGGAGAGCAAAGCGCGCATGCCGAAATCGACGAGGCCGAACTCCTCGCCGGCGTCCTTGATCGCCTTGTAGACCAGACGCTCATAGGCCGGCGCCATCCAGATTTCATAGCCGAGATCGCCGGTATAGGTGATGCGGTTGACCATGCAGGGCGCGCCGCCGACCGCCATTTCGCGGAAATCCATGAAGCGGAAAGCTTTCGTCGAGATGTCGACATCGACCAGGTTCTGCAAGAGGTCGCGCGATTTCGGCCCGGCGATCGACAGGCCGACGAGCGTCTGATCGAAGCGGTGGATGCGCACCGAACCATCCTTCGGCAGGTGCTTTTCGAACCAGCGCATGTGGTATTTCTGCGCGGCGGAAGAGCCCCAGATCATAAATCTGTCTTCGCCTGCCTTGGCGATGGTGAAGTCGCCGATCAGCTTGCCGAATTCGTTGATCATTGGCGTCAGCACGATGCGGCCGATCTTCGGCATGCGGTTGGTCATCAGCCGGTTGAGGAAATCCTCAGCCGCAGGTCCCGACACTTCGTATTTGGCGAAGTTGGCGATTTCGGTGACGCCGACGCGTTCGCGCGTGGCGCGCACTTCCTCGCCGATAGGACCGAAATCGTTTGAGCGGTGGAAGGAGACGACGTCCTTCGGCTCCTTGCCCTTCGGCGCGAACCACAGCGGGGTCTCCAGGCCCCAGCTATCGCCCATGACGGCGTTGTTGGCGAGCATGGTATCGTAGAGCGGCGTCGTCTGCGCCGGACGCGCAGCCGGCAGCTCTTCATTGGGGAAGCGGATGGAGAAGCGGCGCGAATAGTTTTCGCGCACCTTTGCGTTGGTGTAGCGCAGGCCGGCCCACTCGCCGAAGCGGGCGACATCCATGCCCCAGACGTCGAAGCCGGGATCGCCATGCACCATCCAGTTGGACAGCGCGAGGCCGACGCCGCCGCCCTGGCTGAAGCCGGCCATGACGGCGCAGGCGCACCAGAAATTGGTCAGGCCCTGCACCGGCCCGACCAGCGGATTTCCGTCCAGCGCGAAGGTGAAGGGGCCGTTGATGATCTGCTTGATGCCGGCTTTCTCGATGCCGGGGAAATGCTTGAAGCCGATCTCCAGCGACGGCGCGATGCGGTCGAGGTCCGGCGGCAGCAGTTCATGGCCGAAATCCCACGGCGTGTTGACCGGCGACCATGGCTTGCAGGCCTTTTCATAGGTGCCGAGCAGGATGCCGTTGCGCTCCTGGCGGGTGTAGATCTCGCCCTTGAAGTCGAGCACGCCGATCATCTCGCGGCCGGTCGATTTGTTGAATTCCTCGACCTCGGGCATCGGCTCGGTGAGCAGGTACATGTGCTCCATGGCCAGCACCGGCAGTTCGACGCCGACCATGCGGCCGATCTCGCGCGCCCACAGGCCGCCGCAGTTGACGACATGCTCGGCGTGGACGGTGCCCTGTTCGGTGACGACGTTCCAGGTGCCGTCAACTTCCTGCGTCAGCTCGACGACACGGTTGCGCAGCACGATCTCGGCGCCCAGCTTCTTGGCCGCCTTGGAGTAGGCGATCGTCGTGCCGGAGGGATCGAGATGGCCTTCGACCGGATCCCACATGGCGCCGACGAAATTGGTCTCGTCCATCAGCGGGAACATCGCCTTGGCTTCGGAGGGCGTGATCAGCTCGGTGTCCATGCCGAGATAGCGGCCCTTGGCGTGGGCCAGGCGCAGAAAATCCATGCGCTCGGGCGTATCGGCCATCATCACGCCGCCGGTCAGATGCAGCGAGCAGGACTGGCCGGAGATTTCCTCGATCTCCTTGTAGAGCTGCACCGTATAGGCCTGCAGCTTGGCGACATTGGGATCGCCGTTCAGCGTGTGGAAGCCGCCGGCTGCGTGCCAGGACGAGCCGGAGGTGAGCTCGGACCGTTCGATCAGCATGATGTCGGTCCAGCCGGCCTTGGCCAGGTGATAGAGCACCGAGCAGCCAACGACGCCGCCGCCAATGACAACCGCTTTAACGTGAGATTTCATGAGAGATAGGTCCGTTTTTGCGTAAATTGAATCAGGTGTGTCGGTTGGCAGGATGCCGCCAGTTGCTTGCCGATCAAAAATCGGTCGGCGCGCCGCCTTCGGACGTGCGCTTTTCGACGAAGTCGTTGAGCTCTTCGCGGATCGCCGGGTCCATATAGGGTTCCTCGTAGGATGCCAACCGCTCCTTCCAGACCTTGTTGGCCTTTTCCAGCGCGGTCGGCGATCCGGCTTCGGCCCAGGTTTCGAAATTGCGCCAGTCGGAGAGGATGGGCGAGTAGAAGGCTGTCTTGTAGCGGTCCTGCGTGTGCTGGGTGCCGAAGAAATGGCCGCCGGGGCCGACCGACTGGATGGCGTCGAAGCCGAGCGCTTCGTCGGACAGGTCGAGCGGGGTGAGGAATTCGGCCACCATCTGCAACAGGTCGATGTCGAGAATGGTCTTCTCATAGGAGCAGCGCAGGCCGCCTTCGAGCCAGCCGGCGCCGTGCATCATCAGATTGCCGCCGCCCTGGATGGCGCCCCACAGCGAGAACACGCTTTCATAGGCTGCCTGCGCATCGACGGTGTTGGCGGCGCAGGTGTTGGAGGTGCGGTAGGGGATTTTGTAACGGCGGGCAAGCTGGCCGCCGACAAGCTGCGCTTTCATATATTCAGGCGTGCCGAAGGCCGGCGAGCCTGACTTCATGTCGACATTCGAGGTGAAGCCGCCATAGCCAACCGGCGCGCCCTTGCGCACCATCTGGGCGAACGCAATGCCGGACAGCGCCTCGGCATTCTGCTGCACCAGCGCGCCGGCGATGGTCACCGGCGCCATCGCGCCGGACAGGGTGAAGGGCGTGATGACGACGACCTGACCCTTGCTCGACATCTGGATGATGCCTTCCATCATCGGCACATCCAGTTTCAGCGGCGAATTGGTGTTGATGATGGTGAAGACGGATGGCTCTTCGAGCATCTGCTCATGGCTGATGCCGCGGGCGATTCTGGCGATCTCGATGCCGTCGACATTGCGCTCCTTGCCGAGCGAATAGATGTGGAACACCTTGTCGGTCAGCGTGGCGAGGTCGCGGATGCATTCGAGGTGGCGCACGGAAGGATGGATGTCGGTCGGCTCGACCGGATAACCGCCGGTGCAGTTCAGGATGTTGTGCATCTGCGCCAGACGCAGGAAGTTGCGGTAGTCCTGCTGGTTGCCCGGACGGCGGCCGCGATCGAGGTCGGAGCAGTTCGGTGCCGACGCCATCATCGACAGGATCACATTGTTGCCGCCGAAGCGCACATTGTGCGCCGGGTTGCGGGCATGGAGCGTGAATTCCGACGGGCAGTTGGAGATGAGATCGAGGATCATGTCGCTGTCGAAGCGCACGCGCTCGCTGCCCTCGCGGACATCAGCGCCATTTTCCTTCATGATGCGGCGCGCTTCGTCATGCAGTACGTCGACGCCTATTTCCCTCAAGACGCGCAGCGAGGTGAGGTGGATCGATTCCAGCTCGTCGTCAGAGACCAGCTTGGTCGGCGTCAGCGGATTTCTCAGTTGCCGAAAAGCCGGCTGTTCGAAGGCGGCCGAGCCGCCGGCGCGCTTGCCCGCACGGCCACCGCGACGGGCACGGTCGGTTGCCAAAGGCGGTTCGGCTGGATGCAGGGCGGCGGTCATGATGGTCCTCGTACGATGCTGGTAGCGGGCGGCATAATGGACCGGCGGCTATCCGACCATTGCGGAGGCGGCGACCACTAGGACGAGGGAAGCGACATGCCCGAACGGCAGTCCGATAGCTGACAACCTTGCCGGGGATTGGCGGACAGGACGCGCCCACTGCGGCTCTTGGCGCAAGGGGATTTCAGGCGCGGCCCTTCCTTTCCCTAAATCGAACCGCTAGCTCAGTGGTTTGCCGCTGGATGGGCCGGCAATTCATGTGGAAGGCATCATGGCTGCGACCGGTTCGAGCGATGGCGAAGCGGGGACGCAATGGGCAGCGCTTGCCGGCGTAACTGCCGCCCTCGCGATGTTCGGTGCGGCGCAAGGGCTGAGCTCGCCGCTGTTTACGCTGCTGATGCAGAAGCAAGGCATGTCGCCGGCGCTGATCGGCTTGTCGGCAGCGATGATGCCGCTTGGTCTGATCCTTTCGGCCTCGTTCGTGCCGGCAGCCGTTCGGCTGGTCGGCGCGCGCAACCTGGCTGTGGGTTGCTCATTGATTGGGGCGCTGTGCTTCCTCGGCATCGGCTACCTGCAGGACTGGGTGGGCTGGTTCGTCATCCGCTTCATCATCGGTATCGTCATCAACCCGCTCTATATACTGGGCGAAGTATGGGCGCTGTCGCTGGCGCCGCCGTCGCGCCGCGGCAGGGTGATGGGGGCATTCAACACCGTGCTGGGCGCTGGCTATGCTGCGGGGCCTTTGGTCCTGACCGCGGTAGGGATATCGGGCTGGGTTCCTTTCCTGGTCGGCATGGCCGGCTTCATCCTGTGCGCCGCGATCCTTCGTGCTGTTTCGTCAAGCCTCGCCGGCTTCGAGGATGACGGCCAATTGCCGGGCGGCTTTTTCGGTTTCGCCAGGCTGGCGCCGGCGCTGTTGTTTGCCGTGCTGGTTTCGGCGGCGGTCCAGCAGGGCACCTACGCTTTGATGCCGGTCTTCGGTGCTGCCTATGGCCTGCCCGAAAGGACGCTGGCGGCCCTGGTGATGGCACTGTCGCTGGGAAACATCTTCCTGCAAATCCCGCTCGGCCTGCTGGCCGAGCGTTTCGGCGGGCGGGCGATGATCATCTTCTGTGCGTTGGCGACAACGACCTGCGCGGTTTTGCTGCCGTTGCTGATCACGACGCCGGCGATCTGGCTCGTCCTTCTCGTCATGGGCGCTGTCGGCTACGGCGTCTACACCATGGCGCTGGTGGAGCTCGGCAGCCGCTTCAGGGGAACCGTGCTGGTCGCCGGCAACGCCGCCTTCGCATTGATGTGGGGCGCCGGCGGCATTGTCGGCCCACCTGGCGCCGGTGCCTTGATGCAAACCATCGGTCCGCTCGGTCTGCCGGTGGTGATCGCCGGCCTCGACGCGCTGCTGGTGAGCTTCGCGCTCTATCGATCGTTCAAGCGCCAAAACTCCTGACGGCCCAAAACTCCTGACAGGCCAAAACTCCTGACAGGCCCAAAAACTCCTGACAGGCCCAAAAACTCCTGACAAGCCCAAAAACTCCTGACAGGCCTTGTCTGGAGCAAACGGTTTTTCCCGGGGCGGGGCTTACCCGCGTCGGACAGAAAAGCTAGTCCTGAATCTGGTTTAGGTCCCAATGATGAACCTGGCGGAAGCTGACAACGAGAAGATGCAGTGGGCGGCGATCAGCGGCGTGATCGCGACCGTCTCGGTGTTCGCCATCGCGCAAGGCCTGTCCTATCCGCTGCTGAGCTTCATCCTGCAACGCCAAGGCGTTTCGCCGGCCATCATCGGGCTCTCGGCGGCAATGACGCCGATCGGCTTCATTGTCTCGTCGCCGCTGATCCCGGCACTGGCGCGCCGGTTCGGGGCAGGGCGCACCGCGCTTACCTGCGCGGCGCTTTCGGCGATCGTTCTGGCGCTGATCGGGTGGACGCAGAATGTCTATCTGTGGTTTCCGCTGCGCTTCCTGATCGGGGTGGTGACCAATCCGCTCTATGTCTTGAGCGAAATCTGGGTCATTGCACTGGCGCCGCCATCGCGCCGCGGTCGCGTCATGGGTGTCTATTCAACCATCATCTCGGCCGGCTTCGCTGCCGGGCCGCTCTGCCTGCTCGCTGTCGGCACCGTGGGATGGCCGCCATTCCTGGTGGGGATCGCCGCCTTCATCTTTTGCGGCGCCTGCCTCGCGCTGGTGCTGCCGCGACTGCCGAAGGTCGACGAAGCTGGGCGCCGGGTTTCGGTCATGGGCTTCGTGCCACTGGCATGGCTACTGCTGTCGGCGGTGGTCGTTGCCGCCGGTTTCGAACAGGGCGTGCTGGCGCTGCTGCCGGTCTACGGCACGCACTATGGCATCGCGGAAGCGCGCATGTCGGCGCTGCTGTCGGTGATGATCGCAGGCAACATCGCCATGCAGGTGCCGCTCGGCTTGCTGGCGGAACGGCTGACGGCGCGGCTAGTGCGATTCGTCTGCGTCGTGGTGACTGTGCTGGGCTGCGTGCTGCTGCCGCTGCTGATCGAGACGCCGTTGATCTGGCCTTGCGTCTTTATCTGGGGCGCGGTCTCCTATGGCATCTACACCATGTCGATCATCGAGCTCGGCGAGCGCTTTACCGGCTCGGCGCTGGTCGCCGGCAATGCCGCCTTCTCCCTGATGTGGGGCATCGGCGGCATCGTGGTGCCGCCGCTGGCGGGTGGCGTCATGGATGTGATCGGCGCCTCCGGCCTGCCGATCACGCTGGGCACGATTTGTCTGGCACTGGCTGTGGCCACGGTCCTGCGCCGGCGGATGGTTTGAGGCCGCATTCCCCCGATGACCTGACGTCACCATCTTGAATAAAACCGCTTGCAACGCGATGTAGGCAGGGCTTGCCCGCCACTAGCCTGGAGACCATGCGTGACCCAATCGATGACAAAACGCCAGACGGATGCCACCGCGGAGGACAAGTTCCTCTGGCTGGAGGACCGGACCAGCAAGGAATCGCTCGACTGGGTGCATCGCCAGAACGAGATCACCGTGGCCGAACTACAGGGCGATCCGTCCTACCAGGCGGCCTTCGAGACGGCGCTCGACCTGATGACGGCCGAGGACAACATTGCGGCCGGTGCCGCGCTCAACGGCCAAGTCTATAATTTCTGGCAAGACAAGACCAATGTGCTCGGCCTCTGGCGCCGCACGACGGTTGCTTCCTACAAGACCGAGAAGCCTGTGTGGGAGACGATCATCGACTTCGACGTGCTGTCGGCCAAGGAGGGGGTGAAGTGGGTGTTCAGCGGCGCCAGCCGCCTTTACCCCGATTTCAACCTTTGCCTGGTGGCGATGTCGCCGGATGGCGGCGATGCCAGCGAGATGCGCGAATTCGACATCGAGACCAAATCATTCATCGAGGGCGGCTTCCGCGCTCCCGCCTCGAAATCCGGCTTTTCCTGGCTGGACAAGGACACGGTCATTGTCTCGGCTGCCTTCAATGAAGACGACAAGACCCAGTCCGGTTATCCGCGCGTCGTCAAGCTGTGGAAGCGCGGCACCCGGTTGGAGGAGGCGACGCCGATCTTCGAGGCCGAGAAGCAGGATCTCGCGGCCGGCGCGGGGGTCGAGCATGATGGCGACAGGCAGTATTTGTTTCTGGCCCGCACGATCGCCTTCTTCTCCTCGCACAGTTTTCTGCGCCTGCCGTCGGGCGAAAACCGGCGCATCCCGCTGCCGGACGATGTCACCGACACCGCGCTGTTCAAGGGCCGGTTCGTGTTCGGGGTGCGCAGCCCATGGACGGCGCCGGGCGGCACTGAGTGCTTGCCGGACGCCCTCTATTCCTTCGATTTCGAACACTGGATCGACACCGGCGACCTGGGCCCTGTTGAAACCATGCTCGCGCCAGCGCACCGTGTTTCGGTCGCCGGCATTGCCCGCACTCAGGACCGGCTGTTCATCAATCTGATGGACAATGTGCGCGGCAAGGTCGTTATCGCCGAGCGCAGCGGCGACCGCTGGTCGCTGAAGCCGGTGGCGCTGCCCGAGAACGGCAATGTCGGCATCGCGCATGCCGAGCATTTCGGTTCCAGCGTCTCCTTCTCCTTCACCGATTTCCTGACGCCGAGTTCGATCATCTGGTCGGACGATGACGGGGTGACGCTGGCCACCGTGAAATCGCAGCCGGCGCGGTTCGACGCCGCGCCGCTGGTCTCCGAACAGTTCGAGGCGCGCTCGAAGGACGGCACCATGATCCCGTATTTCGTCGTCAGGCGGCGCGACCAGAAGGGTCCGGTACCGACGCTTCTCTATGGTTATGGCGGCTTCGAAATACCGCTGCTGCCCGGCTATGCCGGCGTGCGCGGCAGGCTGTGGCTGGAGAAGGGCAATGCCTATGTGCAGGCCTGCATCCGCGGTGGCGGTGAGTTTGGGCCGGCCTGGCACCAGGCGGCGCTGAAGGGCAATCGCCAGACTGCCTTCGACGATTTCGCCGCGGTGGCGCAGGACGTCGTCAGGCGCGGCATCGCCACGGCTGCTTCCCTCGGCATCCAGGGCGGCTCGAATGGCGGCCTGCTTACCGGCGTTTCCCTTACGCAGCATCCCGAACTGTTCGGCGCCGTCATCATCGAGGTGCCGCTGCTCGACATGCTGCGCTACACCGAACTGCCGCCAGGCGCCTCGTGGGTCGGCGAATATGGCGATCCGGCAAAACCGGAAGAAGCCAAGTGGCTCGCCGCCTATTCGCCGTACCATCATGTCTCGGCCGATGCCGTCTATCCCCCGGTGCTGCTCACGACATCAACCGCCGACGACCGCGTCCATCCCGGCCATGCCCGCAAGATGGCGGCGAAGCTGCAGGAAGCAGGTCACGGCAAGACGTTGTTCTTCGAGGAGACGGAAGGCGGCCATGGCGGGCGCGGCGACCGCCGGCCGCAAGCGGCGCAAACCGCCATGAAATACGTGTTCCTGCAAAGGGTATTGAGCGGCACCGCTTGAATTTCGGGCCTCGGGCGGCATAGACTGCCGCCATGGTCTACATGAGCACATCCGGCGCCTTCGGGGTCGCGGTGACACCGTCGCCGCGCACGCTGCGCGCCGAACTGCTCAGGCTGTGCGCTCGCATCGGCTATTCGCCGCCCGCCGTCCTCTGACGAAGTCGCCCCGGCAGCTTGCCGGTTTGATTCCAGAGGAAAGAGCAAACCCATGACTTACCAGAACTATTCGCTGAAGCAGCTTCAGCAGATTGACGCCGCGCATCATCTGCATCCCTTCACCGACCACAAGGAATTGCGCGAGACCGGCTCGCGCATCATCACCCACGCCAACGGCCCGTTCATCTACGATGCCGACGGCACCGAAATACTCGACGGCATGGCCGGGCTGTGGTGCGTCAATGTCGGCTATGGCCGCGACGAGCTGGCCGACGCCGCTTACGCGCAGATGAAGGAATTGCCCTACTACAATTCCTTCTTCAAATGCTCGACGCCGACGCCCGTGCTGCTGTCGAAGAAGCTGGCCGAGCTGGCGCCCAAGGGCATCAGCCAGGTTTTCTACGGCTCCTCCGGCTCGGAGGCCAACGACACGGCGCTGCGGCTCGTGCGCCACTATTGGGTGCTGGAAGGCAAGCCGGAGAAGAACCGCATCATCTCGCGCAAGTCGGCCTATCACGGCTCGACCGTCGCCGGGACGTCGCTGGGCGGCATGGATTTGATGCACAAGCAGCTCGGCGGGGCGGTTCCCAACATCGTCCATGTCATGATGCCCTATGCTTATGAGTTGGCGCTGCCCGGCGAAAGCGACCATGATTTCGGCCTGCGCGCGGCCAAGGCCGTCGAGGACGCCATCCTCGAAGCCGGTGCCGACAAGGTCGCGGCCTTCATCGGCGAGCCGGTGATGGGGGCGGGCGGGGTGAAGATACCGCCGATGAGCTACTGGCCGGAAGTGCAGCGAATCTGCCGCAAATACGATGTGCTTTTGATGCTGGACGAGGTCATCACCGGCTATGGCCGCACCGGCGAATGGTTTGCGGCGCAGACCTTCGGCGTCGAAGCCGACACCATCACCACGGCCAAGGCACTGACCTCTGGCTATCAGCCGCTGTCGGCGCTGCTGGTCGGCGACCGTATCGCGGCGACGCTGGTCGAAAAGGGCGGCGAATTCTACCACGGCTATACCTATTCGGGTCACCCGGTGGCCTGCGCGGTGGCGCTGAAGAATCTCGAGATCATAGAGCGAGAAGGCCTGGTCGACAGGGTCAGGAACGACACTGGACCTTACTTCGCCCAGGCGCTGCAAGAGCGCATTGCCGGCCACGAACTGGTCGGCGAGGTGCGATCGATCGGGCTGATGGGCGCGATCGAGATCGTCAAGGACAAGGCGACCAAGGAGCGCTTCCTACCGGCGGGCAGTGCCGCCGTCACCATTCGCGACCACGCCATCGCCCAAGGCCTGATGCTGCGCGCCACCGGCGACACGATGATCCTGTCGCCGCCGCTGATCTGGACCCGCGCGACGATCGACATGGCTTGCGATCGCATCGCCAAAGCGCTGGATCTGGCGCAAGCGGATTTGCGCAAGAAGTAGATGGAACGACAGCCGGACGCCTTGCTATCAGGGCGCCCGGACTGTGCGCCTGCTTATCGTCAGGGTCGAAGGGGTCAGCGCACCGATCGTGCTGGTCAATGAAGACCATCAGGCAATTCCGAACGCTGCAATCGGAATATAATTCAGACCGAACAGTATAGTACTGCAAAACGCAAAAACCGCGCCCCATCGGAACGCGGCTTTGCCAGATACGCATGGCATTTCGCCAACAATACACTTGCGAAACTTACGGGCTCCGGTACGCGAGACCTGATCCGGAGCGCCGGGCGGATGCGATATGTCCGCCTCGCCATCCCTTATATAGGCACATCGTTACCGCCGGGTTATCGAGAGCTTAAGCAAATCTAAATTTGCAATTTTTCCGCGCAATAAAAATCGAGAAAAGCGCTGCCAAATTCGAAACTTATAGAGAACTGCCGCGAAGGAAATTTATGATGCCGGAAAAATCCGATCCGCCATTTCCCTGGGCGTTGAACAGCGCATAAAGCTGGGCCGCTTCGGCCCCCATCGGCGTCACCGCGCCGGCGCTTTGGGCCGCCTCCTGCGCCAGCTTCAGGTCCTTCAGCATGAGTGCCGCGGCAAAGCCCGGCTTGTAATCCCGGTTGGCGGGTGAGGCCGGCACGGGACCTGGCACCGGGCAATAGGTGGTCAGCGACCAGCACTGGCCCGACGAGGTCGAGGCAACGTCGAACAGGGCCTGATGCGAGAGGCCGAGCTTTTCGGCCAGCACGAAGGCCTCTGCGACGCCGATCATCGAAATGCCGAGCATCATGTTGTTGCAGATTTTGGCTGCCTGACCGGCGCCGTCGTCGCCGCAATGGACGATGCGGCCGGCCATCGGCTTGAGAATTGGTTCGGCCGCTGCGAAGGCGTCCTTCGTGCCGCCGGCCATGAAGGTCAGCGTGCCCGCGGCAGCCCCGCCGGTGCCGCCAGAGACCGGGGCGTCGATCGAATGCAGTCCGTGCTTCCTTGCTACGGCATGCGCCTTGCGGGCCGACTCGACATCGATGGTCGAGGAATCAATGAACAGGGCGCCTGGTTTGGCCTTGGGTGCGATGTCCTCGTAGACCGAGAGCACGTGCTTGCCGGCGGGAAGCATGGTGATCACGACATCGGCGTCCTTCACCGCCGCCACGGCATTCGCCATGACAATGACGCCATGCTCGCGGGCGACGGTGAGGTTTTCCGGCATCAGGTCAAAGCCGTGCACCGCGTGCCCCGCCTTGACGAGATTGGCAGCCATCGGATTGCCCATATTACCCAAGCCGATGAAGGCGACAGTGGTCATAGCGGTGCTCCATGATGAGTAGGCAGTAGGCAGTAGGCAGTAGGCAGTAGGCAGTAGGCAGTAGGGCGACCTATTCGGGTGCGAGTTTGATAATAAGTTGGCGAAGCATCTTTCCGATGGCCTCGGCCGCCAGAAGCAGGTGCTCAGCTTGCCCATGCGTGGCTACGCCAATGCGTTGAGCGATTTGGAGGTGTGTCTCGAACTCCTTCAGCGAGCCTTGGGCTGTCCTGAGAAATTGCTGATAGGAGCCTCGGTTGTCTCGGCCATAGCCTTCCGCGATGTTTGCAGGGATAGAGGTTGCTAAACGGCGGATTTGGCTGGTCAGCCCATACAATTCCTCTTTGGGCCATGTCTTGGTCAATGAGTAGGTGCTGACAGCCAGATCCATCGCCTGCTGCCATACGATAAGATCCTTGTACGAGTTGATCTTGCCGGTCATCCTTTGCCTACTGCCTACTGCCTACTGCCTACTGCCGTCCGATCAACGCCCGCGCGATAATCACGCGCATAATCTCGTTGGTGCCTTCGAGGATCTGGTGGACGCGCAGGTCGCGCACCAGTTTTTCGATACCGTAATCATGAAGATAGCCATAACCGCCATGCAGCTGCAGCGCCTCGTTGGCGA
Organism: Mesorhizobium sp. M0761; assembly: GCF_040320205.1. Classification (NCBI taxonomy): domain Bacteria; kingdom Pseudomonadati; phylum Pseudomonadota; class Alphaproteobacteria; order Hyphomicrobiales; family Phyllobacteriaceae; genus Mesorhizobium; species Mesorhizobium sp. M0761. The sequence goes on from NZ_JAMYPF010000003.1 coordinate 86,115, forward strand.
CGTTGAAGCCGATGTCGGTGACGAAGCGCTTGGCCATCGCCGACCATTTGCCGGCATCCGGCGCCTTGCGGTCGAGTTTCGAGGCGGCGGCGTAGAGAAAGATCCGCGCTGCCTGCAATTCGGTCTCCATGTCGGCCAACCTGAACTGCAGCGCCTGGAACTGGTTGATCTTCGAGCCGAAAGCCTTGCGCTCGGCGGTATAGGACAGCGCCTTGTCGAGCGCAGATTGCGCGCCGCCGAGCGAACAGGCGGCGATGTTGAGGCGGCCGCCATCAAGCCCGGCCATTGCGATGCCGAAACCGGCGCCTTCGCCCGACAGCAGGTTTGCGGCCGGCACCTTGCAGTCCTCGAAGATCACCTGGCGGGTCGACTGCATGTGCCAGCCCATCTTGTGCTCGTTGGCGCCGAAGGACAGGCCGGGCGCATCCTTCGGCACGACGAAGGTGGAAATGCCTTTCGGCCCGTCGGCGCCGGTGCGCGCCATGACGACATAGAGGTCGCTGTCGCCGGCCCCGGAGATGAACTGCTTGGCGCCGTTAAGCACATAGTCGACGCCGCTCTTCACCGCGCGCGTCTTCAGCGCCGCGGCATCCGAGCCTGAGCCCGGCTCGGTCAGGCAGTAGCTCGCCAGCCATTCCATCGAGGTCAGCTTCGGCAGGAAGCGTTGGCGCTGCTCGTCGTCGCCGAAGCGGTCGATCATCGACGCCGCCATATTGTGGATAGAGATGAAGGAGGAAAACGCCGGATCGGCGTGCGACAGTGCCTCGAAGATCAGCACGGCGTCGAGCCGGCCGAGCGCCGAGCCGCCGACATCGTCCCTGACATAGATGCCGCCAAGGCCAAGCGGGCCGGTCTCGCGGATTACATCGGCGGGAAAGTGTCTTGCCCGGTCCCATTCGAGCGCATTGGGCGCAACGCGATCGGCGGCGAAGGCCTGTGCCATCTCCTGGATGGCGCGCTGCTCCTCATTGAGTTCGAACTGACTGGTGCTCGCATCGACCGCGGCGTCCATGGCGTGCTCCCTGTGTTCCCCAGCTGGGGTTGGCTTGCTGGCCTGTTGTTTTTGGCTTTGCGCGCCGCTCAATCTAGACCAATGATGCCGCCGCGCAACCCGGCTCGCCGCGCAGCCGCTGTGCATGAATGGATCAACGGAGCATTGCGTGCCGACATATTTCGACGAATTGCTCGACCGCTTCCATGCCTATCTCCGGGGCGTGGACAACGCGCTGGTGCGGGACGCCGTGACCCGGATCGGCTGGAATATGACGGCGCGCGTGCTCGAAGCGCATCCGCTGCCTTGCCTTGGTCTGCTCGACCGCATTGTCGAACTGGCGCCGCCGGACCCGCAGCCTCTGGTGCAACTGCTGGCGGAGCGTCGTGACGATCTGTGCTGGGGGCAGACCTACAACGCGAGCGATTTTGGTGAAGCGTTCTTGCAGAAATACGGCTGGCTGGAGGTGTTTGGCACGCGCGGCCATTTCGCCAATGAAGAGGTCGCGGCCGGATTGCTGATCCTGGGGCCCGGCATCACCTATCCCGACCATCATCACATTGCCGAGGAGATCTACATTCCGCTGACCGGCGGCACCGAGTGGCGCATGGGCGAAGGCGGCTTTCACACCCGCCAGGCGGGCGAAATTATCCATCACGCCTCCAATGTCAGCCATGCCATGCGCACCGGCAGCGAAGCGTTGCTGGCGCTCTACATCTGGCGCGGCGGGCCGCTGGCGCAGAAATCGACCGTTTCCGGCGCGCAGGGCAGGGGCTGAGCATGGCCAAGGCGATCATGCTGCAAGGCACGGGTTCGGATGTCGGCAAGACGGTGCTGGTGGCGGGGCTCTGCCGCGCGGCCAGGAATCGCGGGCTGAAAGTCAGGCCGTTCAAGCCGCAGAACATGTCGAACAATGCTGCCGTCGCCGACATTCCGGGCGACGACCGCCCCGGCGGCGGCGAGATTGGCCGTGGGCAATGGCTGCAAGCGCTGGCGTGTGGTGTTCAGCCGACTGTGCATATGAATCCGGTGCTGCTCAAACCCCAGAGCGACATCGGTTCGCAGGTGATCGTGCAGGGCAAGGTGTTCGGCGAGGCGCGAGCGCGCGACTACCAGACAATGAAAGCGGGGCTGATGGACGCCGTGCTGGAGTCCTGGACGAAGGTCGGTGAGGGCGCCGATCTGGTCGTCGTCGAGGGCGCCGGATCGCCGGCCGAAATCAACCTGCGCAGCCGCGACATCGCCAATATGGGCTTTGCCACGCGCGCCGACGTGCCGGTCATCCTGGTCGGCGACATCGACCGCGGTGGCGTCATCGCTTCGGTCGCCGGCACGCATCTGATCCTGCCGGAGGAAGACAGGCGCATGATCGTCGGCTACCTCATCAACAAGTTCCGCGGCGATGTCTCGCTGTTCGACGACGGCATCCGGTCGATCGAAAGCTTCACCGGCTGGCGCTGCTTTGGCGTCGTGCCGTGGCTGAAGGCGGCTGCGCGATTGCCTTCGGAGGATTCGGTCGTGCTCGAACGCCTGGCATCGGGCGAGAAGCGGGCGTTGAAGGTCGCCGTGCCGATGCTTGGCCGCATCGCCAATTTCGACGACCTCGACCCGCTCAAGGCCGAGCCGCAGGTCGAAGTGGTGTTCGTGCCGCCGGGGCAGCGCTTGCCGGAGGATGCCGGCCTGGTGGTCATTCCCGGTTCCAAATCGACGATCGGGGATCTCATGAAGTTCCGCGAGAATGGCTGGGATCGCGATCTCCTCGCGCACCGCAAACGCGGCGGCCATATCGTCGGTATCTGCGGCGGTTTCCAGATGCTCGGCCGCCTGGTGCGCGATCCCGATGGCATCGAGGGCAGTGTCACCGAGGCCGAGGGACTCGGCCTGCTCGACATCGAGACGGTAATGGAACCGGAAAAGACGGTGCGCAATGTCAGCGCCCGCTCAGTGCCGTTCGGCTTGGCGCTCGAGGGCTACGAAATTCATCTCGGCCGCACCACCGGGCCGGACATGGCGCGGCCGTCGGCTGTGATCAACGGCATCGACGACGGTGCGATTTCCGCCGACGGCAAGGTTTTTGGCACCTATCTGCACGGCCTGTTTTCCGCCGACGCTTTCCGGGCGAGATTCCTGGAAAGCCTCGGCGTGAAAGGCGGCGGCATCGACTATCGCGCGGACGTGGAAAAAGCGCTGGACGAGATCGCCACCGAGCTGGAGCGCCATCTTGAGTGCGATGCGATTTTTGGGTTAGCAAGGTAGGACCGTCCACCGTTTCGCCATCCTCGGGTCTGCGCGTCCGCTTCGCTTCATGGCCATCCTTCCGCGGAAGACCCTAACAGACCATGCATCCAAAGCAAAAGCGCCCGGCTTTTGACCGGGCGCTTCGAATTGCAGAGGTCGCGGATGCCTAGGCGCCGCGCATCAGGCAGGCGGCGGCAAGCACGATGTATGCGATGAGGACAATCCACACCGCAGCCAGAGGAATGAACGCAAGAACGCCAAGCGCGGCGAGCACGCCGATGATGGCGATGACTAGGGATATGATGAAAACAAGCTGAGTGGGTGCACTAAGATTCATGTGTGGTCCCTCCAACATGATTCGTACAACGGCACTCTATCAGGCGTGAGGCTTATACACCAATCAGCTGGCGCAATGGGTTCGCCGGGTCGGCCAGCAGCTTCACCGCCAGCGACAGGCAGATGATCACCAGCAGCGGCTTGATCAGCCGGGCGCCGATGCGGATGGCAAGGCTGGCGCCGAGCCGGGCGCCGAGGAACTGGGCGACGCCCATCATCAGCCCGATCTTCCAGTAGACGACGCCGGCGACGGCAAAGACGATGAAGCCGCCAATGTTGGAGGCGAAATTGAGCAGCTTGGTGTGTGCCGTCGCCTTGAGCACGCCGAAGCCGGCAAGGCTGACGAAGGCCAGCATATAGAAGGAGCCGGCTCCCGGCCCGAACAGCCCGTCATAGAAGCCGACCAAAGGGGCGATGACCAGCCCGAACAGGAAGTGCGACAGGCGCTCGGCGCGGTCGACATCGTTCATGTTGGGTTTCACGGCGAAGTAGATCGCGATGGCGATCAAAAGCAGCGGCAGCAGCGCTCGCAGGAGATCACCCGGCACGAATGCCGCCAGCAAGGCGCCGACGGCACTGCCGGCAAGGGCCAGAAGCGCCGATGGCAGCTGTCGGCGCAGATCGACATGGCCATTCATGGCGTAGTGGATGGTCGCCGAAGCGGTGCCGAAAATGCCCTGCAGCTTGTTGGTTCCAAGTGCTGCGACCGGCGGGAAGCCGGCAAGCAGCAGGGCCGGGATGGTGATCAGCCCGCCGCCGCCGGCTATCGAATCGACAAAGCCGGCTGCAAAAGCGGCCAAGGCAAGCATGATGACGGTCTGGGTGGCGAGGTCGAGCATCGGGATTTTCTGAACATTCCGGCGGGAAAGGTGGTGCCGCGCCTTCTCATGGCCATCCGGTTTGCGCAAGGCCGATTCCGCGCTACGTCCATCCAAGCGCGTTGCGCTTGGATTTCCTGTGGTGCATGTCATTATCTCAGTACCGCTGCGCAGTTTTGGGTCATGTGCGCTGGGCGGGCTCGGGAAAGGGACACTGTTGGCGATGGCATTGCTCGACCAGATACGCTCGATCTTCGATGGTGACCCCGGCGTGCGCAAGGTTGCCGACGACCCTGTGCTGTCGGCGGAGCTCTTGATGCTGTTTCGCATGATCCTGGCCGACGGCTCGGTTTCGGAGAGCGAGATGGTCGCCTTCCGGCGCATCTGCAAGGACGCCTTCGGCATCCCGGAAACCAGCATCGACGCGGTCATCGAATATCTCAATGATTTCGGCTACGAGACCAACGGTTCGCAAGCCATTGCGCTGTTCCGCGATCTCGATGTCGAACGGCGCAAGTTGCTGGCGCTCCACATGGCGGAGATCGCCAAAGCCGATTCCAAACTGGCCGAGAGCGAAGTGCGGCTGTTGCGCCGCACGCTCGATTTGCTCGACATCAGCCCGGTCGATGTGGTGAAGCCGGAGGAGTGAGGCAGACCAGGGGCAACGGCCGCCCAGCCGGGTCCCCGCTGCTTCGCAGCGTCCCAGCGTTTGTGACCTTTCATCGTGCCACTGGCACGATGAATTCGCTGCGCGAACCGGTCACTTACCCCTGTTCCTGCATACGGTGAGCGATCGCCCGATGCAGATCGGGCGCAGCCGCGACCAGCGCCCTGGCCGCCTCCGACTGCGGATGATCGAGCACGTCACCGGTCTTGCCGCGCTCGACGATCCTGCCGTCATGCATGACCAGCACCTCATCGGTGATGGCGCGGGCGACGGTCAAATCGTGGGTGATGAAGAGATAGCCGATGCCGAGCTTCTGGTTGAGCTCTGCGAACAGATCGAGGATCTGGGCGCGGATCGAGACGTCGAGCGCCGAGACCGGCTCGTCGGCGACGACCAGCTTCGGCCTAGTGATGATGGCGCGGGCGATCGACAGGCGCTGGCGCTGGCCGCCGGAAAACTCATGCGGATATTTGTCCATGTCGCTGGTGCCGAGGCCGACCTCGTGCAGCGCATGCGCCACCATCTCGCGCCGCTCGGCCGGTGTCGGCTTCGTCTCCAGTACATGCAGCGGCTCGGCGACCAGTTTTACGACCTTCTGGCGCGGGTCGAAAGAGCCGTAGGGATCCTGGAACACGACCTGCATGTCGCGCCGCGCGGCTTTGAGCTCCGCCTCGCTTTTGCCGGTTATGGTCTCGCCGCGAAAGCGGATCGTTCCCGATGTCGATTTGTCGAGCGCCAGGATCATGCGGGCAAGCGTTGACTTGCCGCAGCCGGAGCGGCCGACCAGCGCCACCGATTGGCCCGGCGCCAGCGACAAGGACACGTCGTCGACGGCGCGGATCGGAGCCGCTGACTTGAACAGGGAGGTGCGCCGGCCCGGATAGTCCCGTGTCACGCCTTCGACCTCAAGCAGCGGTTTGCCCTGGCCGGCGGCGTGAACCTTGGCGCGCGCGGGCACGTGCATGGAGGCCAGCGCCAGCTGGCGCGTGTAGGGATGCAGCTGTTCCGACAGCGTGCGTGCGGTGTCGCCGGCTTCCATCACCTCGCCATGGCGCAGAATGGTGATGCGGTCGGCCATTTCGGTGACGACCGCGAGATCGTGCGAGATCAACAGCAGGCCCATTCGGTTTTCGCTGACAAGGCCGCGCAAGAGGTCGAGGATCTGCGCCTGCAGCACCACGTCGAGCGCCGTGGTCGGCTCGTCGGCGATGAGCAGCTTGGGTTTCAATGCGCAGGCAATGGCGATGACGACGCGCTGGCGCTGGCCGCCCGACAGTTCGTGCGGATAGCGCGACAGCGGGAATTTGGCCTCCGGCAGGCCAACGCGGTCGAGCATTTTGCGCGCGCGGTCTTCGGCGTCGGCACGGCTTGCCCTAGTGTGCCAGCGTATGCCTTCGGCGACCTGCTCGCCGATGGTCTTGACGGGGTTGAGCGCCGTCATCGGCTCCTGGAACACCATGCCGATGTCGTCGCCGCGCAGCGCGCACATCTGGTCCTCGGTTGCGGCCAGAATATCGATGCCGTCGAAGGTCACGCGGCCGGCGGCGCGCGCCGCATGCGGCAGAAGCTGCATGATGGTCAGCGCCGTCATCGATTTGCCGGAACCGGATTCACCGACCAGGCCCATCACCTCGCCGGGCGCGACGGAGAGCTCGACCCCTTTCAGGATCGGCGTGTCGCCGACGGCCAGCGACAGGTTCTCGATCTGCAGCAGGCTCATCGCTGCCGCCGCGATTTCGGGTCGAGTATGTCGGCGATGCGGTCACCGAGCAGATTGAGCCCAAGCACGGTGATGACGATGGCCATGCCGGGGAAGATCGCCATCCAAGGCGCCACCACCATGCGCGTCTGCGCGTCGAACAGCATGCGGCCCCAGCTCGGCATTGGCGGCTGGGCGCCGAGGCCGACATAGGAGAGACCGGCTTCGGCCAAAATGCCGAGCGCGAACTGGATGGTGCCTTGCACCAGAAGCAGCGTGGCGATGTTGGGCAGCACGTGCTCGATTGTAATCTGCGTCTTGCTCTTGCCGGCGGCGCGCGCGGCGAGAATGAACTCGCGTGGCCAGATCGCCAGCGCGCCGGCGCGGGCGACGCGCGCAAACACCGGGATGTTGAAGATGCCGATGGCGATGATGGCGTTGATCGCGCCCGGTCCGAAGATGGCGGTGATCATGATCGCCGACAGCAGCGCCGGGAAGGCGAAGACGAGGTCGTTCAGCCGCATCAGCGCCTCGTCGACCAACCCGCCGCGCGCCGCGGCGAAGGCGCCGAGCGGCACGCCGACGCCCATGCCGATGCCGACCGCGACCAGCGCCACGGCGATCGAGTTGCGGGCGCCGACCATGATCATCGACAGGATGTCGCGGCCGAAATGATCGGTGCCGAACCAGTGCGCCGCAGAGGGCGCGAGCGTCTTGTCCGAGATCACCAGTTTGGTCACGTCGTAGGGCGTCCAGACGTAGGAGATGACCGCTATTGCAGCCACCAGCACCGTGATGGCGAAGCCGATGAGGAAGGAGCGGTTGCGGAAGGCCTTGGCCAGAATGCTGCCCAACGTCTCCTGCGGGATGTCGATGTGCAGCGTCATTGCCGGCCTCGAAGGCGCGGATCGACGATGGCGTAGGAGACGTCGACGACGAGGTTAACGGCAATGACGGCGACGACCAGCAGCATGACGATGCTTTCCACCACGATCAGGTCGCGCTGAGTGATCGCCTGGAACACCAGCCGTCCGAGGCCGGGGAGATAAAAGACGTTCTCGATGATGATGGTGCCGGCGAGCAGGAAGGCGAATTGCAGGCCCAGAATGGTCAGAACCGGGATCATCGCGTTGCGCAGCGCGTGCCGCCATAGCACGGCGCGGTAAGGCAGGCCCTTGGCGCGGGCGGTGCGGATATAGTCCTCGTTCAGCACCTCGATCAGCGCCGAGCGGGCAACGCGCGCCAGGATCGCCGCCTGCGGCAGAGCGAGGGCGATGGCCGGCAGCAGCAGCGATTTCAGCGCCGGCCAGGCGCCGGCGCTCCAGCCGGGAAAGCCGCCGGCCGGCACCAGCCGCAGCCAGACGGCAAAGAGGTAGATCAGCATCAGCGCGAACCAGAAGTTCGGGATGGCAACGCCGAGCTGGGCGGCGCCCATGGCGATCGTATCGCCGGCCCGCCCGCGCCGGCTGGCGGAATAGAGCCCGACCGGGATGGCAATGATGGTGGACAGCGCCAGCGCGATCAGCGCCAGCGGCAGGGAAACCGCCATGCGCTCGCGGACAAGGTCGATGACCGGCACTGAATAAGTGTAGGAGCGGCCGAAATCGAGGCTGAGCAGACCGCCGACCCAGTGGAGGTAGCGCAGGAGAAGCGGCGCGTTGAGGCCCATCTGGTTGCGCAGGAGTTCGACCTGCTCGGCGCTGGCGTTGAGGCCAAGCATCAGCCGCGCCGGATCGCCGGGCAGGATTTCGAGCACGGCGAAGACGACCATCGAGGCCAGGATCAAGGTTGCGATGGCGATGGCGAGGCGTTTGAGGAGGTAGGCGGTCATGGTGGAGGGAATGGTGCGTTGCCAAGTGCGATGACTGAACAAAGGCAGCGTTCTGTCACACCCCCCTCTGTCCTGCCGGACCCGGCCCTTCGCTGTCGCTTCGGGCGTTCGTTGTTCGGAAAGCCAAGCAGTTGGCTTTCCGTCCGCTGCGCGGACCGCTCCTCACCCCCCGCAAGGGGGGAGATCAGCAGTTTCCGTGTCGTCGACCAGCGTTCAACGTTCGCGATAGGCGAAAGCGGAGATGATAGCCCGATCTCCCCCCTTGCGGGGGAGATGCCCGGCAGGGCAGAGGGGGGTGTGACGGAGCGCAAACGCCGCCCTTTGGCCCGCCGCCTCAATCCGTCCACTTCACCTTGGTCAGATCATTCGCCTGGATCGGCGCATTCTCCCACAGGCCCTGCAGCTTGGCGTCCCAGACGCCGACCTTCGGCAGTTCATAGAGGAAGCCGACCACGGCGTCGTCGGCCAGGATCTTCTGTGCTTCGCCGAGCAGCGTGTTGCGCTTGGCGTCGTCGGAGGTGAGGTTCAGCTCGGCGATGATCTTGTCGAAGGCGGGGTTGTCGTAGTTGAAGTAGTAGTCCTTGCGCGAGTAGATATCGATGTCGTTGGGCTCGGTGTGGGAGACGATGGTCAGGTCGTAATCCTTCTTGGTGAACACCTGGTCCAGCCACTGCGCCCATTCGACCGGAATGATTTCCAGGTCGATGCCGACATCGCGCAGCTGCGAAGCGATGATCTCGCCGCCAAGCCGCGCATAGGAAGGCGGCGGCAGTTTCAGCATCGCCTTGAAGCCGTTCTCCAGGCCGGCCTGCTTCAGCAGCTCCTTGGCCTTGTCGACATTGTGCGGATAGAGGCCGGTGAGGTCGACATAGGCCTTGCTGGCCGGCGACATGTGCGAGCCGATCGGCACGCCGAGGCCGGCCGAGGCGCCGTCGATGATCGCCTTGCGGTCGAGCGCGAAGGCAATTGCCTGCCGCACCTCGAGCTTGTCGAAAGGCGGCTTCTTGTTGTTGATCGCCAGAATGGTCTCGCCCTCGGTCGAGCCGATCACCACCTTGAAGCGCGGATCGTCCTTGACCTGCGCGACGCTGTCGGGATCGAAGAAAGGGAAAGCCTGGATGTCGCCGGAGAGCAGCGCCGGCACGGCGGCGGCGGCGTCGGGAACGATGCGGAACTCGGCCTTGTCGAGGAACACCGGGGCGCCCCAGTAAGTGTCCGATTTCACCAGCGTGATCGACGAGCCCTTGGCCCAGCTCTGGAATTTGAACGGGCCGGTGCCGATGGGCTTTTCCTTGTTGGTGTCGGCGCTCTCCGGCGCCACGATCACGGCGTCGCCCCAGCCCAGATTGTAAAGGAACGACCCTTGCGGGTTCTTCAGCGTCACCTTGACCGTTGCCGGATCGACGACTTCGACCGTATCGATGGCGGCGAACAGGGCCTTTTGCGCGTTTACGGAATTGTCGGCGCGGGCGCGGTCGAGCGAGAACTTCACGTCGCCGGCGTCGAAGTCGCTGCCGTCATGGAATTTGACGCCGGTGTGCAGCTTGAAGGTGTAGACCTTGCCATCGTCGGAAATGGCCCAGCTCTCGGCAAGGTCGGGCAGCACTTCGCCATTCGGGCCGATGCGGGTCAGGCCCTCGAAGACGTTCGCGTAGAGCACTTCGTCGATCGCCGCGGCAGCACCGGCGGTCGGATCGAGATGCGGCGGCTCGAGCGGAATGCCGATCACCAGGTCGGTGCGTGCGGCAAATGCCTGACTGCCGGCCAGTGCCAGCACCGCGGCGGCAAGAATGGTTTTCCACAATTTCATCGTGCAACTCCCAAATGCTCGAACCCTTGTGCGATAGAAGCGTGATTTCGAGGTGGAGTAAATTGCGTTTCGTGCTCCGCAGCGACGCGGGGAGGAATGTTTTTTCAGCGAAGTCGATGGTTCAGCCCGCGGCCGTGCCCCTGAGCAGCACATTGAGCCCGATCGCCATCACCTTGGCCGACTCCACCATATCAGAGATACCGACCCATTCGTCGGGCCGGTGGGCGAGATCCAAAATGCCCGGGCCATAGGCGATGCAATCATAGATGTGGCCGATGCGGGCGATGTGTTTCTGGTCGTAAGTACCTGGTGAAATGACATAATCCGGCTCGCGGTCGAAGATCGCCATGATGCCTTGCGCCACCGCCTTGACCACTGGCGCATCGCGCTCGGTCATCAGCGGCAGCACCTCCATCAGGTCGCGAATCTCGTAGTCGAACTTATTGCGCCCGCGTTTCAGCCGGTCGAGGATATCGGTCACCTCGCTCTTGACCGTGGCAAGGTCCTCCTCGAGCAGGAAGCGGCGGTCGATGGTCAGCCGGCAGGCGTCGGGCACGTTGGGTGAGGGCAGGCCGGGGCGGAAATCCTCGGTCTGGCCGCCATGGATCGAGTTGATGTTCATGGTCGAGCGCTTTGCGCCTTCGGGCACGACAGGCATGCGCGTCACCTTGCGGTCGAGCGCCGGAAACAGTTCATCCTCGAAGGCCTGCAGCACGGCGCCCATGTGGCGCACCGCATTGTCGCCGAGGAACGGCATCGAGCCATGCGCGATCTCGCCCTTGGTCTCGATCTCCGCCCACCAGACGCCGCGATGGCCAAGACAGATGCGATCCTTGTTCAGCGGCTCGGGGATGATGACGTGGTCGACCTTGGGTTTCGAGAAATAGCCAAGCTTCGCCAGATGGGCGACGCCGCCGAAGCCGCCGGACTCTTCATCGACGGTGCCGGAGATTTCGATGGCGCCAGGAAAGTCGGGGAAAACCTCCATGAAGGCTTCCGCCGCGATGATCGAGGCGGCCATGCCCCCTTTCATGTCGCAGGCGCCGCGGCCGTAGACCTTGCCGTCCTTCACCACGCCGGCAAAGGGATCGACGCTCCAGCCTTCGCCGGCTTCGACCACATCGATGTGCGAGTTGAAATGGACACAGGCCCCAGGCGAGCGGCCGTCGAAGCGGGCGACGACATTGACGCGGGGATAGCGGTCGGTATCGCCGGGCGTGCCTTCGGCGCGGATGAATTCGGTTTCGAAGCCAAGCCTGCCTAGGCGCGCCCCGATATATTCGGCGCAGGGGCGATAGGCTTCGCCAGGCGGGTTGATGGTCGGGAAGCGGATCAGGTCGGCGGTCAGTGCGACCAGGTCATCAACACGGGCGTCTATCGCTTTGAAGAGTCGTTCGTTCATTCCCGGATTTGAGCAGGCAAGGGGGTGGTTTTGCAAGCATCGCGGCACTGGCGCCGAAACTTCGTGTCGCAGCGGCAACTATGGCGGGAAAATCGTTCAAATTCGCTGCTTTAGATTGGCGAATTTATCAAGGAGTGTGTGTTAGATCACTCACCTGTCGTTAAAAAGATGAAAAACCGCGTGATGACAGGGCAGGCAAGGGGCATCAAAGGGGTTTGATCTCATGACTAAAATCGTACTCATGGCAGCTGCTTTTGCGGCGATGCTGTTCGGCACGTCCATCGAAAGCAGGGCTGCCTCGCTGGTGGCCAGCATCGACGTCTCGTCGCAGACCATGACCGTCAGCCAATACGGCCAGGTGCTTTATCGCTGGAGCGTGTCGACCGCCCGCAGCGGCTATTTCACGCCGCGCGGCACCTATCGGCCGCAACGCACGGCGCGGATGTGGTATTCGAAGAAATACCACATGTCGCCAATGCCTTACTCGGTGTTCTTCCATGGCGGCTACGCCATCCACGGCACCGGCGCGGTCAGGCAGCTAGGGCGTCCGGCATCGCATGGCTGCGTGCGGCTGCACACCGCCAATGCCGCGATGTTCTATGCGATGGTGCGCGAAGTCGGCTTCGGCAATACGCGGATCGTTGTGACGAACTGAGGCTTTCGACGACTTAAGATTGACGCTGCCCCTGGCCGGTGGCGTTGGCCTGTCCGCGCCGGCGGCGACGCCGGCCCGAGATTTCCCACCTTTTGTGGAACCACATCCACTGTCCCGGATCCTCGCGCACCCAGCGCTCGACCACGTCGGCGAGCAGTTGGGTGGTGGCCGCGACATCGACGCTGCCGCTTTCATTGCGCGGCAAGGTCAGCTTGTCCTCGATCTCGAGGCGGAAGCGGTTGCCTGGCAGCCGCACACATCGCGCCGGATAGACGTCGCAATCATAGTGACGGGCGAGCATGCCCAGAACCGGATTGCTCTGGCACGGGCGACCGAAGAAGATCGTCTCCAGCCCGCTGGAGAATTTCTGGTCGACCAAAACGCCGATATTGCCGCCTCTCTCCAGAATCGACGCCAGCGCGAAGGAGGCGCCGGTCGAAGACGGCAGCAAGGCGCCCATGCTCGAACGCCGCGTCGAATGGATATAATCGGCGAGGTAAGGATTGTTCGGGGGACGAAACAGCGCCGTGATCTTCATGCCGAACGTCGCGGCTGCCACGGGCAGCAGCTCGAAATTGCCGAGATGGCCGGTGAACAGGATATGCGGTTTGTCCTCGCCAGCTATCTGATGGAAATGATCGGCGCCACCGACTTCGACGCGGCCGGGCGTCGCTGCGTTCGGATCATAGTCGAAGAGGGCGTCAAGAAAGATGTATTCGGCGGCGAGCCGGGCCATGTTGCCCCACATGTCGGAGGCGATGGCCTCGATCTCGACATCGCTCTTTTCGGGATAGGCAAGGCGCAGATTGTTGATGGCGACACGGTGGCGCCCGACCCACGGACCGATGCGGCGTGCGGCGCGGTCGGCAAAATTGAGCGCGCTGTCGGCGGGCAAAAGGCGCAGCAGCGAAATGATCGTCATCGCCGCACGCGCAACCAGCCAGTGCTCCAGTTGGCGCAGCCGCCTGCCATAGCGGAACATGAAGTCCCGGCGGGCTTTCTTGAACACCTTGCCGACCATAGTCCTAAGAAACGCGCAGGATGATCTTGCCGAACACGTCGCGGCCTTCCATGCGCTTCAGCGCGGCGTCGATGCCGTCGAAGCCGACCTCGGTGTCGATAACAGGTGCTACCTGTCCCGCCGCCATCTTCTGCATGGCGTTGGCCATGTTCTCCATGCGGCAGCCGAAGGACCCGAGCAGCTTCAGCTGCTGCTGGAACAGCTGCATCAGATTGATCTGCGTCGACACGCCGGAGGTCGAGCCGCAGGTGACCAGGCGGCCGCCGCGCTTGAGGCACAGCATCGAGGCGGCAAAGGTGTCGGCGCCGACATGTTCGAAGACGACGTCGACGCCCTTCTTCCTGGTGAGCTTGCGCACGACCCCTTCGAAACGATCGTCGCGGTAGTTGATGACATGGTCGGCGCCGAGCGCCTTGGCCTTGTCGATCTTGTCGTTGGAACCGACCGTGGTGATGATGGTGCAACCCATGCGCTTGGCCAGCTGGATCGCCGCCGAGCCGATGCCGGAGCCGCCGGCATGGATGAGGATGGTTTCGCCGGGCTGCAGCTTGGCATTGTCGAACAGCATGTGCTCGACGGTGCCGAAGGTGACGGGGGCGACAGCCGCGCCGACATCGGTCACGCCGGGAGGAGCAGGGACCAGCAGGCGCGCCGGCAGGTTGATCTTCTCCTGGGCAAAGCCGTCGAGATGGAAGCCGTGGACGCCCGAGACATGTTCGCAGAGATTGTCGCGGCCTTCGCGGCAGGCGCGGCAAAGGCCGCAGGTGCGCGCGCCGTAGATCGACAGCAATTGTCCGGGCAGCAGGCTGGAGACGCCGGGGCCGACAGCTTCGACCTCGCCGGAGGCTTCGGCGCCGACGACCAGCGGCAGCTTACGCTTGGCGAAGGCCATGCCACGCCAGCCCCAGACGTCGATATGGTTCAGCGCCACCGCCTTGATGCGCAGCGTGACTTCGCCCAATGCGGGGGGCGGCGGGGGCGGCAGGTCCACCGTTTCAAGACGGCGGTCCTCGATAAGTTGCAGTGCGCGCATGGGGCCTGTCAGTTCAGTCTGGCTGAAAAAGGTCGCTTAGACCGGTTCCCGCGCCATGACAAGGCAAGTGTTCTGGCCGCCGAAGCCGAACGAGTTCGACAGAACGCTACGAACCTCGGCATTGCGCTTCTTGTTGGGCACCACGTCGAGCACGATTGCCGGGTCGGGATTGTCGTAGTTGATGGTCGGCGGAATGACGCTTTCGCGCATGGTCATCAGCGAAAACGCCGCTTCGACGGCGCCGGCCGCCGACAGCGTGTGGCCGATCATCGACTTGTTGGACGAGACCGGCATTGAGCCGATGCGATCGCCGAACACGGTCGACAGCGACAGATGCTCCATCTTGTCGTTTTCCGGTGTCGAGGTGCCGTGAGCGTTGACGTAGTCGATCTCGTCCTTGCTCAAGCCGGCATCGGCAAGGGCGGCGCGGACTGCTGCGATCGCCGGCGAACCGTCGGGCTTGGAACGGGTGCGATGGAAATCGTCGGCCTTTTCACCGCAGCCGCGCAGGATGCCGAGAACGCTGGCGCCCCGGGCAAGGGCTGCCTCAAGCGATTCCAGCACCAGAGCGCCGGAGCCTTCCGCCAGCACAAAGCCGTCGCGGTCCTTGGAGAAGGGTTTTGACGCCTTTTCAGGGATGTCATTGTGGGTCGACAGCGCCGAGAGCAGCGAAAAGCGGATCAGCGCCTCGGCGGTTGCCGAACCGTCGGCGCCGATCGACAGCGCCCGGTCGCATTCGCCGCGGCGGATCGCTTCGACGCCGAGCTGGATGGCGGTGGCGCCCGAAGCGCAGGCCGTCGACAGCGTGATCGGCAGGCCGCGCGTGCCAAAGCGGTCGGCCAGCCGGTCGGCGATCGCGCCGAACTGCGTGCTTGCGAACGTATCTGTTTCCTTCAGCCCGCGCGCCACCCTGAGCAGCCTTTCGGCGCCGGCGCCTTTGCCGTCGGAATTGTAGAGCGCGAAGCGGTCGTGCCAGTCGAGTTCGACCGGCGGCGAGGCGAGGAAGAGCGGGCCACCGAAATCAGAGGAATCGAGGCCGGATTCGGCCACCGCCTCATTCGCGGCGGTTTCGGCCAGTTCGTAGGTCAGCAGGCTGGCGCCTTTCGAGCTTGAGTCGAGGAAATCGACCATGCCGGAGATGCGAGTGTTGAGGTGGTCAACGGGAAAGCGGGTGATCGGGTGGATGCCCGATTTGCCGGAGGTCAGTGCCGCCCAATTGTCTGCCTTGCCGACGCCGAGCGAGGTTACCACGCCGATGCCGGTGACGGCGACGATCGGCCTGCCCATGTGATCTCTGAGATTGGCCATCCGGAACCTCTTAACTTTGCAGCATGATCGCGCAGCGCTGCTTCAAGCAGCGTTGACCAGCGCCATGCCCTCGAATTGGTGATAGCCGATCGCCGTTGCGAGCACGGTTTCGGGAATGCCTTCGAACGGCTTCTCGGCCGCGGCGTCGAATACGGGGTAGGCGGCCTTGCGGTCGACGGCCAGGGCGGCGAGGGCGACCGCGAATGGAAACTGCGCTTCCTTGATATGCCCGGTCAGCGTGGCGAAGCCGCGCGCCGATATCGCCGGATTGGCATCCAGCGCTGACTTTTCGGCTGACGTTGCGGTATGCGCCCCGGAGGCGCCCGACAGGGCCAGCAACTTGCCGTTCGGGAGAGCCGCCTGTTTGAGCAATGCCGCGATCTCGGCGTCAAGCTCGCCGCGCGAGCGCCGGGCGCGGCCTGAGACGACCGGTCCGAGCTCGGCATAGATTTTCCGCCCACGGCTTTGCGCGTGTTCGCGCTGCTCCAGCACCAGGAAGGCGCCACCGGAGCCGGAGACCAGGCCGCCGCCCTCGGCGCCCTGTCTCTGCCAGACCGGCTTCCATGGGCCGCGATGCAGATAGCCGGCCAATTCATAGCCGAGCAGCATGTCGGAATGTTCGGTCTGGAAGGCGCCACCTACCAGTATGTGGGTCGACTGTCCGGAGCGGATGCGCGCCGCGGCGGTCTCGACGGCGGCGACGCCGGCACCTTCCTCGCCCATGAAGGTCCTCGACGATCCCGTCACCTTGTGGACGATGGAGATGTTGCCGGCGAGCAGATTGGAGAGCTGGGCCAGGAAAAGCGTCGGCCGCAATTCGGTGGTCAGCTTCTCGTTGAGCAGCACGTCGCGGTCGTTGCGGCTCTCGGACGCGGCGAGGATGGCGGCATCGACCGCCTCGTCTCGCTCGCCGCCGCCGGCAGCGACAACCATGTCCATGGTCGTGCAGAGATCGTCATTGCCCTTGATGCCGGCGTCGTCCAGCGCCATGCCGGCGGCATAGGTGCCGAGCCTCTGCCATGTTTCCATCTGCCGCTGGTCGCCGCGCTTGGCGATCTGCAGGTTCCAGTCGATCTCCGGCAGTGGATGCACGGTGTAGGGCGCAAAGCGCGCGGCTTCGAGCACCGGCTGCAGGCCGGGCTGCGCCAGCTTCTGCCAGTGGGTATCCGGACCCTCTCCCAGCGAGGAGACAAGGCCGATACCGGTGATGACGACGTCGCGAGGGCTGCTCATGAGCGGCTTTGTGGGTCAGGCGGCGCAGCCCGTCAAGGCCGCGCGCCAGCCGATATCAGGCGGTCTTGGCGGCGACCAGCGCGTCGATCTTGGCGCACAGGTTCTTCATGACGAAGTAATCGTCGGTCGAAGCCTTGCCGTCATTGACTTCCTGGGTCCACTTTTCCAGCGGCACCTTGATGCCGAATTCCTTGTCGATGGCAAAGACGATATCGAGGAAATCGAGACTGTCGATGCCGAGATCGTCGATCGTGTGGCTCTCGGGAGTGATGGTGTCGATATCGATCTCGCTGGTGTCGGCAATGATCTTGGCGACTTTGTCGAACGTGGTGGACAAGGGCTCTTCCTTCGGTTGCGGGCGGAATCTGTCCGCATCTGGTTTGGGCGCTGTCTAATCGGTTTTTCCCGGCAGGAAAAGGCCTGATGCGCGGGGCGCAGATGGTATGGCCTTCCCATAAAGACAAGAAGGGCTGCCCGACAAGCCGGCGGCCCTTCCAGTTGACGTCACGTCAGATCAGTTTTTAGGGAGCTTGACCACTGGCTTTCTCAGAACGTGACGCGGCCGAGCACGCGCAAGCCATCGCCCTGCGGCTCGACCACCACCGCTTCGCCCTCGCGCGGCGAGACGCCGGTCAGCGCGACGATGTTTTCGAGATGCGTGACCATGACCAGATTGTCGGAACCGGTGTAGGCGCGGATTTCCTTCATCACCGCGTCGAGCTGCGCGGCCTTCTCGGTCGGATCGCTCTTCAGGAGGTCGAGCGGCGCAAAAAGCTCCGGCTCCGCTTCGAAGGCGATGCGGGCAGTGTCGAGGCAGCGGCAATATCGGCTGGACAGCACCCGCTCGATGGGGGCGGCGCGGGCGCCGAACAGCGCGCCGATCTTGCTCGCCTGCTGCTTGCCGCGCGCCGATAGATTGACCTGGGTGGCACAGTTGTCGATGACGAAATTGGCGGGGTCGGTGGTGCCGGTGACCAGTGCGTGGCGAAGCAGCACGACATGCCCGCCGTCACGCAGCAGCGCCCAGCCGGCGTCGGTCGCGTGGGCGACGGCGGGAACAGCAAGCAGGAACAGCGACAGCACAAATCGAATCATCGAAACCTTTCCGGGAGCCGGATGCCGGCTCCGGTCATTCTGATATAGGGATCGGAAAGCCGGCACAAAGACAAGCGAAAGGCGAACCCTCGGTTCGCTTCACATTTTCGCCATTTGCTTCTTCGCCAGCTCGATCTTCTGATCGGTGAGCGGGATAGGGATCGTGTAGCCGGCTTCGGTGAAGCCCTGCTTGGCGTTCTCGAAGAATTCGATCGCCTTGAGATATTCCGGCTTGCCCGCGCCATAGCTGGCGCGGTTCCAGTGGACGTCGCCGATATTGTTCTGCTCGAAGGCCCACTGCAGCGGCTGACTTTCGCGCGTAAACACCTTCAGCGCCGCCGTGAACGCCGCTTCGGCGTCGTTGAGATATTTGTCGGTCCGCTGGAGATTGCCGAGATTGAGCAGGCTCATACCGAGGCCATTTTGAGCGTTGGCCCAGTCGACCGGCGCGGCCTCGATGGTGAGTATTTCGAGCGCTGCCCGCCGCGCCGCAATCGAATCCTGCAGCATCTTGGCATCGCCATTGCTCATGCTCAACCAGTGCAGCGTCGAGCCCAGGCCGGCCTGGGCCATTGCCCATTGCCGCGGGTTGGTCTCGCGCTTGTACTCGCGCAACGCATTGCCGTAGGCGTCGACCGCCTCGCTGTAATGCTCGGGCTTGTCGGTGACGCCGCCGAGAAGCTGCAGCGTGTTGCCGAGATTGTAGTAGCTCATCGCCCAGTCCTGCGGGAACTTCCGCCTGACATAGACCTGCCGTGCCGCCTGGAAGGCTGCCGCCGACTGTTCCAGCTTGGCCGCATCACGCGTGCGCTGGCCCAGCGTCTGATAGATCGAGCCGAGATTGTTCTGGGCTGACGCCCAGTCCATCGGGAAGCGCTTGCGGGTAAACACCGTCAGAGCGTCGTCATAGGCAGCAGCAGCTTCTTCGAGCGTAGCCGTGCCCATATCGAAGCGGGCGATACCGCTCAGCGCATTGCCCAGGTTGAGGCGGCTGGTCGCCCAGGACACCGGGAAAGTTTCGCGGGTTCGCACTTCCAGCGCGGCGCGGAAAGCGTCGGCCGCCTCATTGATCTTGGCCTTGTCGTTGAGCTGGATGCCAAGCGTGACCAGCGTGTTGCCGAGATTGTTCTCGATCATCGCCCATTCTACCGGCGTTTTTTCGCGCGTGTACTCCTCGAGCGCGAGCCGGTAGGCGGCTTCGGCCTGCTTCAGATGCTCGCCGGTGGGTTCGCGTTCGGAGAGCGCATAGAGGGCGAGGCCAAGATTGTTCTGCGAAGAGGCCCAGTCCAAAGGCAGCTTGTCGCGCGGGCGCTTCTCCAGCGTGGCGCGCATTGCCGCCACCGCATCGTTCAGGCGCTTGGGGTCGCTTTCGCGTTCGCCGATCTTAAGCAGCACATTGGCCAGGTTGTTCTGCGCAGCGGCCCAGTTGCGATCATCTTTCTCGCGCTCGAAAACGGCAAGCGAACCGCGGAAGATCTGCGCTGCCTCTTCCAGATGCGCGGTCTCGGTTTCGCGTTCGCCGATGGTTTGCAGCACGACCGCCATGTTGTTGCGAGTGATTGCCCAATCGCGGCTCTGTTCGCCATTGGGAATGAAGTTCAAGATGACATGATAGGCCTCGATGGACTGTTGTAGTGCATCGAGGTCGCCGGTGGCGTAGCCATGAGCGTTCAACGCCTCGGCCTCCTGGTTCTTGTAGTTCCAGCGCAGCTTTTCGTCCCACTTCTCGACCAGCGAATACGCCTTGGCATAGTCGTTGGCGGCGGATTTGTAGTCGAAGACCAGCGCGGCGGCGTCGGCGCGTTTGGCATAGATGGCGGCGTCGGCGATGCGCTTTTGCCGGAGCAGGTCCTCGGCCTCGTCGACCGCACCGCTGTTTTCCTCGATCCGGCCGACCGCGTCGTCGAGGAATTTGCGCGCCGTCACCATGGCGCCCTGGCCGATGGCTTTGTCGGCGGATGCGACGAGGCGACTGATCTCGGGATCGTCGGTGCGCAGCGCGGCGCGCTCGGCCATCATCTTCTTCAGACGCTCGGCCTGGCTGTCCAGCACCTTCTGCAGGTCGTTCGGGTCCTCCGGGATCTTTTCCGTGCCGAGCGCCTTGAGCACGCCGTAGAGAGCGTCAAGGGGCACGCCGTCCTGCAGAGAAGCCAACTCCACCTGAGCCCGCTTGGGATCGGGCAGGTCGGAAATGGTCAGCAGCAATTGCCGCCGCTCACCGGTGATCAGCCCGTCGTCGCCGGTCGGTTCCGGCGGCGCGACGCCGAAATAGAGCAGGCGACGCAGGCTCTCGCTGACCCAAGGTCGCTGCTTTGCCTTGGTGTCGAGATAGACCTCCTCGGTGACCATGCGCATTACCGAGCCGAATTCCGTGCCTTTCATCGCGGTGAGGTGGCGCAGCAGGGCGGCGGCGTAGGGGCTGTTTTCGCCGGCTGCGCCATCAAGCGCGGGTCGGCCCGGCTCGGCGGCGAAGCCGACGACGGTTCCCAGGCTGGCATCATCCACTGAGGCATCGGCGAGGGCCTTGGCGCCGCGCACCGGCTCCAGCCCACCGGCGCCGACAGGCTCGGCGGAAGCCGTCGGCCCGCGGCGCACGACCGCGTCCGGCGGAAACGGGTTGGTGCGGCAGGCGTCAAGCAGCACGATCGTCACCGGCACGGTCTTTTTCAGCTCGTCCATGACGGCTGAAATCGGCACCAACGCCTCACCGGCATTTTTCAACGACGAGACGTCGGCATCGACCGGCACCAGATAATTCTCGCCGCCCGCCTCGATGCCGTGGCCGGAATAATAGATGAAGGCGACGTCGGCGCCTTCGGCGTCCTCGACAAACCGATCGAGATCGCGCTTCAGCTTGGCGGCATCGCGATCGGTGACGTTGCGGGCGTCGAAGCCGAGGTCGGTCAGCATCTTGGCCATGTCGCGGGCGTCGTTGGCCGGGTTGGCAAGGGCTGCGATGTGTTCGTATTTCGACTGGCCGATGATCAGCGCCACGCCCTTGAGACTTTTGGTCTCGGCGGCCTGGGCCTCAGATACGCCAAGGCAAAGCAGTATAGCGACGAAACCCGCAAGCCACCCCTGTCTGACCAGCCACACTTGTCTGACCAGCCACTCCCGTCTGAAATGACGCTGTTTCGGCGTCGCAACCATTCGCTGTGTGTCCGCCCTGATGATCCCAAGCCTGTATAGCGCTGCCACCCGACCATGATCAAATTCAGGCGCCGGGCGGATCGAGGAGCGGTTTCTGAAGATCATGGCGATTGCGCTGGAATCCGGGCTCGCCTATCCCTGAAAAATGTCTCCGCTCACCGAAACCGTTCTTTTCGTCTTCAGCCTCGTCGCGCTCGGCTATGTCACCGGGCTCACCGGCTATCTGAAACCGGCCAGCGGGGACGGCATCTCCGAATTCGCCATCAACGTCGCGATGCCGCTGCTGCTGTTTCGGACGATGGTGAATTCGGATTTCCACGGCGTGGCGCCCTGGTCGCTGTGGGGTGCTTATTTCGCGGCGGTTGCAATGACATGGGCCGCCGGCCATCTGGTGACGACACGGATCTTTGGGCGGGACGCGCGCACCGGCATCGTCGGTGGAGTGTCGTCATCCTTCTCGAATGTGGTGTTGCTGGGCATTCCCTTCGTTCTCGGCGTATTCGGGTCCAGCGGATTCGAAGTGCTGTCGCTGCTCGTTTCCGTGCATCTGCCGACCATGATGATGGCTTCGATCATCATGTTCGAGATATTTGGCCGCGGCGTCAGCGAGCCCGTACACCCGCTGCGCATCATCCAGAGCTTTCTGAGAAGACTGTTCACCAATCCGTTGATCATCGGCATCCTGGCCGGGCTGGCATGGCGCCTCACCGGCGCGCCGCTGCCGAACCTTGCCATGCGACTGGCCGATGCGCTGGCTAACACCGCCGGGCCGGTGGCGCTGTTCGCCATGGGGCTCAGCCTGCGCCGTTTCGGCGTTTCCGGTAACATCCGACCGGCGCTGGCGCTGTCGACGCTGAAACTGTTCCTGATGCCGGCGCTGGTGCTCGGCCTGGTCTGGCTGTTTGGCCTGCCGCCCTTGACGGCCAAAGTTGCGGTCGTGGTGGCGGCGCTGCCGTCCGGCATCAATTCCTATCTCATCGCCGTGCAGTTCAACACCGGCCAGGCGCTGGCGTCGAACCAGATGACCATCGCCACGGCAAGCGCGGTTGTTACAACCGCCTTTTGGCTGACGGTGGTGGTGCATGTCTTTGGGTAGGCTTGGTCTTCTGTAAGGCTGGTCTTTGGCAAGGCTGGTCTTTGACAAGGCTGCGGCCCAAACTAATTTACATGTGAATTTTCTCTGGCGTTGGGCTGGCCCAAAGCCTATATGCCATCTTGCAATTGCTTGCCGGGCTTGCCCTAGGTAAAGAGCATTGGCTTCAGCGTGTCGGCTCCGCCGCCATTGTGCACGCTCGTTCAAGAGATCCAGGAAACCGGCCCGTCAGTGCGCCGAACGGAGGCTAGACCATGCTGCAGAAAACCAGCCATTTCATGCGCCAGGCCAATCTCATCAACGGCGAATGGGTGCAGGCCGACAGCGGCCAGACGGTCGACGTCAACAACCCGGCCACCGGTCTCAAGATCGGCACCGTGCCGAAGTCGGGCAAGGCGGAAACCCGCCGCGCCATCGAAGCCGCAAGCGAAGCCTTCAAGACCTGGCGCAAGACGACCGCGCTTGAGCGCTCGAAGCTGTTGCGCAAGCTGCATGACGCGATGATGGACAATCAGGATGTGCTGGCCGAACTGCTCACCATCGAGCAGGGCAAGTCGCTCGCCGAATCCAAGGGCGAGATCGGTTCGGCCGCCGCCTATATCATGTGGTTTGCCGAGGAAGGCCGCCGCACCTATGGCGATGTCGTGCCATCGCCATGGGGCGATCGCCGCATCCTGGTGACCAAGGAGCCGGTCGGCGTCATTGCCGCCATCACGCCGTGGAATTTCCCCTCCTCAATGCTTGCCCGCAAGCTTGGCCCCGCGCTTGCCGCCGGCTGCACCGCCGTGGTCAAGCCGGCCTCGCAGACGCCGTATTCCGGCCTTGCATGGGGCGCGCTCGCCGAGGAAGTCGGCTTCCCCAAGGGCGTCATCAACATCCTGACGGGTGCTGCCGGCGAAATCGGCGACGAGATCTGCGCCAATCCGCTGGTGTCGAAGATCACCTTCACCGGCTCGACCGAGATCGGCAAGCTGCTGATTCAGAAGTCGTCCGTCACCGTCAAGAAGGTCTCGATGGAACTCGGCGGCAATGCGCCGTTCGTGGTCTTCGACGATGCCGACCTCGATCGCGCCGTCGCCGGCGCCATCACCGCCAAATACCGCAATTCAGGCCAGACCTGCGTGTGCACCAACCGCTTCCTGGTGCAGGCCGGCATCTACGACAAGTTTGTCGAGAAGCTGGCCGCTGCCAGCAATGCGCTGAAGGTTGGCTCGGGCCTGGAAGAGGGCGTGCAGCAGGGACCGCTGATCGACGTGAAGGCGGTCGAGAAGGTAGAGGAATTCATCGCCGACGCCACGTCGAAGGGCGGCAAGGTCGTTGCCGGCGGCAAGCGCCACGCGCTTGGCGGCTCATTCTTCCAGCCGACCGTCATCGCCGATGCGAAGCCTGACATGCGCTTCATGAAGGAAGAGATTTTTGGCCCGATCGCCCCGGTGTTCAAGTTCGAGACCGAGGAGGAAGCCATTGCACTCGCCAACGACACCGAGTTCGGCCTGGCCGCCTATTTCTATACCGGCGATCTCGGCCGCGCCTTCCGGGTCATGGAAGGCCTGAAATACGGCATGGTCGGCGTCAATGAAGGCCTGATCACCACGCCGGAAGCGCCGTTCGGCGGCGTCAAGGAATCGGGCCTCGGCAAGGAAGGCGGACACCAGGGCATCGAGGATTACCTCGACACCAAATATGTCTGCATCGGGGGTCTCGGCCTCTAAATCATTGACGGGGGCAGGCCGCGCGCCTGCCCTTGCCAGACGACATTCAGCCGGACTGGAGCGGTTCAGCGTTTCACGGAAACGCCGAACCGCTCCAGTTCTTTGTTTTTTGCAATTCCGGACGGAAAACCGTTTCACACTTTTCCTGGAATTGCTCTAAGTCGATAGATCGACGAATTAGCATTTGGACATAGCGATGAAGGACGGCGAAGTCTTCGGCACGACGCAGGCAGGCGAACCCGTTCGCCGTTTCACCATCCGGGGCGGCGGCGTCAGCGCCAACATCATCGGGCTCGGCGCAATCATCCAGGATCTGCGGCTCGCCGGGCACGACGCGCCGCTGGTGCTGGGCTACGACCGCTTCGAGCCTTACGAGACCGACCGGGCCTTCTTCGGCGCGGTCGTCGGCCGCTATGCCAACCGCATCCGCGACGGCCGCTTCACCATTGCCGGCCAGCGCTACCAGACCGAGCGCAATTTCCTCGGCAAGCACACGCTGCATGGCGGCTCGGAGGGCTTCTTCCACCGGCCGTGGACGGTTTCGCTGCACGGCCGGGATTTTGTCACCCTGACCCTGCACGATCCCGAGGGCACGATGGGCTTTCCCGGCGCGCTCGACGTCACCTGCACCTACCGGCTGAAGATTCCCGGCACGCTCTCGATGGAGCTGACCGCCACCTGCGAGGAGCCGACGCTGTGCAATCTGGCGCAGCATTCCTATTTCAATCTCGACGATGGCGGCGCCGGTGACATTCTCGACCACCGGCTGATGCTGAATGCCGGCGCCTATACGCCGGTCGATGGCGAGATGATCCCGACCGGCGTCGTCAAACCTGTCGACGGCACGCCCTTCGACTTCCGCCAGGCGCGGCCGCTGCGCATGGAAACGGAAGGCGAGCAGCTTCCCTACGACGTTAATTTCTGCCTGGCGTCAGCCCGGGGCCCGCTTCACCAGGTGGCGTGGGCGCAAGGCGCCAATTCCGGCGTCGAGATGGAGGTCTGGACCACAGAGCCCGGCCTGCAGCTTTACACCGGCCAGTATGTCGCGCCAACCTCAGGCGGCCTGGACGGACGGCGCTACAAGGCGTTTTCCGGCTTTTGCCTGGAAGCGCAGACCTGGCCCGACGCGCCCAACCGGCCCTATTTCCCACAGGCCACGCTGTGGCCGGGCCAGATCTATCATCAGGTGACGGAATATCGTTTCAGGCTTCCCTAAGGTCTTAGCCCTCGAAAGCGGTTCTTAGAACCTCGAACGGCGCCAGCGCGCCTCGCACCTGCACGACAGCGGCGGCGACGCGATGCGCGCGCTGCACGGCATCCGCCGGGGCATGGCCGGCCAGCCGGGCGGCGAGATAGCCGCCATTAAAGGAATCGCCGGCGCCGGTGGTGTCGACCGGGGTGGCGACATGCTGGGCCGGAACCGGCTGCAGGGCTCCGCCAGTGGCGATCAGCGCGGGTTCCTCGCCATTCTTGACGACGACTTCGCCGACCAGTTTTCCGAACCGCTCGGCGGTCGCTTGCGGTGCCGAGTCGCCAAACAGCATCTGCTCGTCGGGAAAGGTCGGCAGCGCGATGTCGGCGACGGCAAGCGCGTCGAGGATCGCGGCTTGCGCCTCCTCGCGGCTCTGCCACAGGCGCGGCCGGTAGTTGGGGTCGAAAGCGACGAGCGAACCAGCAGCCCGCGCCTTGGCCACTTCTGCCAGCAACGTCTTGCGCGCGGCGGCATCCAGAATTGCCAAAGTGATTCCGGAAAAATACACAAGCGCCTGGTTTTCAAGGCTTTTTGCCAAGACGGCCGGGTCCGAGGCAAGCCGCCTGGCCGCCGCGTCGCTGCGCCAATAGGTGAAGGCGCGTTCGGCGCCGGTCAAGGTGATGGCGTAGAGGCCGGGCCGCGCGCCTGGGATGACCGGGCTGGCGCCGATGCCGATGCCGTTTTCGGCGAAGAACGAAATCTGGCCCTGCGAGAA
Source organism: Mesorhizobium sp. M0761 (assembly GCF_040320205.1). NCBI lineage: Bacteria > Pseudomonadati > Pseudomonadota > Alphaproteobacteria > Hyphomicrobiales > Phyllobacteriaceae > Mesorhizobium > Mesorhizobium sp. M0761. The sequence continues at coordinate 112,174 of NZ_JAMYPF010000003.1, forward strand.
GGGATCGTCGCCGAAGGCGGAGACATAGGTCGCCGGCCGCTCGCCGCTCAGCGCATGCAGCGCCCACAACGTGTTGAACGTGTCGCCGGCAAAGCCCATGCGCCAGTTCGGCCCGGCCTGGCCGGACAGCTCGAGCATGCATTCACCGATCGAAGCGACGCCGTCTGCTGCCATGTATCTGTCTCCGGATCAGTTCGCTGCTGTAGCTTTTTGCGGCCGGCAGCGCCATGCTTGGCGGCGGCGGTTTTTTGCGCCAGAAGCGTTTTCCCACAGAAGCGGCGGGACGCGAATTGCTTCCCGAGACGTTATGCCCAGAAGAGGAACCGGTTTGGCATCGATATGGCGTTATCTTCTTGCGGGCGTTGGTCTGGCCGCCTTGCTGGCTGGCATATTGGCGATCGTCTATCTGACCGCGCCGCAGTCGGCGCCGGGCCCGGATATTTCGCGCTCGAAGAAGACGGCGAACGGCTTGTTTGTCGCCAGCATTCAGCCGGAACGCGGCGTTATCCGGCAAGGCGAACTGCAATCCTGGTTGCTGACCCTGAAGACGGTCAAGGGCGATTCCGTGGAAGGTGCGGCGATCTCGGTGTCCGGCGGCATGCCGCAGCACAATCACGGCTTGCCGACCAGTCCGCAGGCGACCGACTATCTTGGCGAGGGGCGCTACCGGATCGAGGGGCTGAAATTCACCATGAGCGGCGTGTGGCAGTTGCGGTTCGCCATTTCGGCGGCGGCCGGTTCCGACACGGTCGTCTTCAACGTGGTGCTGTGAGCGGATGAACCGCCTGTTGCGCCTTCTGGCATTGGCGGCGGTCTTGCTCGTTGCCGGCTGCGGCAAACCGGATTTTTCCGATGCCGAGAAGAAGACCATCGCTTCGCTGGCGCTGAACACCTTGCCGGCGCTCAAACCCGACACCACCAACCGGTTCGCCGACGTGCCGGCCGCCGCCGCCTTGGGCTCCACTCTGTTCTTCGACCAGGGCATGAGCCGTGACGGTAACGTATCCTGCTCGACCTGCCACAAGATCGACCGGCAATTCCAGGATGACCTGCCGCAATCCGTCGGCGTCGGCCGAACCAACAGGCGCTCGATGCCGCTGGCCGGCGTTGCCCGCAATCCGTGGTTCTTCTGGGATGGACGGCGCGACAGCCTGTGGGCGCAGGCGCTGACGCCGCTGGAAAACCCGCTTGAGCAGGCGGGGAACCGCGCGGCCTTCGCGCATTACATCCAGAAGCGCTTTGGTGCGCGCTACGAGCGCATCTTCGGGCCACTGCCGGATCTTTCCGCCGTGCCGGCCAACGCCAGCCCGCTCGGCAACGAGGCCGAGCAGGCGGCATGGAAGGCAATGACCGCGGCCCAAATGGACGACGTCAACCGCGTCTTTTCCAACATCGGCAAGGCGATCGCCGCCTTCGAACGGTCGGTCGAACCGGCACAGACGCGCTTTGACCGCTTTGCCATTGATCTTGCGTCAGGCGCCAAGCCGAAAGCCGACGATGCCTTTTCGCCGGAGGAGATGCTCGGGCTGAAACTGTTCATCGGCAAGGCCAATTGCGTCACCTGCCATAACGGCCCGCGCTTCACCGACAACGCTTTCCACAACACCGGCGTGCCGCCGGTCAGGGATTTGCCATTGGATCGCGGCCGTTTCGATGCGGTGGCCCAGGTTCAGGCCGACCCATTCAACTGCTTCGGCGCCTTTCGCGATGGCGACGCCGGCGCCTGCGGCGAGCTGCGCTTCATCGTCAAGGCAGCACCCGAACTGATGCGTGCCTACAAGACGCCGTCGCTCAGGGGCGCGGCGACACGGCCGCCCTATATGCATGCCGGACAGTTCTCCACGCTGGAGGAGGTGGTGGCGCACTATGCGAAGGCGGAGGCGAGCGTCGAGGGCACCTCCGAGGTCCACCCGCTGCAGCTGTCGGACCGCGAACGCGCGGCGCTGGTGGCGTTTTTGAAGACGCTGTCGGAGTGAGCTAGCGATCCTTCACCGTCTCCATGGCCACGAAGGTCGAGGTCTGCGCAACATGCGGCAGTGCCGAGATGCGCTCGCCAAGCACGCGGCGATAGGCGGCGATGTCGGTGGTACGGACTTTCAGGAGATAATCGAAGCTCGACGCCATCATGTGGCACTGCTCGATCTCCGGCACGGCCTGCACCGCACGGTTGAAAGCATCGAGCGCGGCCGAGCGCGTGTCCGACAGTTTGACCTGGACGAAGGCGACATGGCCTTCGCCCATGCGCTCGCGATCGATGATCGCCTGATAGCCCCTGATATAGCCGTCCTTCTCCAGGCGCTTCACCCGCGCCTGCACCGGCGTCTTCGACAGGCCGACCTTGCCGGCCAGTTCCGACATGGACAGCCGCCCGTCGCGCGCCAGCGCCGACAGGATGTTTCTGTCGATGCGGTCCAATTGGTCTTCTGTCACGGATATCACAGCCCATCTGATAACAATTGAGCCGCAATGATAGATCATCCGGACTGCCATGTCGATTTCTTTGGACCGACCGAAAATGCGGCTCTGTGCTAGCTTGCGCCATTCGGTCCGGCGACCGCCGGCCCGCTCCCAGATGCTTGCTCCGCAGGACCGCCATGCCGCTCGACACCATCCGCCAGCAGATCCGCGCCAACTACCTGCCCGACGAAGACGCGGCTGTGAAGCGCTTGGCTGCCGCGACAGAACTTTCGGCCGATGACCGCAAAGCCGTCTCGGCCCGTGCCGCGGATCTGGTGCGCGCGGTGCGCGGCTCGTCCGACCCGCGGCTGATGGAGGTTTTTCTCTCGGCCTACGGCCTCTCCACCAAGGAAGGCGTGGCGCTGATGTGCCTGGCCGAGGCACTGCTGCGCGTGCCCGACACCGAGACCATGGACGACCTGATCGCCGACAAGATCGCACCGCATGACTGGTCGGCGCATTCGGGCGGTTCGAGCTCGATCTTCGTCAACGCCTCGACCTGGGCGCTGATGCTGACCGGCCGTGTGCTCGACGAAGGCGAGGGCGGCATTGAAGGCACGCTGCGCTCGATGGTTCGCCGACTGGGCGAACCGGTGATCCGCAAGGCGGTCGCCGCCGCCATGCGCGAAATGGGCGAGCAGTTCGTGCTCGGCCGCACCATTGCGGAAGCCGTCAAGCGCGGCAAGTCGATGATCCAGAAAGGTTATCTCTATTCCTTCGACATGCTGGGCGAGGCGGCCCGCACCGAGGCCGACGCGCTGCGCTACCTCAAGGCCTATGCCGATGCGATCTCCTCGCTCGATTCAGGCTCCAACGGTCCCGATATCCGCCAGAACCACGGCATCTCGGTCAAACTGTCGGCGCTGCATCCGCGCTATGAAGAGGCACAGAAGGAAAAGATGCTGCCGGTGATGGCCGAGCGGCTGCTGTCGCTGGCGCTGGCCGCACGCCATTCGCGCATGGGCCTCAACATCGACGCCGAGGAGGCCGACCGGCTCGACCTGTCGCTCGATGTGATCGAGCGTGTGTTGTCCGAGCCGGAGCTTGCCGGCTGGAATGGCTTTGGCGTCGTCGTCCAGGCCTACGGCCCGCGCGCGGCCTTCACCGTCGACTGGCTCTATGCGCTGGCGGAAAAGTACGACCGCAACATCATGGTGCGGCTGGTCAAGGGCGCCTATTGGGACACCGAGATCAAGCGGGCACAGACGCTCGGGCTTTCCGGCTACCCCGTCTTCACCCGCAAGGCCAACACCGATGTTTCCTACATGGCCTGCGCCAAAAAGTTGCTGTCGATGACCGACCGCATCTATCCGCAATTCGCCACGCACAATGCCCATACCGTCGCCGCCATCCTGTCGATGGCTGACAACCGTGACGCTTTCGAATTCCAGCGCCTGCACGGCATGGGCGAAGCGCTGCATGAGACGGTGCGCCGGGCCGAAGGCACGCGCTGCCGCATCTATGCGCCGGTCGGCGCGCACTCCGACCTCTTGGCCTATCTGGTTCGCCGCCTGCTGGAGAATGGCGCCAACTCCTCCTTCGTCCATCAGCTCACCGACGAGGACGTCGAGCCGGAGGATATTGCGCGCGATCCGCTCGAGACGGTCGAGAGCCAGGGCCCCGCCGCCAATCCGGCAATCGCTCGTCCTGCGACGATCTTCGGCGCTGGTCGGCGCAACTCGAAGGGGTTCGACATCACCGATCCGGTGACGCTGGCGGCGATCGACAAGGCCAAGGCGGCCTTTGCCGGGCCCGAGCGCTGGCATGCCAAGCCGATCACGCGCGCCGCCGGCTACGGCAAGCAGCGCCCGGTGGTCAATCCGACAAAGCCTGCCGAGATCGTCGGCACGGTCGCCGAAGCCGCTGCCAAGCAGGTCGCGACCGCGGTGCGCTTTGCTGTGGAAGCGCAGCCGGCCTGGGCGAAGCGTCCCGTTGCCGAGCGCGCCGCCATCCTCAACCGCGCCGCCGACCTCTATGAGGCCAATGCGGTCGAGTTTTTCGCGCTGGCTACAAGGGAAGCCGGCAAGTCGCTGGCCGACGGCGTGGCTGAAGTGCGCGAAGCCGTCGACTTCCTGCGCTACTACGCTGCCGAAGCGGCCAACAACGAAGCGGGCACCGAGGCGCGCGGCGCGATCGTGTGCATTTCGCCGTGGAATTTCCCGCTCGCCATCTTCACCGGCCAGATCGCGGCAGCGCTCGTCACCGGCAATTCGGTCATCGCCAAGCCAGCCGAACAGACGCCGCTGATCGCCTTCCGCGCCGTCGAGCTGCTGCGCGAGGCCGGCGTTCCGGAAGATGTCATCCAGCTTCTGCCGGGCGACGGTCCGGCGGTCGGCGGACCGCTAACTGCGGATCCGCGCATTGCCGGCGTCTGCTTCACCGGCTCGACCGAGGTTGCAAAGCTGATCGAGAAGCAACTGGCCGAGACGGCTGCGCCGGACGCCATGTGGATCGCCGAGACCGGCGGTCTCAATGCCATGATCGTCGATTCCACAGCACTGCCCGAACAGGCGGTGCGCGACATACTGGCATCGGCTTTCCAGAGTGCAGGCCAGCGCTGTTCGGCGCTTCGCGTGCTCTACGTGCAAAAGGATGTCGAGAAGAAGATGCTGGAGATGCTGAAGGGCGCCATGGAAGCGCTCACCATCGGCGATCCCTGGCAGATTTCGACCGATGTCGGGCCGGTCATCGATGACGAGGCGCAGGAATCGATCCGCGAGTATTGCACCAAAATGGGGCTGCAGGGCCGGCTGATCGCCAAGCTCGAAGCACCCAAAGATGGCCGCTTCGTTGCGCCGCATGTGTTCCGGGTCAAAGGCATCGAGGAGATGGAGCGCGAAGTGTTCGGTCCGGTGCTGCATGTCGCCAGCTTCGACGCCGACGGGATCGACGCCGTCATCGCCGCCATCAACCGCAAAGGCTATGGCCTGACCTTCGGCCTGCACACCCGTATCGAAGGCCGCGTCCAGCATTTCGTCGACGGCATCCATGCCGGCAACATCTATGTCAACCGCAACCAGATCGGCGCCGTCGTCGGCTCGCAGCCCTTTGGCGGCGAGGGGCTTTCGGGCACCGGGCCGAAGGCCGGCGGGCCGCATTATCTCCGGCGGTTCCGCAAGGGGCCGGAGGCGGGCACGGAGATTGCCGAGGGCCACAAGGTGACGGCGACCGAACTGGCCGACAATCTGCCCGATCCGACGCTTGGCGGCTGGTCGACGAGGCCGGACCGCATCGCCATTTTGAGAAAACATCTGCGCGGCAAGGGCGCTGCAGCCATCGGCGCTGCAGCCGCCATCGATTTCGGCCAGGTCGACCTGCCCGGACCGACCGGCGAGGCCAACACGCTGTCGCTGTCGCCGCGTGGCCGGGTGCTGTGCCTCGGTCCGGACGCCGACACGCTGCTTGCCCAGACGATCCAGGCGCTGGCCGCCGGCAATGCGGTGCTGGCCGTGGCGCCGGGCGCGCCGGCAGCACTGTCGGCGCTGACCGGCAAGGGGTTGCCGCTGGCGGCCATAGACGGTCGGCCAGACCCAGTCGAAGCGCGTTCGCTGCGCGTCGATGTCGTCGCCTTCTCGGGCAGGCCCGAGGCGGCCCGTATCGTGCGCAAGGTCATTGCCGACCGCAGCGGGCCGATCGTGCCGCTGGTCAGCGAGGTGCTCAACCCGGCGGCCTATGCGCATGAACGCGCTGTCTGCGTCGACACCACGGCTGCCGGCGGCAATGCCAGCCTGCTCGCGGCGGCCTAGGGGACTTTTCGCGGCTCGCTTGCCTGCAACGAGTTGCAAGGATATGCGCAAGGGACAGACAGCAACTCGAGCGGGCAGCTGAACAGATGGGAGACACGGCCGGACCGTTTGAGCTGCCGCGCGTGGCGGTGGTCATCACCTGCTTCAACTATCGGCCGTACGTCGAACAGGCGATCCGCTCGGTGCTTGCGCAGACCTACCGGAATTGGGAATGCGTCATTGTCGACGATGCCTCGACGGACGGCTCGGCCGGCTTTGTCCGCCAGCTTCTTAGGGATATAGACGACCCGCGCCTGCGCCTGCTGGCACGCGAGGAGAATGGCGGGCAGATCGCAGGATTCCGCGACGGCTTTGCCGCAACCGACGCGCCTTTCGTCGCGTTTCTGGATTCCGATGACGTGTGGCTGCCGGATTTTCTCCTGGCGCATCTGTCCGCCCACCTCAACACGACGCATTCGGCCGCTCTGTCGAGTTCCGATGTGTTCCTTGTCGATGGCGGCGGCACCTTGCTGGGCGGCACCTTCCTTGCCTTGCGCAAACCGCGGTCCGGACCGGATCGCAGTGGCGTCGCCATCGCGCCCGGTGGCCGGCTTGCCGGCATGGCGCCCGGGATCGCCTATGCATCGGAGCATCCGGTAACCTATTTCGCACCTGCGGTGACGGGCTGGCTGTGGTCGCCATGCTCGGCGATCATGTACCGGCGTGGCGCGCTGGAACCGGTATTGTCCTTCCCGTTCAAGGCCAAGGTCGGGACCGATTATCTGACGGCGACACTCGCGCATCAGGCCGGCGGTAGCCTCATCCTGTCAGAAGGTCTCGGCCTCTATCGCCTGCATGGCTCCAACCTGTCCACCGGAACTACCTTTGCCGGCGGCAATGTGCGGCAAACGCCTGCATACAGGAGCTACAGGAGCGTGTTGGCGGCGGATGCCGCAGACTATTTGCTGGCGAATTCTGCCTGGCTCAGCGATCTCAACGGGCGCAATTTCATAGCTGCATTCCTGACGCAGCATGTGCGCCAGTTCCCGGAGCTGGCCGGTGATCCGCGGTTGGCGCGCTACCTGACACGCGGACAGCCCTGGCGGCGGCTGCGCCTGCACATTGCCCAGTGGCTTCGGCGACTGGCAGGCCGGAATTCAACCGGAACCTGACGGCATCTGCCCGTCGTCAGATCTCGTCGACGGGTGAAATCTCAATCAGGCGCCTTCGACGACCGAAAAGCCTTCGAACTGCGGATGGCCGAGATAGTGCACCTTCGACGTGCCGGCGTTGCGGTGGGCGGCGCGAAAATTCTCGGATTTGGTCCAGGCGACGAAATCCTCATGGCTTGCCCACACCGTGTGCGAGGCAAACAGCGTGTAACCCTCGGCCTCGTTGACCGGGCCGCGCAGCAAGTGGAATTCCCTGAAGCCTTTCATCTCCGAGAGGCTCGAATCGCGGTTCTTCCAGACATCCTCGAAAGCGGTCTCCGAGCCGTTCTGGACCTTGAAGCGGTTCATGGCGATGTACATTGGGCTTCCTCTTGAATTGATGGACGATTTGGCGAAGGTCTGCGAGCTGGTTAAAACGGACCGATCCGCGCCCTGAACACCCAACTTGATAATCCGGTCTCGGGTGGAATGGGCGGGAACGGGGCTTGCTGGCGCACCAGTTTCAAAGCGAATTGGTCTAGTTCGGCAGACCCTGAACTTTCGACAAGCTGCAAGTCGCTGACGCTGCCGTCAGCCATGACGACGAAATAGACCCTGGCATTGTTGCGAGCCTTGGCTTGAATTTCCTTCGAAACGCGCCGGTTAGCGCGGGCAAGCTTCTTTTGAATTTCACCGCCGTAACGAGATTCCATCGCATTGCCAGCCGCGTCCTGGTTTTTACCCTTGCTGGCAACCGCCGGTGCGTCGCGTTCTTCGCCATCTGCCGCACCGCGGGTATCTCCAGATCCGGCTGGAGGGGTCGGCCGCGGGCTCGGGACTGGTGGTTTGGCAGCAGGCAAATCAACGGCGGGCTCGTCGGCGGGCGGTGCCTCTGAACTTTGCGTTTGAACCCCTGGCGGAGTCGACGTCTCAGCGCTTGGGGCGACAGTTTGATCATTCGGGATGGCGGCCGTCAGTGTATCTGGCGCGGCGGTCGCCTGTTCGGCGGCTTCCGGCGCAGGCTTGGGCGCCGCCGGCTCCTTTACCGGTTGAGGCGCCTCGGTCGGCGGCACGGGTCGAACGGCCTCGGGCTTGGCCGGCCGCGGATCGGTTACCAGGGTAACATCGACCGCGTCGGGAGCCTGGCTGTCCAAGGCGCTGCCGACCACCTCGGCGCCCGATTGCTCGGTGCCTTCGGATTGTATCGCGTTACTGGAATCGAATGTCCCTGCGGGTCCGATGAAGAACGCCGCTGCGGCAGCGGCATGGAGCAGGCAGGACGCGACGATCGCCACAGTCCATTTGCGGTCCGCGGCTGCCGGCTGTGCGAGCTCGTCCATCGTAATCGCCGGTTCGTTGCCGGCGTCGGGGAGGGGGGTGATGTCCTGCATGGTTCGCGGCGAGACCTGCCGCGAGCGGGGTGGGATTGTCAAATCAAGATCGGTTGCCGGCCATGACGGCGGAGCTGCGACGGGTCGTGTCGCATTGTCGTGCAGGAAGGCGGGATGCAGGCCCACCTCAGACGCCGAATGCGATACCGGTCTTGGTCTGCGTCTTCAGGCCGCGCATGCAGGCGCCCGGTTTGACGCCGGCGCATTCGGTGGCGCTGTTGATCAGCACGCGGCTGAGTTTGGTGCACTCGGTGCCGGCGAGGTCGAAGCGGATCACCTTGGTCTTGCCGGTCGGCAGGTCCTTGAAGTCGAGCACGCTCAGGCGGTCGACAATGCCGGCCTCGTTGAACAGCGCGATTTCGAATGCCGCCTTGGAAAGATCGGCGCCGAGCGCATTGTTGACCACGAAGGTCAGCCGGCAACCCTTGTCCGAGGGCTGCACGGCATTGAGCTCGAGGCTGAGTTGCGGAGCCGGCGCGGACTGAGCCCACGCCGGCATCAAGCCAAGCGACATCGCCAGCGTCGAGGTCAGGAGGCGAAGCGATGCCGTCAAACTTGTCATCGGTGTCAGCCTCCAAAGCGCATGGTTGCGGCCAGCTTCAGCGTGATGCCGGGTTCATAGATGACGGCGGTGGTGCCGCCGTTCAGCGGGTTGGTGTATTTGACGTCGAACAAATTGTCGGCGCGGAAGTCCACCTTCAGATTGTCGGTGGCCTGGTAACTGGCGAAGGCGTTGACCAGAGTATAATCCTTGGCCACGGGGTTGCCCTTCGGCTTGCCGTTGTACTGCACCTCGCCGCCGACGGTCAGCTTGTCCTGAAGGAAGCGGAAGCCGAGCTGCCCGGTGACCTGGGAGGACGGGATGGTGGCAAGGTCGGCCCGCTCGCCTTCATCGGAGATGGTGTGGCCGTTGATGATCGAGGCTGAGAGGCCAGCATAGCCCCAGCCGGCATCGTAGACGCTTTCCAGTTCGAAGCCGTTGATCTTGGCCTGGGCGACGTTCTGGTACTGGAAGCAGATCGGGATGCCGGGGCCGAACGGGCAACCGCTGGTCGGGTCGAGTGCCGACAACGTGACGCCTTCGATGTAGTCGTCGACATCGTTGTGGAAGTAGCCGGCCTTGAGCCGGAACGCGTCGCCGGCCTCGATAAGGTCGTTCAGCTTGTAGTTGACGCCGAATTCAGTGGTCTTGCCGGTTTCTGGCCGCAGGTTCGGATTGGGCAGGAACGGGAAGGTGACGCCCGCCGGATGGTTGCCGCTGATCAGCGTTTCGGTCAGCGACGGCGAGCGGTAGCCTTCCGCGTAGGTGCCATAGAACTGCAGGCCCGCCAGGCTGGCGCTTTCGAAGGGCGTGACACCAACGGTGATGCGCGGCGACAGACGATCACCTGACGTTTCGTGGGTGCTGTCTTCGAGGCTGTAATTGTCGTAACGCAGCCCGGCAATGACCTCGAGCCAGTCCCAGGTGAGCTTGTCCTGGATGTAGGCGCCCGAAACACTACGCTTGCCCGATGGGGTGTAGAAGCTGTCGCCGCCGGCGGTGCCGCCGGTCTCGACATCGTCACCCACCCAGTCGCCGCCATAGGTCAATTCGTGCGCAACACCGGCTGTTTCGAAGCGCGACGTGTTCCAGATGTCGACGCCGGCCGTGCCAACGTCGAAGGTCGAGGTCGAACCGACGGGCAGCAGCACGGGAAGGCCGGTCGACGGATCGAAGCGGTTCTGCGGGACCAGCGTGGTGAGGTCGAGATTGGTCTTGTTGTAGGAGGCGTTGATGTGGAGATCGAGCCAGCTCCTGGCGTCGTCAGTGATGTTGTAGCGGGCGGTGAAGGTGTTCGACTTCAGGTCGACGTCGTTGGCCGGCACGCCGCCGCTGGTTTCCGTCCAGCCGTCGCTCGAGCCGACCCAGCCGAGCTTCAATTCGCTGTTCTCGCTCGGGCGGATTCTGGTCTTGAGCAGGCCGCTCAGCACGTCGAAACCGGTACCGGCGACGGTGTCGCCGCTGCCATTCTTGTAGTCGCCGTAGTCGCGGTAGACGATGTTGCCCAGCACATCCAAATCGTCGTTGAATTTGTAGGCGCCGCTGGCGCTGGCGGTCCAGCCCTTGCCGTTGCTTTCATAGCGCCCGGTGACGGAGCCGGCCCAGGTTTCGCCCGGTCTGAGGAAATCCACCGCATCCTTGGTGTCGAAGAAGACGACGCCGCCAATGGCGCCGGAGCCGTAGGTGTTGGCGGTCGGTCCGCGAATGACGTCAACGGATTTGATGAGCTCGGGATCGACATAGAAGGTCGACTGCGTGCCGTGGTCGGAGCGCTGGAAATTCTGCCTGGCGCCGTCGACGATGACGGCGACGCGACCGAAATCCTGCAGGCCGCGGATGTTGATGCTGGAGCTGACGCGTCGCGCATCGGCCTGCACGGCGACACCAGGCACACCGAGCAGCATTTCGTTCGGCGTCGTCGCCATGCGGCGGTCGAGCTGTTCCTGGTCGACATGGCTGGCCGAGGCCAGCGATTCGATTGCCGTCTCGCCGGTGCGGGTGATGACGAGGATCTTGTCCAGCAGCGTCGCGCCGGCGGGCGCCGGCTTGGTGTCTTCGGTTTTCCTGGTCTGGTCGGCCTGGTCAGCGGCCGGCTGAGCAGCCTGCTGAGCGCTGGCCGGCGATGTCAGCAGCGCGATCGTCGCTGCCCCCGCAAGCAAGGCCACCTTTGCCATAGACCGATGCACCGGACCGGTGCTCGCCAGACCCAGTCGTCCACAATTTCCCAAGCCCATGCCCCAACTCCAAAATTCCAGGTTCGATGCTGGCTGGCTTGGTGCTCGCTGGCATTTTTCATTGTGTCCGGCGTCTTAAATGTTGACTCATTTGGTCCGGTATTGCACTGACTAATAAACATGATTATTCGAGTCAAGAATTAATCGACATTTTTGCAACGCCTAGCCAGTTGCCCGGCACAGGAAAGGGATCGAAAGAGATGAACACCCACAATCCCAACGACTTCCGTTACCGCGTCCGCCGTTCCGAGGAGACGCCGACCCGCTTCGACCGGGTGCCGCTGGCGGTGCGGACGCTGTCCTCCAACACGCTGTTCCAGGGCGAGCACGAGATCGGCATCGAGCACCATGGCGCGCTCTATCGGCTGAAGATCACCCGCCAGGGCAAGCTCATCCTCAACAAGTGACGAAACGACCAAACACGGCAGACAGGTAAGCAGGACATGGACCAGCGCGCAAAACCCGCCCCGCATGAAATCCGGCGGGCGCGGGCAGACAATCCGAAAGCGCGCGAGCGCGATCTTGCCGCCGAGCTCGGTATTTCCGAGGCCGAGCTGGTGGCCGCGCATTGCGGCGACGGCGTCGTGCGCGTCGAGCCCAGGGTCAACGATCTTCTGACCGGCCTCGACGCCGTCGGCGAAGTGATGGCGCTGACCCGCAACGAAAGCGCGGTGCACGAGAAGATCGGCGTCTACGACAAGGTTGTCACAGGCACGCACAACGCCATGGTGCTGGGCGAAAACATCGACCTGCGCATTTTTCCCAAAGTCTGGGCGCATGGCTTTGCCGTGGAAAAGCGCGACGGCGGCGATATCCGCCGCAGCCTGCAATTCTTCGACGCGGCCGGCGATGCGGTGCACAAGGTGCATCTGCGGCCGGCTTCCAATCTCTATGCCTACCAGAAGCTCGTGGCCGCACTCGAATCGCCGAACCAGGAGGCGACCGTGTCTATCGCAGGCCTGGCCGACGACGACGCGGAGACGTCGGGCATTGCCGCAGACATCGATGATCTGCGCGACCGCTGGAGCCGGCTGACCGACGTGCATCAGTTCTTTGGCATGTTGAAAACGCTGAAGCTCACCCGCCGCCAGGCCGTGCGCATGGTCGGCCAGGACTATGCCTGGCTGCTCGACAATGACGCCATCGGCGCCATGTTCCACCATGCCGCCGCCGACGGCATGCCGATCATGTGTTTTGTCGGAAACCGAGGCTGCATCCAGATCCATTCCGGTCCCGTCAAGTCGATCAGGCCGATGGGGCCGTGGATCAACGTGATGGACGAGACGTTCCACCTGCATCTGCGCACCGACCACATCCAGGAGGTGTGGGCGGTGCGCAAACCGACCAAGGACGGTCATGTCACCTCGCTCGAAGCCTATGGCGCCGACGGCAAGATGATCATCCAGTTCTTCGGCAAGCGCCATGAAGGCGAGGGCGAGCGCGACGACTGGCGGTTCCTTGCCGAGAACCTGCCGCGCATTCCAAGCCCGACCGCAGCCTGAGGAAACGACGATGATTTCACTGTTCAGGATGCTTGCCGCGGCCATGGGCCTGTCGCTGTTTATTGCCGCCCCAGTGCCGGCCAGCGAGAACGTGGCCGTGTTTGCCGACACGTCGCGGATCGTGGCGATCGGCGGTTCGATCACCGAGATCGTCTACGCGCTTGGCGAGGAAGGTCATCTCGTCGCCCGCGATTCGACCAGCCGCTACCCCGCCGCCGCGGTCGCGCTGCCCGACGTCGGCTATATGCGCCAGCTGTCGCCGGAAGGCGTGTTGTCGGTCAATCCTTCGGGCATTCTGGCGCTGCATGGCAGTGGGCCGAAGGAAGCGGTCGATGTGCTGAAAAAGTCGAGCGTTCCGTTCATCGACGTGCCCGAGCATTACAGCCATGACGGCATCCTGGAAAAGATCCGCATCGTCGGCAAGGCGCTAGGCGTCGACGCCAAGGCCGAGACGCTGGTGGCTGAGACCGACGCCAAGCTGAAGGCGGCCGAAAGACAGACGCAGTCGATCAAGCAGCGCAAGCGCATCCTGTTCGTGCTGTCGATCCAGGGCGGCAAGATCCTGGCCGCCGGCACCGACACCGCCGGTGATGGCATCATCAAGCTCGCCGGTGCGGTCAACGCCGTCGAAGGTTTTTCCGGCTACAAGCAGATGTCCGACGAGGCCATCGTAACCGCCAGGCCGGACGTGATCCTGGCCATGAAGAATGCCGGACCGCCGATTGCGGAGGCCGAGCTGTTTGCCATCCCGTCGATCACCTCGACGCCGGCCGGTGAAGGCCGCAAACTGACCCTGATGGATGGCAGCTATCTCCTCGGCTTCGGGCCGCGCACGGCCGATGCCATCCACCATCTGGCCGCCTCGCTCTATGGCAGCCAGGTCACGGACTGAGCCGATGGTGGATCAGTCGATCGCCGGCGCGGCGGGCAAGGTGGCCGAGGGCGATCGTTCCGGGCGCGCTCGCCTGGTTATTGTGCTCCTGTGTGTGGCGCTTGCCCTTTCGATGTTCCTGTCGCTGAGGTCGGGCGCTTCCGATGCATCGGCCGTTGGTGTCATTCGTGACTGGCTGACCGGCACCATGCCGGACGACGCCGCGCTTGGTGCCCGCGACCGGCTGATCGTCTACGATATCCGCATGCCGCGCGTACTGCTCGGTGTGCTCATCGGGGCGGCGCTGGCCGTATCGGGCGCGGTCATGCAGGGCCTGTTTCGCAATCCGCTCGCCGATCCCGGCCTGATCGGCGTTTCAGCCGGTTCCAGCCTCGGCGCCGTCGCCGTCATTGTGCTCGGCACAACATGGCTGGCGCCGCTCACTTTGGCACTCGGCAGTTTGGCCTTGCCGTTGGCCGCCTTTTGCGGTGGCCTTGCGGTGACGCTGGTGCTCTACCGTGTCGCCACGCGGCAGGGGCGCACATCGGTCGCCACCATGCTGCTTGCCGGCATTGCGCTCGCAGCCCTTGCCATGGCGCTGACCGGTATCCTGATTTTCATGGCCGACGACCGGCAGTTGCGCGACCTGACCTTCTGGCAGCTGGGCTCGCTTGGCGGCGCGACCTGGCCGAAGATCGCTTCCGTCGGGCCGATCATCGTGCTGGCGCTTGCGGCAATGCCGTTCCTGGCCAAAGGCCTCAACGCCCTGGCGCTCGGCGAGGCGACGGCCGGACATCTCGGCATCCCGGTACAGCGGCTGAAACACACCGCGATCGTCGGCGTCTCGGCAGCGGTCGGCGCCTCTGTCGCAGTCAGCGGAGGCATCGGTTTTGTCGGCATCGTCGTGCCGCATCTCTTGCGGCTGCTGATCGGTCCGGACAATCGCTATCTCTTGCCGGCATCGGCGCTGCTCGGCGCCTCGATGCTGCTTCTTGCCGACGCAGTTGCCCGCGTCATCGTGGCGCCGGCCGAATTGCCAATCGGCATCGTCACGGCGATCGCCGGCGCGCCGTTCTTCCTCTGGATCCTGCTGCGCAAGCGCGGCGTAATCGACTTGTGAGGCGGCATGATCGAAGCACGCGATGTCTCAGTGGCGATGGGCGGCAAACGCATCGTCGCTAATGTCGATTTTGTCGCACGGCCGGGCGAGATCGCCGCCATCGTCGGACCGAACGGCTCGGGCAAGACGACTTTCTTGAAGGCGTTGTCGGGCGATCTGGCGTTTACGGGGACAGTGGCCGTCAACGGGCGCGACCTCTCCGCGATGAGGCCGGTGGAGGCCGCGACCGTGCGTGCCGTGCTGCCGCAGGCGACGACCCTGTCCTTTCCCTTTACCGTGCACGAAGTGGTCAGGCTCGGCCTTATCGGCGGCCGTTCCGGCGTTCTGCCGGGCGAAGATGATCGTCTGCCCGAGCGGGCGCTGGCGCGGGTCGACCTCGACGGCTTTGCCGGCCGCTTCTATCAGGAGCTTTCGGGCGGCGAACAACAGCGTGTGCAGCTGGCGCGCGTGCTGTGCCAGGTCTGGGCGCCGGTGCTGGACGGCAAGCCGCGCTATCTTTATCTCGACGAGCCGGTTTCCAGCCTCGATATCAAGCACCAGCTGATCATCATGAACATCGCCCGCGATTTCGCCCGGCGCGGCGGCGGTGTGATCGCCATCCTGCACGACCTCAATCTGACGGCCATGTATGCCGACCGGATTTTCGTCATGCATCGCGGTCGGCTCGCCGCCGACGGTTCACCGCAGGAGGTGCTGAGCGACGATCTGATCGAAAAGGTGTTCGATTGTCGGCTAAGGGTCGGTGTGTTGCCGGCGGCGAACATGCCGTTTGTGCTGCCGCAGTCAGCCGCCTAAAGCGCATCGCGTTTGAACGGACTCAGGCGACGCGCTTTAGGTCATTGTCTTTATGCATGTCGTTGTCTCAAAACCGGGGCCAATTTTGAGCGACATGCACTAGAAAACTCAGGCGGCCGGTGCTCGCTGGACCAGCATGTCGATGCCGAGCAAATGACGCACATTCGGGCGCGCCGCCACCATATCGGCGATAGTGTAGCGGGAGAGTACGGCAAAGAAGGCGTTGAGCGCCTCGCGCAGCGCCGAATTCAGCTGGCAGCTGTCGACCAGCGGGCATTCGGCGGCGTCGTTCTCGAAGCATTCGGCCATGGCAAAGCTCTCTTCGGTCACCCGTACGACGTCGAACAGGCTGATCTGCTCGGCGGGGCGGCCGATCCTCACGCCGCCATTCCTGCCGCGTACTGTCTCGACCAGGCCATGCTCGACCAGCGGCTGCAGGATCTTGAACAGGAAAAGCTCCGACACCGAATAGGCGGCCGCAATCTCGGGGATGCGGCTCAGGCGATCGTTGTTGGCGGCGCAATACATCAGGATGCGCATGGCGTAGTTGGTCTGGCGCGTCAGCCGCATTTCATTCCTCACCCGAGTGCTGGCGCGTTGGAACTGCACCAGATTTTAGATTGTGCTGGTGCGGCTTTCTCACCCGGAGTTTCGGATTCGCCCACACTGGCCTGATCGGAATATGGCCTATACCTTGGAACAATTCCAGACTGGGATTGCATGATAGATGAACATTCTTGTCAACTTTGCGTGCGAAACCGGCAATTCCCGGACGAAATCGGCCCATCCGATCATGCTACGGGCCCAAACACCCCCTAAATAGCCCATGCCAGATAGCCAAGAGATCGATGAGGAGCGGCGTATCATGTCCCAATCGGCTTCGTCCCTGGCGCCTGGCGGTTTTGATGCCGAGACGGGCGCCAAGCTTTTCGCGTTGCGGCGGACAAAGTTCCTCGCCACGGCTGCGCTGGTGCTTTGCGTCGTGGTTTTTGCCGTGGCCAAATCGTCCGAGGCCAAGTATCCGTGGCTGGGCTTCGTGGCGGCCTTCGCCGAGGCGGCGACCATTGGCGGCCTGGCCGACTGGTACGCGGTGGTGGCGCTGTTCAAGCGGCCGCTGGGCCTGCCGATCCCGCACACCGCCATCATCCCAGCGAACCAGAACCGCATCGCCGATAATCTGGGCCGCTTCATCGAGGTCAATTTTCTGGCGCCCGGGCCGGTGCGGGAAAAGCTGGCCGAGGTCGATTTTGCAGCACTCGTCGCCGACTGGCTGACTGACGCCGAACGCTCTGCCGGCCTGTCGCGCTTCGTCGTACGGCTGGTCCCGCAGACGCTTGCGGCGATCGAGCAATCCGGCCTGCGGAGCTTCGTCACCAGCCGCATGCTGGAGCAGATCGACAAGGTGCCGCTGGCGCCGCTCGCGGCCGAATTGCTGTCGGCACTGACCGACGACCGCCGCCACCAGAAACTCTTCGACGAATTCACCAGGGTGATCGGCCGGTTCCTGAACGATGAAGAGGCGCTGGCGACCATGCGCGAGAAAATCCGCGAGGAATTGCCGTCGCTGTTCAACCTGTTCAGAGCCGACGCCTATCTGCTGAAAAAGATCGTCGCTTCCGCCGGTTCGCTGCTTGACGAGGTGCGGGCCGATCCCGACCATCCGATGCGCGCCGAATTCGACCGTTTCGCGCACAGCTTCATCGAGCGGCTCAGAACCTCGAAGCAATACGCCAAACGGGCCGAGAAGCTGAAGCGCGATTTCCTGGCGCGGCCGGAAGTGAAGTCGCTCGCCGGCGACATGTGGCAGAGCCTCAGCGTGTTCATCGAACAGGACGCCAAGGCGGAGAATTCGATTGTTCGCGCGCATCTCGCCAACATGTTCGTCGAGGTCGGCCGCCATCTCTCAGGCGATCCGCAGATCAGGGCCGACATGAACCAGGGCTTTGTCGTGGCGCTGTCGTCGTTCGTGGAGAGCCAGAAGAGCGGTGTGTCGACGTTCATCGCCGATCAGGTCAAGCGCTGGGACCTTGCCCAGCTGACGAGGCTGATCGAGATGAACATCGGCAGGGACCTGCAATATATCCGCTTCAATGGCATGATTATTGGCGGCCTGGCCGGTCTCGTGCTCTACACGGCGGAGAGGCTGTTTCTCGCTGGCTGATGCTGCATTTGCCGCTGAATTGCTTGGGCGTCCGAATGGACACACGGCGCGCGAGTGCTATTGTCCAGAACAGGGTTCAGCATTTGCGGCACTGGGGAGCACGAGCAATGGCCAAACAACCCGACTCCGATTCGTTCCTTGACATGTTCAGCCGGTTCGGCCGTGACCTGAAGGTGCCGAATGTCGAGGCGATCCTCGCGCATCATCGCAAGAACCTCGAGGCCCTGGAAAGATCGACGCGGGCGGGAGCTGCCGGCGCGACCTCATTGTTGTCCAGACAGCGCGAGATGCTGCAGGACACGCTGCGTGAAGTCAGCGACATGGCGCAGAGCTACAAGGCGCCGGGCAATCCCCAGGAACTGATGACAAAACAGGCGGAGTTCGCCAGGAAATCCTTCGAAGCCGCCCTGAAAAATGCCGGCGAAGTGGCCGAGTTGGTCAAGAAATCCGGCACCGAATCGGTCGAAATCCTGCGCAGCCGCATCAAGGAAGCGATGGAGGAAATCCGCTCGGGCTATGAGAAGAAGTGACTCTCAACGCAACCATCTCGAGAGGAGTGGACCGCTTGCGGCGCATGAGCATGGACGAGGGACGCTGTTTGGCGGAAAATGGCGGGACGGAATCGCAACGGGCGAATTGACAGGGGCCGTCCGTTCGTGGTCCGAGGCACTGGGAGCCATCGGGAAAGCAGGAATGACGGAACTACGGCCGAAAACGCCGCCGACCTTCGAGCAGTTAAGGGCGATGGCCGGGCAGGAGCTCGGCGTGTCGGAATGGACGACCGTCGACCAGAACCGCATCAACCAGTTTGCCGAATGCACAGGCGACCATCAGTGGATCCACGTCGATCCGGAGCGGGCGAAGCGGCAGAGCCCATTTCGCACCACGATCGCGCATGGCTATCTGACGCTGTCGATCATCGGCGCGCTGGCGCTGGGCATGGGCATCGTACCCGAAAACACGCAAGCCGCCTTCAATTACGGCTTCGACAAGGTGCGGTTCCTGGCGCCCGTCAGGGTCGGCGCACGCATCCGGCTGCGCACGACGCTGTTGTCGGTGGAGGACAAGGGGCCGGGCCAGTATCTGATGAAGGCCGCCAATACGGTCGAGATCGAGGGCGAACAGAGGCCGGCGCTGACCGCCGAAACGTTGGTCATGCTTTATGAGCGGCGCAAGCGGGCGGGAGCGTAAGCTCCCTATCTTCGGTCATGATGGCTGTTGCCGCACCGACAGCCTGCCGCCGGCGCGGGTCGAGAGCAGTGCCAGCAACAGCGCAGCCACCGCCAGGACCGTTGCCGTCTGAAAGGTAACCTGCATGCCGTGCGCGGCTGCCGCTGAGGTCAGCATGTCCTGGCTTTGCCGTTCTCCCGTCGAGGCAGCCGCAAAAATGGCGCCCATAAACGATGCGCCGGTGATCAGGCCGAGATTGCGCGACAGATTGAGCAGGCCGGACACCACGCCGCGCTCGCCGGCAGCGACACCGCTCATGACGGCGGCATTGTTGGATGTCTGGAACAGGGCGTACCCGAAGCAGGTGACGGCGATCGGCACGATATAGCTGGCAATGCCGAGTTTTGTTGCGGCGAGCGACAACAATGAGGTTCCGACGGCAAGACTGAACAGTCCGACGGCCATCATCCTGTGCGCGCCGAAGCGATCGGTGAGGCGGCCGGCGACGAGCGCCGAGAGCGCGGAGACCAGCGGACCTGTCGACAGGACCACGCCGACCATCGCAGCATTGAGCCCCAGCGCTCGCGACAGATAGAATGGAGCGACCACCAGGGTCGCCATCATCACTGTGGCGACAACGAGGTTCGTGGCGAGGCTGGCGCTGAGCCGGATGTCGTACAACCGGGCAAGCCGGATCAAGGGATTCTTCGCCCTCTTCTGCGCGACGCCGAACAGAACGACGCCGATGCCGGCGGCAACCAGCAGGCCGGTGTTGAGGGCGCCGAAATGGCCGCGGCCGAGCGTCATGGCCAATGCATAGGCGGCCAGCGTCAGGGCCAGCAAGACCGTCCCGATCGCATCGAAGCTGTTTTGAGCTGCTTCCGCAGTCTTGTCGCGGGCAGGCAGGGCCAGCCAGGCGAGGGCAAAGGTCAGGAGGCCGAGCGGCACATTGACGAGGAAGATCGCCCGCCAGCCAAAGCCGGCAATCAGAAAGCCGCCGAGCGAGGGGCCGAGCGTGGTGCCGATTGCCGACATGGCGCCGAGCAGGCCCATGGCGCTGCCGGTTCTCTCCTTGGTCACGGTCTCCGCGACAAAGGCCAGCGTCAGCGCCATCATCAGCGCGGCACCCAGCCCTTGCACGGCGCGCGCCGCGACCAGCAGCCAGAGCGTGGGCGCCAGGCCGCAGAGCACCGAAGCCAGCGTGAACAGCGCGATGCCGCCGAGCAGCAACGGCCGGCGGCCGACCATATCGGCCAGTCGGCCAGCGCTGACGATCAGGGCCGTGATGGCGAGCAGATAGGCGAGAACCACCCATTGCACGGACTGGAACGACGCACCGAACGCCTGCATCAGGGTAGGCAGTCCGACGCTGGCAATGCTGGTTCCAAGCGACGACAGCAGCGTGGCGAACGACAGGCTGGCCAATGCCAAGACAGGAGAGTGGGCCAGGCCTGCGGACCGGGTGTTCTGCGGCGCCGATGCGCGCTCGTTCTGCTCGGCAGTTGCCATGGCGATTTCCTCCTTGTCAGTCCCGCAACCGAGATCTAGTCGTCGGGGCGGAATGGCGGAAGGCGCAGCATTTGCATCTTATTCGTGCGCCAAACGCCATGGCATGTGCTACAATCCGCCGATGGCATCGCCCGATCTCAATCTGCTGTTCGCGCTCGACGTTTTGCTCGCCGAAGGCAGCGTGGCGCGCGCCGCCAGCCGGCTACGGCTCAGCCCGTCGGCGATGAGCCGCACGCTGGCGCGGCTGCGGGAAGCGACCGGCGATCCGCTGCTGGTCCGCGCCGGCCGCGGCCTGGTCCCGACGCCGCGCGCGGAGGCATTGCGGCAGCAGGCCGGCCATGTCGTCCAGGAAGCAGAAACGTTGCTGCGCCCTGCCAGGCCTCTCGATCTCGCGAAGCTGAACCAGATCTTCACGCTGCGCACCAATGAGGGGTTCGTCGAGGAGTTCGGGCCGCGTCTCGTCGCTCGCATACAGGCCGAGGCGCCGGGCGTGCGGCTGCGCTTTGCGCCGAAAGCCGACAAGGATGTCGCCTCGTTGCGCGACGCAGCGATCGATCTAGAAATCGGCGTTGCCGGCGAGGCCGGACCTGAAGTGCTGATACAGGCGCTGTTTCGCGACCGCTTCGTCGGTGCTGTGCGAGCCGGCCACCCTTTGAGTGAAGGCGCGGTAACGCCTGAACGCTACGCGGCCGGCCGCCACATCAGCGTTTCACGGCGGGGTCGGGAAAGAGGGCCGATCGATCAGACTTTGGCGCAGCTAGGCCTGCAGCGAACCGTGGTGTGCATGGTCTCCGGCTTTTCGGCTGCACTCGCCATGGCGCGCGCTTCGGACCTTATCGCCAGCGTGCCCGAACGGCACACGCAAGGCGCACGCGCGGGCATGGTCAGCTTTCCGCTGCCGGTCGCCACGGTGGAGGTCACCATCTCGATGCTCTGGCATCCACGGCTCGATGCCGATCCGGCGCAACGCTGGCTGCGAGATTGCGTTCGGGAGGTCTGCGCGGGCTCCCGCTGAGCGCTCAGCGCGCCATTGCCGCCTTGAGCACCCTGAAAATCCGCTCGTCGTGGCACTGGGCAACGTTGAAGCGCAGGAAGCGGCTGGCGGTTCCCGACAGGCTGAATGCGTTGCCGGGCGCCAATACGATGTTGTCGGCCAGCGCGCGGCGGGCGATTTCGGCTGCGTCCACGCCATCGGGCAGGCCGCACCACAGGAACAGTCCGGCGGGCTGGTCGATCCAGGGCGCGATGCCGATCGCCTTCAGGCGCGCGCCCGTCTCGCCCATGGCGCGGGAAAGCCGCGCGCGCAGCAATTCCATGTGCTTTCGGTAGCTGCCGTCCCTAAGCAGCGCCAGCACCAGTTCGGCCGCCAGCCGGCCGCCGCCGAAGGTGGTGGCAATCTTGAGGTCGGTGAGTTGCTCGATCCAGTCGCGCGGTGCCGCGATGAAGCCGCAGCGAACCGATGCCGATAGCGTCTTGGAGAAGCTGCCGATATGGACGACGCGGTTGAGGCCATCGAACGCCGCCAGCCGGGGCGCTGGGCTGTGCTCGAAATCGGCGAAGATATCGTCCTCGATGATGGTCAGGTCCGACTGGTCGGCGAGTTTCAGCAGCCGGTGCGAGGTGACCGGCGACAGGATCGCGCCGGTCGGGTTGTGGATAGCGGAATTGGTGATGTAGAGGCGCGGCCTGTGCTCGGCGAGCGCCTGCGCGAACAGCTCGATATCCGGCCCCGATGGCGTGTAGGGCACGCTGACGACCTTGGCGCGATGGGCGCGCAGCAGCGCGTGAAAATTGAAATAGCAGGGGTCGTCGACCAGCACGGTATCGCCGGGTTCGATCAGGAAGCGGCACAGAAGATCGATGGCCTGCGTGCCCGATTCGGTCAGCATGATCTGTTCGGGCGAGACCTCGATGCCGTGGCCAGCCATGCGCCGCGCGAGCAATTGCCTGAGCGGCGGCAGGCCGAGCGGCGTGCCGTAATCGGCCAGGTCGACATCGTCGGCGCGCGCCACGGTGCGCAGCGCCCGGCGCAAGGCCGCCTGCGGCATCCATGAGGCCGGCATCCAGCCGCAGCCGGGTTTCAGCATCTCGTCGCCGGCTTCCAGTGACTGGCGCGAAACCCAAAGCGGATCGACAGCGCGGTCGAGCCGAGGGCCGATCTCGGCCAGCGATAGCGGCGCCAGCGATCCGGCGGCATAGAAACCCGAGCCCGGCCGCGAGCGGATCGCGCCTTCGGCAGCAAGCCGCTCATAGGCTTCGACGACGGTGGATTTGGACACCTGCATGGCTTTGGCGAAGGCGCGGATCGAAGGCAGCCGCGCGCCCGGCGTCAGGCTGCGCGCGGCAATCCGCTGGCGGATGGTCGCCATGACAGTTTCGACCAGAGTGGCCGCGGCAACAGTGCGTGCGGTGTCGACTTCCAGAACGAGACCAGTCATCTGTATTGCTCAATCAGCCATTACAGTTTTGCGGAATTGTACTGCATTGTCTCTGGCTGCACCATAGGCACTTGCCCAATAGAGGGCGAAAGCAATGGAGCCTGGAATGGACAAGACCGCGAGCGGCTGGATGAACGGATTCATCGGCGTGTTGATCTTCTCAGGCTCGCTGCCGGCAACGCGCGTGGCCGTGGCCGATTTCGATCCGATATTCCTGACCTCGGCCCGCGCCGCGATTGCCGGACTTCTCAGTCTCGCCATGCTGATGCTGTTTCGGCAGAAACGCCCGGAGCACGGCGATTTTCTGTCGCTGGTGATCGTCGCCCTTGGCGTGGTCGTCGGCTTTCCCTTGCTCACCGCGCTGGCGCTCAAGCACGTCACCTCCGCGCATTCCATCATCTTCGTCGGCCTGCTGCCGCTGGCCACAGCGATCTTCGGCGTGCTGCGCGGTGGCGAGCGTCCCCGCCCGGCCTTCTGGCTGTTCTCCTGCATCGGCAGTGCGCTGGTCGCCGGTTTTGCCTTCTCTCAAGGCGTAACAGCATCACCGATCGGCGACGGTCTGATGCTGGCCGCCATCATCGTCTGTGGCCTGGGCTATGCCGAGGGGGCCGCGTTGTCGCGCAGGCTGGGCGGCTGGCAGGTGATCTGCTGGGCGCTGGCGATCTCGCTTCCGATCATGCTGGTGCTGACGTTCGCGACGCTGCCGTCGTCCTTCGCCGGCGTCGGCTCCGGCGCCTGGGCGGGTCTCGCCTATGTCTCGCTGTTCAGCATGCTGATCGGCTTCGTCTTCTGGTATCGCGGCCTCGCCCAAGGCGGCATCGCCGCGGTCGGACAGTTGCAGCTGCTGCAGCCCTTTTTCGGCCTGGCGCTGGCAGCGACGCTGCTGCACGAACAGGTCAGCCCGCTGATGATTGTCGTCACGCTCGGCGTGGTGGCCTGCGTGTTCGGGGCGAAGAAATTTGCGCGCTAGGAGTTTGGTGGTGGAGGGCGACTCCGCCCTAGAACTTCGTCACCACCCCAATGCCAATCCCCTCGAAACCGCCCATCGCCATCAGCGCCGCCGGCGCCTCATCAAGGCTGATCTTGTTGCCGACCAGCAGTTCGGGCTTGAGCTTGTCGGTGCGGATCATCTCCATCATGGCGGGGTAGCGGTAGGCCTGCATGCCGTGGCTGCCGAGGATTTCCAGCTCGAAGGCGATCACCTTGTCCATCGGCACTTGCGGGCGGGCGTGTTCGCCCAGCATCAGGCCGACCTGCACATGGCGGCCGCGCCGGCGCAGATTGGCAATCGAGTTGAACGATGTCGTGGGGTGGCCGAGCGCGTCCATCGACATATGCGCGCCGCCATTGGTGATCTGCTTGACCGCCTTGACCACGTTCGGCGTCGTCGAGGCGTTGATGGTCGCTACCGCGCCGATCTTTTTGGCCAATTCCAGTTTCTCGTCGGTGAGGTCGATGGCGATGACATTGGCGCCCATGGAACTGGCGATCATGATCGCCGACAGGCCGACGCCGCCGCAGCCATGCACCGCCACCCATTCGCCCGGCGTCACCCGGCCCTGGTCGACAATGGCGCGAAACGAGGTGACGAAGCGGCATCCGAGGCTGGCGGCGGTGGCGAACTCCATCTCCTCGGGCAGGCGCACGAGATTGGTGTCGGCATGCTCGATGGCGACATATTCGGCAAACGATCCCCAGGCGGTGAAGCCGGGCTGCGTCTGGTGTTCGCAGACCTGATGATTGCCCGAATTGCATTCGAAGCAGCGGCCGCAGCCGACGCAGAACGGCACGGTGACGCGCTCGCCGGCCTTCCAGCGGGTCACCCGCTTGCCGACGGCGACGACGATGCCGGCCAGTTCATGGCCCGGCACATGCGGCAGCGTGATGCCGTCATCATGACCCATCCAGCCATGCCAGTCGCTGCGGCAGAGCCCGGTCGCCTCGACCTTGATGACGACGCCGTCGGCAGCCGGTTTCGGATCCGGCACGGTCAGGATTCTCGGCGTCTCACCGAATTTTTCGAAGACGACGGCTTTCATCGGCAACTCTCCGTGCTCTGCTCCGGCATTGTGAGCCTATTCGGCATCTATCTGATTCTCCGGCGCCGCCTTCTGAAAGGCCGGCAGCGCCATGCAGGCGGCGTGGATGCGCGATATCTCGGGGTAGGGTGTCAGGTCGACGCCGAAGCGGGCGTTGCTGGCGATCTGGGCGACCAGGCAGATGTCGGCCAGTCCCGGTGCGTCGCCGTGGCAGAAGGTGCCGGTCTCGGCAGACGAAGCCAGAATCTTTTCAAGCGGCTGGAAACCCTCGTTCACCCAGTGGCGGAACCAGTGGATGACATCCTGGTCGCCGGCGCCGAACAAAGTGCGCAGCGAGGTCAGCACGCGCAGATTGTTCACCGGGTGGATGTCGCAGGCGATCATCTGCGCCAGCATTCGCACGCGCGCCCGGCCGAGCGCGTCCTTCGGCAGCAGCGGCGGTTCGGGGTGGGTCTCGTCGAGATATTCGATGATCGCCAGCGACTGCGTCAAAAGCGTGCCGTCGCCCAGGATCAGCGCCGGCACCAGCCCCTGCGGATTGACCGACAGGTAAGCCGGCTCCAGATGGTCGCCATGACGCAGATGATGCGGCACGTAATCGTAGCCCAGCCCCTTCATCTCGAGCGCAATGCGGACGCGGTAGGAAGTGGAGGAGCGGTAGTAGTTGTGGAGGACGAGGTCGCTCATCGGATCACGGCTTGCCGGTGGAATTTTGGCCGATCGAATCTTGGCCGACAGTGATCTCGATGGTGCCGATGCCGTCGACGCCGCCGGTCATCGTCTGTCCCGGCGCCACCGCACCGACACCGGCCGGCGTGCCGGTGAAGATCAGGTCGCCCGGTTGTAGTACAACCGCACCGCTGCAGATCGAAACGATATCGGCGACCGGCCAGATCAGTTCGGCGAGGTCGCCCTCCTGCTTCACCGCGCCGTCGACGGCGAGCCAAATGCGGCCCTTTTGCGGATGGCCGGATTTGGCGGCCGGCACCAGCGGACCGCAGGGCGCCGAGCGGTCGAAGGCCTTCGACCAATCCCAGGGCCGCGCCGCCTTCTTGGCTTCGTCCTGCAGGTCGCGGCGAGTGAGGTCGATGCCGACGCCGTAGCCCCAGACATGGTCGAGCGCCTGCGCGCGAGGAATGCGGAAGCCGGCCTTGCCGACCGCCGCGACCAGCTCGATCTCGTGATGCAGGTTCTTGGTCAAGGGCGGGTAGGGGATCGTGGTGCCGGAATCGGTCACCGCGTCGGCCGGCTTGGTGAAGAAGAAGGGCGGGTCGCGTTCGTCATTGCCGAGTTCGCGGGCGTGCGCGGCGTAGTTGCGGCCGACGCAGAAGATGCGGCGCACCGCAAAACGCTCGGCCGAGCCGGCGACGGCGACCGATGGTGTTGCGGGCAGGGGAAGGACGAAGTCTGTCATGCGCGGGTCTCTGCTTGGGATCTTGACGGCACATTTGACCGATTTGAACCGCCGGGCAAGGCATCAGCGTCCGCAAAAGCATCGGCTGCGCCTTGATTGTCTGATAAAGTCGGCTTCGCCTCCGGGGGTTAAGATGGCGATAGACTATTTGCCAATAAGCTGCCCATACCAGCGGGAGTATCCTGCCCAGGGAGGACTGAAACGAACACCATGACCGCAGTGAACGATCGCGCCCGGTTTCTGATCATCGACGACCATCCGTTGTTTCGCGAGGCGCTGCACAGCGCCGTGCAGATGGCGTACCCGGAAGTCGACACGGTGGAGGCACGCTCGATCGCCGAGGCGCTCGATCTCCTGGGTGGGATAAAACCGTTCGATCTGGCGCTGCTCGATCTCAACATGCCCGATGTCCATGGCTTTGAGGGGTTGCTGCAGCTCAGGACCCGCCATCCGCGGCTGCCGGTGGTCGTCGTCTCGGGTTATGAGGAGCCGAAGATCATTTCCGAGGCACTGTCCTATGGCGCTGCCGGCTTCATCCCGAAATCGGCGCGCAAGAGCGATCTCGCCGCCGCCATCCGCTCGGTGATGGAAGGCGCGATCTATGTGCCGGAAAACTATGAGGGACAGCCGCCGGACGCCGACAGCGCCGACCGCGCCGACATGGTGCAGCGGCTGGCCAAACTGACGCCGCAGCAGCTGCGCGTGCTGCAGATGCTGCGCCAAGGCCTGCTCAACAAGCAGATCGCCTACGAGCTGCAGGTCGGCGAGACCACGGTGAAGGCGCACGTCTCGGAGATATTGCGCAAACTCAATGTGTATAGCCGCACGCAGGCGGTGATCGAGGTGTCGAAGCTCGACAATGCGGAGTTGTTTCGCGATCAGGCCGGGTTTTGATCTTTACCCTCCCCCTTGTGGGGAGGGTCGATCCGCGAAGCGGAGCGGGGTGGGGGAGCTTGGCGCTGCACCCCGCCCCGGCGCTGCGCGCCGACCCTCCCCATCGAGGGGAGGGTATGGGGCTCAAGCCAGCAGATGCGCCAGCAGCGCCCTTAGTTGCGCCGGCTTTAGCGGCTTCCGCATCAGCTCTATGCCTGCGGCGCGGGCTGCCTTGGCGACGGCCTCCGATCCGTCGGCGGTGACGATCAGCGCCGGCACGGCGCGGCCGAGATAATCGCGGACTTCGGCGATGGTGGCGGTGCCGAGGTCGCCGTCGTCGAGATGCTGGTCGGCAATGACGATGTCGGGCACCCAGTCGGTGTCGCCAAGCAGGCTGACCGCAGCCTCGGTCGAGGTCGCGGCGCGCACCAGGCACTGCCAGCGCTCGAGCAGGAAAGTCATCGCCTGCAGCACGTCGGCGTCGTTTTCGACCAGCAGCACCTTGGTGCCGAACAGGCCGTAGCCGCGCGGCCGCTCCATTTCGGCAAGGCTGGCGATGGCGTCGGCGCTGGCGCCGATGCCGACCGGCACGTCGATGTGGAAGATGGTGCCGCGCCCAACCCTCGAGGAGAACGTCACGGGATGACCGAGCGCGGCGGCCATGCGCCGCACGATGGCAAGGCCCAGGCCCAGCCCGCCGCCGGAGATCCCGGTGTCGGCTGGAATGGCGGAGCCGCGATGGAACTCCTCGAACACCGCCTCGCGCTGGTCGTCGGGAATGCCGCAGCCGGTGTCGGCGACATCGATGCGGATGGTATCGCCGCGATGCCTTGTGCCGACAAGCACGCCGCCCGAAGGGGTATAGCGCAGCGCATTGGACAGGATGTTCTGCAGGATGCGGCGCAAGAGCGTGCGGTCCGAACGCACCACGGCGCTGACCGGGCGGAACTTCAGCGCCAGCCCCTTCATCTCGGCCACCGGCAGGAAATCCGACCGAAGCGAGGAAAACAGCGTCTCCAGATTGACATCGCCGATGTCGGGCTGGACCACGCCGGCATCGAGCTTGGAAATGTCGAGCAGCGTGCGCAACAGGTCTTCCATGGTCTCCAGCGAGCGCTCGACCTGGCGGACAAGTTTCTTGCCCTCGTCGCTGGTCTGCACTTCGGCCAGCGCCGAGACGGAGAGGTGGGCGGCGTTCAGCGGCTGCAGCACGTCATGGCTGGCGGCGGCCAGGAACCTGGTCTTGGACAGGTTTGCCAGCTCGGCGTTTTCCTTGGCGGCGCTGAGGTCGATGTTCGACTGTTCCAGCCGGCGCAAGGTCGAGTGCAGTTCCTCGGTGCGCATGCGCACGCGGTTTTCCAGTGAAATTGCGGTCTGGAACAGCGAGAAGGCGTTGCCCTGCTGGTCCATCGAGCGCTCGACGCGGCTGACCAGAGCGGCGTTGATCTTCTTCAGCCTGTCGACGTCGTCGATATCCCTGAGCGGCATGGGCTATTCCGCCGCCTGGCGTTCGCCGAAGGCGATGCCGGTGAAGGTTTGGTTCAGATGCATCGAACGGTACTGTTCGCCATAGGTGCCGAAGCCGATGACATTGTTGACCCGGTAGAGCTCCGAAATGTCGCGGAACACCTGGCGGTTGCGCGCATCGAGCCGGCGCAGCACGCAATCGAAGCCGAGGATCATGTCGATGCCGCCGAGCCGTTGCTCGACGTCGCGCAGTGCGGCGCGCGTCGATTCCACCATGTCCTTGGGCTGGGCGATGGACAGCACGACGCCGTCGTCTATGGCGCAAAAGAAAGACAGGGAACCGTCGGCATGCATCTTCTGGATCGAGCGGCAGTAATATTCGCCGCCCACTTTCACCACCACCGGGTGCGAGGCGAAGCTCATCGGCGTCAGGTTCTGCGCAACGATGCCGACCGAGGCTGCATATTCCTCAGCCGCGTTGGTGGCGTTGAATTCGCGCACGGTGCGGTGGTCCGGATCGGATGCCGTCACCACCAGCTTCTCGTCGGTTGGGATGAAATTGTCGGTCTTGAAGACATGGAACGGTATCTCGGTGGCGACCAGCACAATGATGGCGCTGTCGGACGCAACCTTGCCGTTTGAAATCAGCCTTGTGGTTTCGAATTTCAAATCGTCGCCCGCCGAACCGCCGATCAGCGGGATGTCGTCGAGCCCCCAATGGATGGCCGAGGTTACAGCTTCCTCGGCAAAGGACAGGCCGTCGATGAAGCAGAGCGCGAAGGTGCTTTTGGCATGGCAACTGCCGGTGCGTCCGCGCAGTAGGCGCCGCAGGGCCTCGACTTCATCAGTGATCCTGTCCATGCCCGACGAGGAGAGATTGTCGACCATGGTGCTGACCGCCGAAAACGACGCGGAGGGAAAGAGCAGCGCCAGCACATGGCCTTCCTCCAGGCCCTGGGGGGTAATCTCGCCGGCGGTCGAGCAGGCGGCGTAGGCCAGCGTCGGCGCGTGGGTCTTCAGCGCTTGCGAAAGGACGCTCGCATCAAGCAGGCTCTGGGAAAAGAACAGCAGGGCAAAGCCGGCATCGATGGCTGCGGCCTCGACGGCGACCGCCAGGGCGAATGCATCGGCGTCGGGCTCGTCGGTGGTGAGCGCCGACAGACCGGATGCATAGCTCGTCCGTGAACTGGCCAGAGGCTTCCTCCCGATATCCTCCGACGCTTCCTGCGCGCGCCCGTTTTATGTCTCTCGGCGCGTTGGCGTCGAGGGCATTGTTGCCCCCTATTCGCTCTTTGGCAATGGGGCGGACAGGCCCATGATTTTCGTTTTCTCCATGACCGAAAGTACAATGAGCGCCGTGTGTTTTTTGCGCTTTTTGCAGTGTACCAATAGCGCATGGCCGAGCGCCAAAGCCGCATCGGCAGCATGACTACCAAGGTCGATACCCAGGGAGGATGCATGTCGGACGTTTCGTTTGTCGTGAACGGAAAACGGATCAGCGGCGCTGCCGAGGACCGAACGCTTCTGGTTCATTTCCTGCGCGAAAATCTTGGTCTCACCGGAACGCATGTCGGTTGTGACACCTCTCAATGCGGCGCCTGCGTCGTGCATGTCGACGGCAAGGCGGTGAAGTCCTGTTCGATGCTGGCCGTGCAGGCCTCCGGGTCGACCGTGGTGACGATCGAAGGGCTTGCCAATGGCGGCGACCTGCATCCGATGCAGGCCGCGTTCAAGGAACATCATGGGCTGCAATGCGGCTTCTGCACGCCGGGCATGATCATGACGGCGACCGACATGATCGCGCGCCATCCCGAAGGCCTTGACGAGGCGACGGTGCGCGCCGAGCTCGAAGGCAACATCTGCCGCTGCACCGGCTACCACAACATCGTCAAGGCGATCCTCGCCGCATCGCAGACGATGGCGAAGGTGCCGAAGGGCAGGGCGAAACAGGCAGCGTAAGAAAGAAGCGAGTAGTGAATAGTGAATAGCGAGTAGTCGGTTTAGCCGAACCGCTCCGAGCACAATTCCCTACTCACTGTTCACTATTCGCTACTCACTATTCGCTATTCCGGAGGAATTCCTATGGGCATTGAAGGCATCGGCGCTCGGGTCGTGCGCAAGGAAGACAAACGGTTCATCACCGGCGCCGGCCGCTATGTCGACGACATGGTGGTTCCCGGCATGAAGCATGCCGCTTTCGTGCGCAGCCCGCACGCGCATGCTCAGATCAAGAAGATCGACGTCAGACGAGCGCAGGCGATGCCCGGCGTCATCGGCGTCTTGACCGGCAAGGAGCTCAAGGCCGACGGCATCGGCAACCTGATCTGCGGCTGGATGATCCATTCCAAGGACGGCTCGCCGATGAAGATGGGCGCGTGGTCGCCGCTGGCCGTCGACAAGGTGCGCTATGTCGGCGACGCGGTCGTCATCGTGGTGGCGGAAACCAAGGGCCAGGCCCGCGACGCGGCCGAAGCGGTCGAGATCACCTACAAGGAATTGAAGGCGGTGGTCGATGCCACTAAGGCGCTGCAAAAAGGTGCGCCGCAGGTCCATGCCGAAGCCGAGGACAATCTTATCTTCGACTGGGAGATCGGCGATGCCAAGGCGACCGACGCGGCGATCCAGGCGGCGGCCCATGTCACCCGCATGAAGATCGTCAACAACCGGCTGGTTCCCAACGCCATGGAGCCGCGCGCTGCGCTTGGCCATTACGACAAGGCCGAGGACCATTTTACCTGCTGGACGACGTCGCAGAACCCGCATGTCGCGCGGCTAGTGATGAGCGCCTTCTACAATGTCGCGCCGGAAAACAAGCTGCGCGTCATTGCGCCCGATGTCGGCGGCGGCTTCGGCTCGAAGATCTACATCTATCCCGAAGAGATCGTCTGCCTGTGGGCGTCCAAGAAAACCGGCGTCCCGGTCAAATGGGTCGCCGACCGCACCGAAAGCTTCCTCACCGACGCACATGGCCGCGACCATGTCTCGACGGTCGAAATGGCGTTCGACAAGAACAACAAGATCACCGGCTTCAAAGTCGACACCATCGCCAATCTCGGCGCCTACATGTCGCTGTTCTCGTCTTGCGTGCCGACCTATCTCTACGCGACGCTGCTGTCGGGCCAGTACAACATCCCGACGATCCACGCCAATGTGCGCACCGTCTACACCAACACGGCACCCGTCGATGCCTATCGTGGGGCAGGGCGGCCGGAAGCGACCTATTTGCTCGAACGCACAATGGAGACCGCCGCACGCGAACTCGGCGTGTCTCCGGCGGAGCTTCGGCGCGCCAATTTCATCACCGAGTTTCCGCATCAGACGCCGGTCATCATGAACTATGACGCCGGCGACTATGGAGCTTCACTCGATGCGGCGACACAGGCGTCCGACTATGCCGGCTTTGCCAAGCGCAAAGCGGCGGCCGCCAGCCAGGGCAGGCTGCGCGGCATCGGCATGAGCTGCTATATCGAGGCCTGCGGCATCGCGCCGTCGGCGGCGGTCGGTTCGCTCGGCGCCGGCGTCGGTCTGTGGGAATCGGCCGAGGTGCGGGTCAATGCCGTCGGCACGATCGAGGTGCTGACCGGCTCGCACAGCCACGGCCAGGGCCATGAGACGACCTTCGCGCAACTGGTCACCCAGCGCTTCGGCGTGCCGCTCGACTCGGTGTCGATCGTCCATGGCGACACCGACAAGGTGCAGATGGGCATGGGCACCTACGGCTCGCGCTCGGGCGCGGTCGGCATGTCGGCAATTGCCAAGGCGCTCGACAAGGTCGAGGCCAAGGCCAAGAAAATCGCCGCCCATCTGCTCGAGGCCGACGAGGGCGACATCGTCATCGAGAATGGCGAGGTCAAGGTTGCCGGCACCGACAAGAGCCTGCCCTGGTTCCAGGTGGCGCTTGCCGCCTACACCGCTCACAATCTGCCGGCAGGCATGGAGCCGGGACTGAAGGAAACAGCCTTCTACGATCCGGCGAACTTCACTTTCCCGGCGGGCTGCTACATCTGCGAGGTCGAGATCGATCCGGAAACCGGCACGACCGAGATCGTCCAGTTCGTCGCGGCGGACGATTTCGGCAACATCATCAACCCGATGATCGTCGAGGGTCAGGTGCATGGCGGCATCGCCCAGGGCATCGGCCAGGCGCTGCTGGAAGGCGCGCACTATGACGATAGCGGGCAGCTGCTGACGGCGAGCTACATGGACTACACCATGCCGCGCGCGGACGACCTGCCGTCATTCAAGGTGTCGACCTCGAACACGCCGTGTCCGAGCAATCCGCTCGGCATCAAGGGCTGTGGCGAGGCCGGCGCCATCGGCTCGCCGCCGGCGGTCATCAACGCCATCACCGACGCTTTGGGGATTGTGGACATCGCCATGCCGGCCTCGCCGTCGACGGTGTGGGCGGCGATTAGGGCGAAGAAATGAGTGAGTAGGGAGTAGTGAGTAGGGAATGGGCATTACCGGAGATGACAGCGTCCCTATTCCCTACTCACTACTCACTACTGCCTAACCACTTCAGGGGAGGATCCCATGTACGCAGTCAACTACCACCGCGCCGCCTCGGTCGCCGACGCCGCCAAGCTGGTGAAGAGCGGCGACGCCAGGCTTTTGTCAGGCGGCATGACGCTGATCCCGGCGATGAAGACGCGGCTCGCCGCACCGTCCGACCTGATCGACCTGTCGCGGATCAAGGAGCTGCAAGGCGTCAAGGTGTCGGGCAAGACCGTCACCATCGGCGCCGCCACAACCCATTACGACGTCGCCAATGACGAGAAGCTGCGGAAAGCCTGTCCGGCGCTTGCCCACCTTGCGTCGCTGATTGGCGATCCGGCGGTGCGCCACAAGGGCACGATCGGCGGCTCGGTCGCCAACAACGACCCAGCCGCCGATTATCCGGCGGCGCTCTTGGCGCTGGGCGCCACCATCGTCACCAACAAGCGCGAGATTTCAGCCGCGAAATTCTTCACCGGCCTGTTCGAAACGGCGCTGAAAGAAGGCGAGATCATCACCGCGGTGAGTTTTACCGCCCCGGCCAAGGCTGCTTACGAAAAATTCCGCAACCCGGCCTCGCGCTATGCGATCGTCGGCGTGTTCGTGGCAAAGGGCAAGGACGGGGTCAGCGTTGCCGTTACCGGCGCCGGCGATGACGGTGTGTTCCGCTCGAAGGAGATCGAAGCAGCACTGGCGAAGAATTTTGCCGCATCGGCGCTCGACGGCGTGAAAGTGCCGGCGAAGAATTTGATGACCGACCTCCACGCTTCGGCCGAATACCGTGCCAATTTGATCGCCGTGATGGCCAAGCGTGCGGTGGCGGCAGCCAACGCCTGACATCATAAAGCTACTGACAAGGAAAGGGGCCATCGCGGCCCCTTTGTTCGTCTGTGGCGGGCTGTAACTGCCCAGTCCTTGCGGGTTCGCTGCCACGCGCAAATCCGTTGTTTCAGGTAATTCCCGTGCAAGAACAGGCGCATACTTCCCAAGGGACTGCCCAGCCCCATTCTCGCACTTGCACAATCTGATATTGCACTGCAATATGTATAGCTTGGCGGAACACGGGGTGGATTCTGCGCGCGGCGGTGTGAGCTGCGCCAAGATCTTGCGTCGTAGAGGATCGGCATGGCCGACATCTCCGCAGCGTCTGTTGCCCTGCCGCGGGCCACAGCCGACAAAGCAGCCAGAGCAAGACTGGCCTATCTCGATGGTTGGCGCGGGCTTTCGATCGCACTGGTGCTGATCGGCCATTTCTTCCCCGTTCCCGGGATCAATCTCGGCGTGCTCGGCGTCGAGTTCTTCTTCGTGCTCTCAGGCCGGCTGATGGGCGAGATACTGTTCATCGAACGCTTTCCGCTGAAAAAATTCTTCAAGCGCCGCTTTTCGCGCATCTATCCCGCGCTTTTGGTGTTCGTGACATCAGCCATGATCGGGCTCTCCGGCACCTTTATCGGCTTCAAATGGAAGGCGGCGCTGACGGCGCTGACATTCACCTACAACTATGCCGGAATTCTCATCACCCGCGCCGGCGCGCTCGACCACATCTGGTCGCTATGCGTGGAAGAGCATGCCTACATCATCCTGGCGCTGATCAGCGTGGTGGTGACCGGGCGGGGTAATGTCGTTCGGCTGCTGGTGACGCTGTCGCTGCTGGCGATGGCCAATGGCGCCATTTCGTACTGGGTACTCGGCATGGATTACGAGCACAGCTATTGGCGCACCGATGTGCATATCGCCTCGATCCTGCTGTCGGCATCGATCTGCCTGCTCAAGCACGATGATCGGCTGCCGGCATTCCTGAAGAGCCCCTATGTCAGCCTCGTGTCGGCGGCGGCGGCTATATTGCTGTTCCTCGATCCGGTGCCGACGCCGATCCATTACCTACTGGCGGTGCCGTTGCTGGCGCTTGCCGTGAATACGCTGGACACCAGCAACTGGCATCTTACCGGCCTGCTTTCATCCAGGCCGATGGTGATGATCGGGCTATGGTCGTACTCGCTCTATCTCTGGCAACAGCCCTTCTACAAATTCGTCGCCGAGCAGGGCAGTGCGCCGATCCCGATGCTGGCGGCTGTCTTCGCCTGTGCACTATGCAGCTACTATCTGGTCGAGAAGCCCGCGCGGGCCTGGCTGAACCGGAATTGGTGAGGGCTACGGACTCCTAATCTTATGCTGCCGCGACGATCTGCTTGCCGATCATCAGCCAGCGACCCATCAGCCGGCGATCTCCTTGAGGTAGTAGCGCACCGCCTTCTTGCCGCCATGGATCACCGCGTCGCCGACCTCGGCGAAGCCAAGCGCGGCATGGAAGGCGTCCGAAGCCGGATTGGGAGGTTCGGCATTCACCTCGCAGGTGACGATGCTGTGGCCCGCGCGGGCGACTTCCCCGAACAGATCCTCGTAGAGCCGGCGGGCATGGCCGCGGCCGCGCGCTTGCGCCGCGACGACGACGCGGTCGACATAGACGAAGCGTGGATAGCGCTCGCGGAACCAGAGGAAATTCGGGCTGTCGTAGGCCGCATTCTGGTCGAAGGTCATGATGAAGGCTTCGAGCGTGCCGATGCGCCTGACGTAAAACGCTTCGCCAAGCAGGAAGGACAGCCGTTCGGGCTCGAGCCATGACAGTTCGGCGGCGTGCTCATTGTTGAGTGCGAGGATGGCCGCTTCGTCCTGAGGCGAGACACGGCTGATCGGCGACGGCCCAGTCACGGCTTCGCTCATCATGCTCTGGCCGCCGCAATCGTCGCGGCAACCAGCGCCCCATCGGTGACTGTGGTGCGGTATTCGCGGTCGAGATCGCCGCCGCCCATGCCGACTTGCGGGTTGCGGTAGGCCATGGCGCTCGGTACATCCTTGAGCGCGGCGAAGTGCATTTCCGTCAGCCCGGTTGATGCCAGCACCCCGGCGATGTTTTCGGGGTCCAGCGCGCCGCAGCCGAGGATGATGATGCGGCCGTCGGCCTGGCGGACGAGATCCGCCAACAGGCCGGCGCCTTCCACCGCGGTGTCCCTCTGGCCGCTGGTCAGCACGCGGCCGACCTTGCAGCGGATCAGCGCTTCCAGCGCCTCGGCCGGGTCGCGGGTCATGTCGAAGGCGCGGTGGCAGGTGACGGCGAGCGGACCGGCGGCATGGACCAGCGCGCCCATGCGGGTTTCATCGATGGTGCCGTCGGCATTGAGGCAACCGACGACGACACCGGCGACGCCGAGGTCACGAAGCGCTGCGACATCGGCGAGCATCGAGCTGTATTCGGCCTCGCTGTAGAGGAAATCGCCGCCGCGCGGCCGCACGATGACATGGAAGGGAATGGTCGCGCTCTCGAGTGCGGCGCGCACCGTGCCGAGGCTGGGCGTGATGCCGCCTTCGACCAGGCTGGCGCAGAGCTCGACCCGGTCGGCGCCGGCGGCCTGCGCGGCCAGCAGTCCATCGATGCCTTCGACGCAGATTTCGATCAGGGGGCGAGCATTTCCTGCCAAGGGGCGATCCTTCATGATTGCATGACGGCCAGCCCTAGCATCGGCTCGGTTGGTGGGGAAGCCGGAACAGCCAGTCGCTGCTTGGGCCAGCCCGGCAACCCTGCCTAGGTCCGTAGCGAGAGATCTATTGTTTCTGCAGCACCGTGTTCTTGGCGCCTTGTTCGACCTGGTCGATGACCAGCAGCTTGACCGGGGCGTCGCCGATGTTGGTGGCCTGGTGCCATTGGCCGATCATCTCGATGATGAAATCGCCCGTCTTGTAGGTGTTGCTGTTGCCGGTCTCGACATTCGTCACTTTGAGTGTCCCGGCCTCGACATAGGCGTAGCGGGCAAACGGGTGCTTGTGCACCGGCAGAGTGGCGCCGACCGCAATGTCATAGGTTGAAACCAGGACCTGGACATTTTTCTGCGGCAGCACGATCGGCTGACCGGACGCCGTCTGGCTGCGATCGGCAAGCGGTGTGACGACAACCGGCGGGATGGTACTGTCCAGCGCCCGAGCGGGGTTTGCAGATAGCGCTGCCGCGAACAGCAGCATCGATGCCAGGATCTTTCGCATGGTTCCTCCAGGTTTTACCGCCACCGCGCGGCGCGACGCCAAAGTTCGAACTCTCGTCAGTTACTGGAGACACAACGTCATCCGCCGGTGCCGTCGTCCATCATCGTATTCGTGAGCGCTTCATAGATGTTGCTGCATACCTGAGACCGCGGACAGTGTTTTACGATGAATGCCGGCACGACAGTCAGTGCGGCGGCGATCAGGATTTGCAGGAAGAGAGGAGCAGGCTCGAAGCGTTTGCCAAGCAAGGCTCGGCAAGCGAAGTAGAGACTTTGAGCCAGGCATGCCCAGACAAGGACATGCAACAGCGTGCTCGTTGCTCGGGCATAGGGCGTTATGTATCCGTCGGGAAAGCCGACCATGCCGAGGTCGACGAGCCACTGCAGAGCCAGAACGCAGGACAGGCATGCCCACAGAAAGAGCGCCACGCGGATGGCCGGGATTTTGCTGCGATCAACGCTCATATGCAATCGAAGCACAACTGCGTGCTGCCTTCCAGAGCGGCTGCTGCGTGGCTTGGAGTATCGCCTATTTCAGAGTGCGCAGCGTGATCGAATAGCGGTGCCCGGCGACCGGCGGAATGCTGTGCTCCCACTCGTGGCGCGCCGGACCGTCCATGAGATAGAGGGACCTCGGTTCGACCTCGATCGTCTCGCGATCCCATTTCGAGCCTTTTTTGCGGCGCAGCCGAAAGCTGCAGGGCGCCAGCAGCGAGACGCCGGCGACGAGATCGAAATGCGGCTTGTCGCGATGCCAACCTATGCCCGCGCCCGGCCGATACTCGTTGATGAGCACTTGCGCGAATTCCGTGGCCTGCCTGCCGGCAAAATCCGCGACCTTGTCGCGAAGCGGCAGCAGGAATTTCGGGATGGGCGGCGCTTCGACGACCTGTCGCCGGTCATAGTCGTAGCGCCAGCCGAAGCCGGCGACCAGCCGGTTGGCAATATGGCCATGGAAATCGAACGGCCTGAAGGACAGTTCATTGAGGTGACGGACCAGTTCCGCCTCTTCGTCCGTTGTGATCAGGCTAGGCCGGTAAGAAAATCCTTCCGGCAGCGTGTCGGCCGCGCCGAAGAGATCGCCCTGGCTGGCATACGCTGTTGTACTGGATTTCGTCTGTGACATCTGACGGAGAGATAGGAAGCCTCGCGGCCCGGGCAAGATTTTCGGCGTTGTGGTGCGCCTCCCTGACGGAACCTCCGCATCGTTGCGGCATTACGCATGTTCGAAGCAGGATTTGGGGCGAAAGATTTGGGGACGAAGCAGGATTTTCGACATGCCGTCCACTGCCATTCGCAACACCCACTACGACCCGTCGACGAAAATCCTCTCGGTCTGGTTCGTCCCGAGCGGAGCCCGCTACGACTATGAAGAGGTCGAGCCCGAGACCTATGCGGCGTTCCGCGCCGCCTTCTCGAAAGGGCAATTTTTCAACGAGTTCATACGCGATCGCTACCGGTTTCACCTGGTTGAAGAAGGACGCCGGCGCGTGACTGGATCCTGAAGGCGCTACGAGAACTCGCGGCGCAGGGATAGTTTTCGGGCTGGGAAGGAAGACCAGGGACCCAGGCAGGCCCGCCACGTGCGAGCGGAATGCCAAACAGACGACCGCATGGCCGCATCAAAGCCCTGTTCAACTCCTCAATCCGTGGTAAGGTGATTATACCAGTCAATAACATGACGATCGGCGCGGCCGTCGTTTAAAGCGGGAGTAGGGATAGATGACGACGATTGCGCTGCTCGGTGCCGGCGGCAAAATGGGCTACCGACTGTCGACCAATTTTCGCGGATCGCCCTACACGGTACGCCATGTCGAGGTCAGCGAGGCCGGCCGCGAGCGGCTGAAGACCGGACTGGGCTTAGACGCGGTCAGTGCCGATGCGGCGCTCGACGGGGCGGATATCGTCATCCTGGCCGTTCCCGACACGCATATCGGCAAGGTGGCGGCTGATATCGAGAGCAAACTGGCGCCAGGCACAATGGTGATAGTGCTCGATGCGGCCGCACCCTTCGCCGGCCATCTGCCCAACCGGCCGGACCTGACCTATTTCGTCACCCATCCCTGTCATCCGCCGATCTTCAACGACGAGACCGACATGGCGGCCAAGAAGGATTATTTTGGCGGCGTCAAGGCCAAGCAGCATATGGTCAGCGCGCTGATGCAGGGGCCGGAAGCGGACTACGCCAAGGGCGAGGCGGTCGCAAAAATCATCTGGGCGCCGGTCATGCGCTCGCACCGTGTCACCGTCGAACAGATGGCGCTGCTGGAGCCCGGTCTATCGGAGACGGTGTGCGCGTCACTGCTTGTCGTCATGAAGGAAGCCGTCGACGAGGTCGTCGCGCGAGGCGTCGACCAACAGGCGGCGCTCGACTTCCTGCTCGGCCACATGAACGTGCTCGGCGCCGTGATTTTCGGCGAGACCAAGGGCGTATTCTCGGATGCCTGCAACAAGGCGATCGAATTCGGCAAGCCGGTGCTGATGCGCGACGACTGGAAGCGGGTGTTCGAACCGGAAGAGATCGCCGCGAGCATTCGGCGCATTACCTGAGAAAGGCCGAGTCGGGCGCTTGCCGGAGTGCCTCGGTGGCTCGACACACCCGCCATGACACCCAACTGTGTTGCTCAGTGGGCACATGTCACCTCGATTGGTGATTGACTCATCATACCAGTTGGCTTAGCTGTTGATGGCTTGGGCAAGGGTTCGCGGGAAGTACGAAGCCTGGACGAGTGGAGGGACGGCGGGGGCGCAACGATCCGTCAGGTGGGAAGCCGGCAACGGCATTTCAGCCCGAACCGATCAGCGGCCCGCGCTGCGCGACGAATTCGAATGCAGGGGCCTTGATTGATCAAGGCAATTTTTCAAACGGGAGGACATCATGAAACTCACACGCAGAATGACACTTGCGGCGTTCGCCGGCATGCTGGCGCTTGGCACGGCGGCGCCCGCCTATGCGGCCGACCTCATTGCCATCATCACGCCCTCGCATGACAATCCGTTCTTCAAGGCGGAAGCCGTCGGCGCCGAAGCCAAGGCCAAGGAACTCGGCTACGAAGCGCTTGTGCTCGTCCATGACGACGACGCCAACAAGCAATCCGAATTGATCGATACGGCGATCGGTCGCGGCGCCAAGGCGATCATCCTCGACAATGCCGGCGCCGACGCCACCGTCGCTGCCGTGCAGAAGGCCAAGGACGCAGGCGTGCCGTCGTTCCTGATCGATCGCGAGATCAACGCCACCGGCGTCGCCGTGGCTCAGATCGTCTCCAACAACTACCAGGGCGCCCAGCTCGGCGCGCAGGAGTTCGTCAAGCTGATGGGCGAGAAGGGCAATTTCGTCGAGCTGGTCGGCAAGGAATCCGATACCAATGCCGGCATTCGCTCGAAGGGCTATCATGACGTCATCGACGATTATCCGGACCTGAAGATGGTCGCCCAGCAATCGGCCAACTGGAGCCAGACGGAAGCCTATTCCAAGATGGAATCGATCCTGCAGGCCAACCCGGATATCAAGGGCGTCATCTCCGGCAACGACACGATGGCCATGGGCGCGTATGCGGCGCTGGTTGCGGCGAACCGCAAGGACGTCATCGTCGTCGGTTTCGACGGATCCAACGACGTGCGCGATTCGATCACCGCGGGCGGCATCAAGGCAACCGTCCTGCAGCCGGCCTATGCGCAGGCGCAGATGGCGGTCGAGCAGGCCAACGACTTCATCAAGAACAAGAAGTCGCCGGCCAAGGAAAAGCAGCTGATGGACTGCGTTCTGGTCAATGGTGACAATGCTGCCAAGCTGGAAACGTTTGCGCTGACCAACTGAGCCGGCGTGACATGAACAGCGAGGGGCGACCCAAGGGTCGTCCCTCGTCGGCATTTTCCGTGGGTATTGATCACATGCTCAACAAGCCATCATGCTGAACAACAAGCCGACCTGGCCGATCCTTGCCGTGATACTCGGCATCAGCTTGACCGCCTGCAAGATCCTCCCGACCCCTTCGGGGGGCAGCGGCAATGCCGCCGTCTTCAATCCGGACAAGATGGTCGAGGAGATCTGGGCCGCGAAGGTCGTGCCTTACCTCCAGCAGAAGGCCGGGCCGTTTGCCGAGGTCCACGCTCTGGCGAAAACCGATCCTGCTTCCGCTGGCGCCAAATATGGCAATCCGAACAAGCAGGCGAATTCGCCGTGGACCTTCGCGGTTCGCGTCGAGGGCAAGATCATCGCAGCCAACACGGCGTCACGCGCGGCAACGATGGATATCGATGTCGACGGCGACGGCAAGGCCGATGCGCGTGTGCAAATCGGACCGGCGATGCGGGGAACCGCGCTGCGCGACAGTCTCGATTTCATCCAGTTCAACGACTTTACCAACCAGATCGACTTCGCCCAGTTCGGCAAGGCGTTCAACGCCTATGCCGTCAAGGCCGTGCTTGCCAAACTGCCGCGTGACGCGCTGGAAGGCCGGACCGCCAAGGTCCTCGGCGCCTATA
Organism: Mesorhizobium sp. M0761; assembly: GCF_040320205.1. Taxonomy (NCBI): domain Bacteria; kingdom Pseudomonadati; phylum Pseudomonadota; class Alphaproteobacteria; order Hyphomicrobiales; family Phyllobacteriaceae; genus Mesorhizobium; species Mesorhizobium sp. M0761. The sequence continues at coordinate 154,048 of NZ_JAMYPF010000003.1, forward strand.
CGCTCGAAAACGGCCAGGACCTGCCGCTGGTGACGCCGGCGGAGGCAGAAATCGGGCCGAAGCCATGAGCGCTGCGGTTGCTCACGATGTCGTCTTGAAGCTGGAGGACGTCTCCAAGGTCTATTCCGGCACCGTCGCGGTCAAGCGCGCGAATTTCGAGGTGCGCAAGGGCGCCGTCAATGTGCTGGTCGGCGAAAACGGCGCCGGCAAATCGACGCTGATGAAGATTATCGCCGGCGTCGAACAGCCGACGCTCGGCCGGATCCTCCTGGAAGGGGAGGAGGTCTCCTTCTCGTCATCGGGCGACGCGGTGAACCGCGGCATCGGCATGGTGTTCCAAGAGCTGAACCTGTTTGGCAATATGACCGTCGCCGAGAACATCTTCGCCACGCGCGAGATCACCAACCGGTTTCGCAAGATCGACCGCAAGGAGCAGGAGCGCCGTGCGGCCCAATTTCTCGAACGCCTGCAGGCCGGGATAAGGCCCGACATGCTGGTCGAGGATCTGCGCATCGGCCAGCAGCAGCTGGTCGAGATCGCCAAGGCGGTTTCGCTCGATGCACGCATCCTGATCATGGACGAGCCGACCTCGGCGCTGAGTGCGGCGGAAGTCGAGATCCTGTTCAAGGTGATCGCCGACCTCAAGGCGCGCGGCGTGGCCATCGTCTATATCTCGCACCGGCTGGAAGAGCTGATCCGCATCGGCGACTACATCACCGTGCTGCGCGATGGACACATCACCGGCCAGGAAGAGATGAAAAACGTCGACACCCGGTGGATCGTGCGGCAGATGATCGGCTCCGACGCCAAGGATTTCGCCAAGGCCGACGGCCATGTTCCCGGCGAAGAGATATTCCGCGCCGAGGACATCTGCCTGCCGCGCGCGACCGGCGGGCTGGCGGTCGATCACGTCTCGCTGTCGCTGCGCGCCGGCGAGATACTCGGCATATACGGCCTGATGGGCGCCGGGCGAAGCGAGCTGTTCGACTGCATCATGGGCCGCCATGGCCAGGCGACCGGCGCGATCTTCATCGCCGGCAAAAAGGTCAAGGAGCGCGACACGACGCGGCGCATCCGGCGCGGGCTGGCGCTGATCCCCGAAGACCGCCAACGCGAAGGGCTGGTGTCGATCCTGTCCGTCGCCAGCAATCTGACGCTGGCCAGCCTGTCGCGGTTTGTCCGCCTGTTCCACATTCGCAGCGGCCAGGAGAAGCATGCGGTGACGCAGATGGTGCGGGAACTGGCGATCAAAGTCGCCGACCCGGCGCAGGAGGTCTCATCGCTGTCGGGCGGCAACCAGCAAAAGGTGGTGATCGGCAAGGCGCTGCTCACCGGGCCTAAGGTGCTGCTGATGGACGAGCCCAGCCGCGGTATCGATGTCGGCGCCAAGGCCGACGTCTTCGGCACCATGCGCAAGCTGTCGCGCGACGGGCTGGGCATTCTGTTCGCCACCTCGGATCTCGATGAGGTGATGGCGCTGTCCGACCGCATCGCGGTGATGAGCAATGGAAAACTGACGGGCATGTTCGATCGCGCCGAGGCGACGGAGGCAGCCCTTGTCGCCGCCTCCGCACTTGGCCACGGACCGGCCCCGCACACGGAGAACCCATGACTGACATCCCGGCCAAGGCGGCTGTCTCCTCCGTTTCGAGCGGCTCGCTGCTGCTGACGCTGATGAAGGCGAGGACGTTCATCGCGCTGATCGCCGTCTTGATCTTCTTTTCGATCGCGGCGCCTAATTTCCTGTCGACCGCCAACCTGATCCTGATGTCGAAACATGTGGCGCTGAACGCCTTCCTCGCCATGGGCATGACCTTCGTCATCATCACCGGCGGCATCGACCTGTCGGTCGGCTCGATCGTCGGCCTGTGCGGAATGGTTGCCGGCTACCTCGTGCTCAACGGCATCGACCTGCAATTCGGCTACACCGTCTATTTCAACGTCGTCGAGATCGCGCTGATCACGCTGGCGGTTGGCATCCTGATCGGCGCCGTCAACGGACTGCTGATCACCAGGCTGAACGTCGCGCCGTTCATCGCCACGCTCGGCGTGCTCTATGTCGCGCGCGGCCTGGCGTTGCTGTCGTCGGACGGCCGCACCTTCCCCAACCTGGTCGGCAAGCCGGAGCTTGGCACCACCGGGTTTGGTTTCCTCGGCGCCGGGCGGCTGCTCGGCCTGCCGGTGGCGATCTGGATCCTGATTGTCGTTGCGCTGGCTGCGGCATATCTCGCCAAATACACGCCGCTCGGCCGCCACATCTTCGCCGTCGGCGGCAATGAACGGGCGTCGCGAATTTCGGGAGTTCGTGTCAACATGGTGAAAATGTTCGTCTACATGTTCTCCGGCTTTTGCGCGGCGATCGTCGGCCTGATCATCTCGTCGGAACTGATGGCCTCGCACCCGGCAACGGGCGAAAGTTTCGAGCTCAACGCCATCGCGGCGGCAGTGCTCGGCGGCACCTCGATGTCAGGTGGGCGCGGCACGATCGGCGGCACCATTGTCGGCGCCTTCGTCATCGGCATTCTTTCGGACGGGTTGGTGATGATGGGCGTGAGTTCGTTCTGGCAGATGGTGATCAAGGGCCTCGTCATCATCGTCGCCGTCGTCGTCGACCAGGCGCAGCGCCGGCTGCAGAGCCGGGTGACGCTGATGCAGATGGCAAAGGCAGGCTGAACATGGCGGAGTTGCGGGGAGGGCTCATCGGCTGCGGCTTCTTTGCCGTCAACCAGATGCATGCCTGGCGCGACATTGAAGGCGCCGCGATGGTCGCCATTTGCGACCGCGACCCGGAGCGGCTGCGCATCATCGGCGAGCAGTTCGGCATTGCGAAGCGCTACACCGACGCGGCAGAGATGTTGGCAAGCGAAAGCCTCGACTTCCTCGATATCGCCACCACCGCGCCCAGCCATCGCCCGCTGGTCGAGATGGCGGCGCTGCACCGTGTGCCGGTGATCTGTCAAAAGCCGTTCGCGCCGACGCTGGCCGACGCCAAGGCGATGGTGAGGGCCTGCGTGGAAGCCGGCGTACCGCTGATGGTGCATGAGAATTTTCGCTGGCAGTCGGCGATCCAGGCGGTGCGTGCCGTGCTCGACAGCGGCGAGATCGGCACGCCGTTCTTCGGGCGCATCTCCTTCCGCTCTGCCTATGACGTGTTTTCCGGCCAGCCCTATCTCGCCAAGGGAAAGCGCTTCATCATCGAGGACCTCGGTATCCACAGTCTCGACATCGCCCGTTTTCTACTGGGCGACGTGTCGACGATCACGACGCGAACCGCGCGCATCAACCCCGGCATCGCGGGCGAAGATGTCGCGACGATGCTGATGGACCACAAGAGCGGGGCGACGTCAGTGGTCGACTGTAGCTACGCGACGAAGCTCGCCACCGAACCGTTTCCCGAAACGCTGATCGAGATCGACGGCAGCGACGGCACGATCCGCTTGGCGCAGGGATATCGGCTCACCGTCACCGGCAAGAGCGGAACAGTGGTCAGCGATGTCTCGCCGCCGCTGCTGCCCTGGGCATCGCGACCCTGGCACAACATCCAGGAGAGCGTCGTCGCCATCCAGCAACACTGGGTCGACTGCCTGGCAGAGGGAACCGAGCCCGCGACCTCGGGCGCCGACAATCTCAAGACCTTCGCGCTGGTCGAGGCGGCCTATCTGGGCGCCGCGAGCCACGAACCTGTCCACCTGGATGCCTTGCTGACATGACAGCCGACGCCTTCCTCCTCTATGGCACGCATGCTGTCGAGGCGGAGCCCGTCAGGCTGAGTGCGGGCCTGCTCAGCACCGACTTTGTCAACGGCAATCTGCGCACCATCCGTTACGGCGGCATCGAAGTGCTGCGCGCCATCGCCTACATCGTGCGCGACCGCGACTGGGGCACTTACGAGCCTGAGCTGACCGACCTTGTCATCAAAGAGGGAGCCGACACTTTCTCGGTCAGCTACACGGCAAAGTGCACCGGGCCGGGCGATAGCCGGCTCGGCTTCCACGCCATGATCAAAGGCTCAGCCGACGGTCGTCTTGTCTTCGACGTAGCTGCTCTGCCCGAAAGCGATTTCGAGACCAATCGCTGCGGTTTTTGCGTCCTGCATCCGATCGCCGGCCTCGCCGGCAGCCCGGTCACGGTCGAGCATACCGACGGCAGCGTGGTGGCGACGAAACTGCCGCTGTTGATCGATCCCTGGCAGCCTTTCAGGGATTTGCGCGCGATCACCCATGAGGTCCGGCCGGGCATCACTGCCGAATGCCGGATGGAGGGCGACACTTTCGAGATGGAGGACCAGCGTAACTGGTCGGACGCGTCCTACAAGACCTATGTGCGGCCACTGGCGCTGCCTTGGCCCTATGTGCTGCCGGCCGGCCAAACTGTAAGCCAGACGGTCAGCCTGCGCATCACCGGCGAGGGGGGAATGCCGGCCGCAGCATCTGCCGCCGAACCGGTCAGCGTCGAACTCGGCGAGACCGGGCAGAGGCTGCCGGATCTCGGCGTGATCATCTACCCGGATGAGGTCGAAGCAGCGCTCGCAAATCTTTCGACATTGACCGAGCTCGGCCCGCAGCAACTTGTCTTCCACTACGATCCGACGCGCGGCCACGGTCTCGAAGCATTGCAGTCTTATGCAAGGCTCACCGCCGCCTATCCGGTGCAGACGACGCTGGAATGCGTCGTTGCCTGCGCGGGCGACCTCGATGCCGAGCTGTCAGGCGTTGCCGACATGGTGCATCAAGCCGGGTTGAAGCTTTCGGCCATTGCCGTCTCGCCTTCGGTTGACCGGCAGTCGACACCGCCGGGCAGTGCGTGGCCGGACTGTCCGCCGCTCGAAGACGTCTATGACGCGGCGCGGCGCGCCTTTCCCGATATCCGGCTTGGTGGCGGCATGTTCAGCTATTTCACCGAGCTCAACCGCAAGCGCGTGCCGGGGGGCCCGCTCGATTTCGTCACTCACTGCACGTGCCCGATCGTGCACGCCGCCGACGATCTCAGCGTCATGCAGTCGCTGGAGGCGCTGCCCTCCATAACCGCGTCGGCGCGGGCGATCTTTGGGGAAAAGCCTTACCGCATCGGTCCATCGACGATCGCCATGCGCCAGAACCCCTATGGCGGCGCGACCAAGGGCAATCCCGGGGGACAGCGCATCGCCATGGCCGATCGCGACCCTCGCCATGCCGGCCTGTTCGCAGCCGCATGGACGATCGGCTATGCCGCGCGTGTCGCGCCGGCCGGGCTGGAACTGCTCACGCTGTCCGGCTTCGCCGGGCCCTTCGGCGTGCTTGCAGCATCCGGCGAACCCGTCGCGGAAGGATCGCCTCGGCCGATCTTCGATGCCATCAAGGGGCTTTGCGAACTGGCCGGCCTTACGTATGTGGCGACGAAAACGAGCGACGAGACCAAGGTGCTGGCGCTGGCCGGCCGCTCCGCTTCGGGCAAGACCGTGGCGTGGCTGGCGAACCTGACGGCGGACGACGTGACGGTCGACATCTCAGCGTTTGGCCGAGGCCAACTGGTGATGACCCCTTACGCGATCACGCGGATCAGCTGAAATCAGTTGCCGGAGTTCATCACATAAAGCGCGCGCGAGCGCTCGAGGTGCTTGATCATCGCCTTCTCGGCGCCGTCGGCATCCTTCTTCTCAATGCGGCCGATGATCTCTTCATGCTCGGTCAGCGTGAACTGTTCCTTGCCGGTCCAGATCAGCATTTCGGTGTGATATTCCTTCAGCCAACCGAGCATCGCCTCGCTGACGGCGATATAGATCGGGTTGCCTGAAATGGCCGCGATCTGGGTGTGAAACTTCATGTCGGCTGAAATGAAAGCCTCGGAATCGCCGCGAAAGCCACGCTGTTCGGCAATTGTGGCCCGCAGCTGCTCAACGTCCTCGGCAGTGGCGTTTTCGGCGGCTTCCCTGACCATACCGCGCTCGAAGAAGATGCGCGCCGTTTTCAGGTGTTCCAACGTGTCCTTCGACGACGACAGGATGATCTTGGCTGCGCCATCGACCTGCTTGATGATCGACTTGGCGGTCAGCTGCAGCACCTTGGCGCGTTCCCCATGCGAGATCGCGACGAGGCCCATATTGCTCAGCGCCTGCATCGCCTCGCGGATCGCGGGACGGCCGACCTCGAAGCGCTCCATCAACTCGCGCTCCGACGGCATATCGTCGCCCGGCGTCAATTCTCCGCTGGTGATCAGGCGCTTCAGCCGCAAAAACACTTCGTCGGAAAGTTTGCGCCGGACGATCGGCTCCGAACGGTTCATCGTCGCGAATCACTCCCTTGACCTGTGTCTATCTAGCACTGCCACCGCGATTTTCGGAACGCCTGTCTGACCGCTCGACCGTACCCCGCCAGACAGGATATCACTTGCAAAGCTTATGTACTCATTATACCAGATTTCAACGATCAAGGAACTCTTTTCGAACCCCCTGCGGCCTCAGACACGAACCATGATCACGCTCACCTACCGCATCGAGACATCAGGCAGCATCGAGACGCTGGCAGCCAAGATCGCCAGCGACCAGTCGACTGGAACCTTCGTCGCGCTGCCCGGCGAGACCGAGGAACTGAAAGCCCGGGTGGCCGCGCGTGTCCTGGCCATTCGGCACCTGCCGGACGCACTTCGCCCCTCCATTCCCGAGGCCGGTAACGGGCCGTTCAAGCGCGCGGATGTCGACATCGCCTTTCCATTCGATGCCATCGGCCACGACCTGTCGGCTCTGATGACCATTGCCATCGGCGGCGCCTATTCGATCAAGGGCCTAACCGGCATTCGCGTTGTCGACATGAAGCTGCCGGAGCAATTCCGCGGCGCGCATCCAGGTCCGCAATTCGGCGTCGCCGGCAGCCGCAGGCTGACAGGTGTCACGGATCGGCCGATCATCGGCACCATCGTCAAGCCGGCGCTGGGGCTGCGGCCCCCCGAGACCGCCGCGATGGTGGGCGAGCTGATCGCCGCCGGTGTCGATTTCATCAAGGACGATGAGAAGCTGATGAGCCCAGCCTATTCGCCGCTGGCGGAGCGGGTAAAGGCAATCATGCCGCTGATCCTCGACCACGAGCAGAGGACCGGCAAGAAGGTGATGTATGCCTTCGGCATCTCGCATGCCGACCCGGACGAGATGATGCGCAATCACGATCTGGTGGCCAAGGCCGGCGGAAATTGCGCGGTGGTCAACATCAACTCCGTCGGTTTCGGTGGCCTGGCCTTCTTGAGAAAACGCTCCAGCCTGGTGCTGCATGCCCATCGCAACGGCTGGGACATTCTTACTCGCCATCCCGGCCTCGGCATGGACTTCAAGGTCTGGCAACAGTTCTGGCGGCTGCTCGGCGTCGACCAGTTCCAGATCAACGGCATCCAATCGAAATACTGGGAGCCGGACGCGTCTTTCGTCGAGTCCTTCAAGGCGGTGACGACGCCGATTTTTGCGCCTGAGGATTGCGCCTTGCCTGTGGCGGGCTCCGGCCAATGGGGCGGGCAAGCGCCCGAGACCTATGAACGGACCGGCCGCACGGTCGATCTGCTCTATCTGTGCGGCGGCGGCATCGTCAGCCATCCGGATGGACCGGGCGCCGGGGTGCGTGCCGTGCAGCAAGCCTGGCAGGCGGCGGTCGACGGCATTCCGCTGGCGAATTTCGCCTTGAGCCATCCGGAGCTGGCGCGGTCGATCGAAAAATTCGGCGACGGCAAAGCGGCCTGAAGCAATGCAAGACCTGCTTCTCAGCTATTATGGCGACGACCTCACCGGCTCGACCGACGTCATGGAAGCGCTCGAACTCGGCGGCGTGCCGACCGTGCTGTTCATGCGCCAGCCGGACGCGGCCATGCTTGCGCAGTTCGCACATTGCCGAGCCATTGGCCTGGCCGGCACCAGCCGCAGCGAAACCCCGCAATGGATGGACACGCATCTCACCGACGCTTTCGCCTGGCTGAAGGCGCTGAATGCCCAAATCTGCCACTACAAGGTCTGCTCGACCTTCGATTCCAGCCCGGCGATCGGCAGCATCGGCCGGGCGATCGAGATCGGCCGCTCGGTCTTCGCGCAGGACAGCGTGCCGCTGCTGGTCGGGGCGCCGCAGCTCAAGCGTTACACTGCCTTCGGCCATCTGTTCGCCGCCTATCGTGAAAAGTATTTCCGCATCGACCGCCATCCGGTAATGAGCCGCCACCCGACGACGCCGATGGATGAATCCGACCTGCTGATCCATCTGTCGCGGCAGACGGAGCTCACATCGGGGCTGGTCGATCTCGCGACGTTGCAGTCGGTGTCGCGCTCGGAAGCCTTCGATCGCTTGCTCGCCGAGGGCACCGACATCGTACTTGTAGATGTCGACAGCCGCGAGACGCAGGCGCTTGCCGGCAAGGAGATATGGCGCGTCCGTAAACCGGGCGGTTTGTTCGTCGTCGGTTCGTCCGGGATCGAATATGCGCTGCTGGCGGAATGGGCGTCGAATGGGACAGTCAGAGCTGAGCCAGGATTTTCGCCGCCAGGTGCCGCCGACCGGATCGCGGTCGTCTCGGGCAGTTGTTCGCCGACGACCGAACGACAGATCCGGCACGCTTTGACCGACGGCTTCGACGGCATCGAGGTTGATCCCGTCGAACTGGTCTCCGAAGTTTCCGGAGATGCGATTGCACGCGCGGCGGCAGCCGGTCGCGCCAGTCTGGAAGCCGGGCGCAGCGTCGTTCTCTACACGGCCCTTGGACCCACGGCCGACAGGGGGGGCGAAATCGACCGCGAGGAAGGCGCCCGCCACAAGCTTGGTCGCGGCCTCGGCGAACTGCTTCGCGCGCTGACCATCGAGCAGAAGTTGCAGCGCGTGGTCATCGCCGGCGGCGATACGTCGAGCCACGCGCTCGGCGAGATGGGTGTCGATGCGCTGACGGTGCGAATGCCGCTGCCGGCATCGCCGGGCTCGCCGCTTTGCGTAGCTCACTCGCGCGTCAAGGCGATCGATGGGCTGGAGGTTGCGCTCAAGGGCGGGCAGGTCGGAACCGACCGCTATTTCAGCGCCATCCGCGACGGCCTTAGCAGCTGACAACGCGTCGCCCCAGCACCGCGAGATCCATCCGTGCCTCCACTGGCGCCGAAGCCTTTTGTCGCGTATGTTGACGTTAAATTCACATAAAGATATGAGTTCTTTGTTGCGGCAAGGTGGTTTTGCCGTTTGTCCCCGTTGCTCAATCGGGGTTGTCGCCATGTGTTTCGCCCTTGCATCAGACTACAGGATCGCCCTGTAGCAATCGCCAATTGCTGAAGAGGCGGTGATCATGCCCAGCCTGCTCGGAATCGATAACGGCCTCACGGTCACCAAGGCGGTCATCTTCGATGCCGACGGCACGCAATTGTCAGTGGCGCGCCGCCGGGTGCCGCAATCGATGCCCCACGCGCGCTGGGTGGAGCGCGACATGTCAGGCCTGTGGCAAGCAACCGCCGACGCCATCAAGGAGGCGATCGCGCTCTCCGGCAGGCCGGCGGAAGACATCCAGGCGGTGGCGGCGACCGCGCATGGCGATGGTCTCTATCTGCTCGATCATGATCGTCAGCCTTTGGGACCAGGCATCCTGTCGCTCGACAGCCGCGCCGGCGACATTGTCGACAGGTGGTCCGCCGGTACCGTTTTCACCGATGCGCTGGCGACGACAGGCCAGACGCCGCATGTTTCGGCGCCGTCGGCGCTGCTGGCGTGGCTCAAGCAGAACGATCCTGATCGCTATGGCCGCATCGGCCATGTGCTGGCCTGCAAGGACTGGCTGCGCTTTTGCCTGACCGGCACGATCGGGACCGACCGCACGGAGGCCAGCACTTCATTCATGGATTTTCGCACGCAAGCCTATGCGCCTGAAGCGCTGCGCATCTTCGGGTTGGAGGATCTGTTCGACGCGCTGCCGCCGGTGGCGCATTCCGCTGACATCGCCGGTCAAGTCACCGCCGATGCCGCCGAAAGGACCGGCCTTCGCAAGGGAACACCGGTCGCCTGCGGCCTGCACGACGTGGCCGCCTCGGCGCTTGGCATGGGCGGCCATGAGGAGGGCGTGCTCGCCATCGTCGCCGGCACCTATTCCATCAACGAAGTCGTCTCTTCGCAACCGCGCGTCGACCGACGTTGGTTCTGCCGCAACGCCATCGATGCGGGCCGTTGGAACAACATGTCGATCTCGCCGGCCTCGACCGCGAACTACGACTGGTTTCTCGACACCTTCTGTCGCTTGGAGCAAGACAGGACGGATGGCGGCTCCCTCCACGAATTGCTGGCGGGAGAGATCGACGCGGCGTTGAAGAAGCCTTCGACCATCCTGTTTCATCCCTATCTGTTCGGCTCGCCCTATGGCGACATCGCCAGCGGCAGCTTTATCGGCCTGCATGGCTGGCACAATCGCGGCGACATGCTGAAGGCGGTTCTGGAAGGCATCGCCTTCAATCACCGCACCCATGTCGAGGCCTTGCGCGACGGCTTTGCGGTCAGCGAGATCCGCCTGACCGGTGGCGGCTCGCGTAATCCTGCCTTCGTGCAGATGTTTGCCGACGTGCTGAACGCCCCGGTCACCGTCACCTCGACGGATGAGACCGCGGCCTTCGGTGCCGCGCTTTGCGCGGGTGCCGCGGTCGGCTTGTTCAAGACGCCGCAAGAGGGGGCAAGGCAGGTTGGGATGACGGAGCGGACGTATCAACCGGTGCCCGCCTCCAGTGCTGTGTTCAATGAGCGGTTTTCGCTCTACTGCCGCATAGCCGAGCAGCTGAAGTCGCATTGGCCGGACATCGAAAGGCTGGCGCGGCCAAGGGGAGACGCATGATCAAGGCCGACGAACGACGCGAAGAGATCGCCGATTATGTGATCAAGCTGGGCCAGGTGCGCATCGACGATCTGGTCGAGCATTTCGGCGTATCGCGCATGACCATCCACCGGCACATCGACCGGCTGGCGCAGCAGGGCGTGCTGCGCAAGCTGCATGGTGCCGTGACGGTTCAGCCGTCCGGTCTCTATGAGAGCGCCTTCCGCTACCGGGTGACGGTCAACCGAGCCGAGAAGGATGCGCTGGCGCGGGCAGCACTGGATTATATCGAGGCCGGCCAGGTGGTGATGCTGGACGATTCATCGACGGCAAACGCGGTTGCGACGCTGCTGCTCGACGTCAAGCCGCTGACGGTTGTCACCAACAGCGTGTCGACGGCTGCGTTGCTGATCAATGTCGACGACCTCGACTTCATCTGTCTCGGCGGCCAGTATCACGGCACCTACAATGCCTATATCGGCATCGTCTGCGAGAACGCCGTGGCGCAATTGCGCGCCAATGTGCTGATCTGTTCGGCTTCGGCCGTCACCGGAACCACGGCTTTCATCCAGGATCCGAATGTCGTGCGGGTCAAGCAGGCGATGATGACCGCCTCCGTGAAGCGCATCCTTTTGGTCGACCACGCAAAATTCGACCGGATCGCGCTGCATGTCTTCGACGATTTGACCAGTTTCGACGCCGTGCTGGTGACCGAGGGCCTCGGCGATGCGCAGGCGCAGAGCCTCGAGCGGGCCGGCGTGAAACTGCGCATCGTCAAGACGAAAGCGCCATGAGCCGAACAGACGGAGCAGGGGCGGACAATCGCGCCGGACGTCTCGCAGCTATGGCTGCGACCGGCGAGGTCGACGTCGTCATTCTTGGCGCCGGCATCAACGGGGCAGGGTTGTTTCGCGATCTGTGCGCGCAAGGTGTCAACTGCCTGATCGTCGACAAGGCGGATTTCGGCTCGGGCACCAGTGCCGCGCCGTCGCGGCTCATCCACGGCGGCCTGAAATATCTCGAGACCGGCGAGTTCGGGCTGGTGGCGCAGTCGACGCTCGAACGCAATCTGCTTCTGCAAAACGCGCCGCACTATGTCAGCCCGCTGCCGACCGTCATCCCGATCTTCTCGTGGGGCAAGGGCATGCTGGCGGCGTTGCGAACGCTGTTCGGCTCGACCAGCGCGCCGCGCAGCCGCGGCGCCATACTGATCAAGATCGGGCTGATGATCTACGACTTCTATGGTTCGCGAAACCAGGTCATGCCGCGCCACCGCATGGTCGCGCGGCGGCAGGCGCTTGGCGAGATGCCGGCGCTCAATCCGGCGATCGTCGCCACCGGGACCTACTACGACGCCAAGATAAGTCACCCGGAAAGGCTGGTGCTGGAACTGATCCTCGACGGCTTGCAGGCTCACGCGGCGTCTGCCGGTGCCAACTACACGACACTGGCGGCTTCAGCCAATGGCGTGCTCACCTTCCAGCCGGAAAACGGCGCGGCCTTTTCGGTGCGGCCGAAGCTGGTGGTGAACGCCGGCGGTCCGTGGATCGACGACGTCAATGCGTTGCTTGGTGCTCCATCGAAGATGATCGGCGGCACCAAGGGCTCGCATATCCTGTTAAAGCATGACGAACTGGTCAAAAGCCTAAATGGGCGCATGCTCTATTTCGAGGCCGATGACGGCCGCATCTGCCTGGTCTACGACTATCTCGGCCTGGCGCTGGTCGGTTCGACCGACATCAAAGCCGACAATCCCGACGCGGTGCGCTGCGAACCCGAAGAAGTCGACTATCTGCTCGACAGCGTGGGAACGCTTTTGCCGGGCATGGCGTTCGAGCACGACCAGATCGTCTACGCCTATAGCGGCATCCGGCCGCTGCCGACGTCTGAAGCAGCGACGCCCGGACTGATCAGCCGCGATCATTCGGCGCCCGTTGCCGAGCCGGACGGCAACAGGCCCTTTGCAGTCATTTCGCTGGTCGGCGGCAAATGGACGACGTTCCGCGGCTTTGCCGAGGAAGTCACTGATACCGTACTCAAGCGCTTGCAGCGCAGCCGCAAGATGTCGACTCAGTCGATGCCGATCGGCGGTGGGCGGGATTTTCCGGCCAATGCCGCCGCGCGCGCGGACTGGCTGGCTGAGGCACAGCAGGCAACGGGCGCCGGGGAAGGGCGCCTTGATCAATTGCTGTCGCGCTACGGGACCAGAGCCGTTGAGATCGCCAGGCACGGGTCGGATGATGAGGGTTGCCTGCCGGACTCCGGCGGCTACGGCAAGGCGGAAATCGACTACATCGCGCGCAACGAGTTCGTCGAACATCTGGCCGATGTCGTCATGCGCCGCAGCACGTTGGCGATAGGCGGCTCGCTGACGAGCCGCGACCTGCAGGAGATTGCCGCGATCGCCGGGCGGGCGTTGGGGTGGAGCACCGAGCGCCTCACGCGGGAGGTCGAAGCCGCTGTTGTCGAGCTCGAGGGCAGGAACCTGATGCGGCTGGACTGATCGCTTGATCGCCGACGCCTAGCTTTTCCTGAGGCAATCCGATCGATTTGCCCTTGTTCCGCCGTGTGCATCAACCTTCCCATTTTGCACCCGGATTGGGATTTGCCGGCGCCTACGGGCTCATGCCGTCACTGGATCGGTAACACAAATTGACGTTAAGTTAACAGTACCGTATGGTCATATTATATGCTTACCTTCTAATAGGCTCGCGTTGGCTGCCGAACGTCGGCTGAGGCAACCCATCTGCGGAGGGATTGACAGCGGTGCAAAGGTATGAAAATTTTTGCACACAAAGATAATATTATCACCCTGGGGAGGGGATGGCTTGAATTCCGGCGGAAGCGCAAACCGCGACCATGAATCCAGCCTCGCCACGCGCGCGGCCTGGCTGCACTATGCCGGTGGTCTGACCCAGGCCCAGGTGGCCAAGCGGCTTGGCCTGACCAGCCTCAAGGCGCATAGGCTGATCACCAAGGCCAACCAGGAAGGTCTGGTCAGGGTCTTCATCGACGGCGACGTCGCCGAATGCGTCGACCTGGAACAGCGCCTGATCGCCGCCTATGGGCTCCACTATTGCGAGGTGGTTCCCGATCTCGATCAGGACGACCTGCCGCTGAAGGGGCTGGGCATTGCAGGCGCCCAGTTCCTGAAGCGCGAAATCGATCGCGGCGAAGACATGCTGATCGGCGTCGGCCATGGCCGCACGCTTGCCGCCAGCGTCGAATATCTGACGCGGGCAACTGCTGCTCACATCCGTTTCGTCTCGCTGCTTGGCGGCGTGACGCGCAAATTCGCCGCCAACCCGCACGACGTCATGCATCGCCTGGCAGAGCGGACAGGCGCGCAGGCCTTTGTCATGCCGGTGCCTTTTGTCGCCAATACCGCCGAGGACCGTGAAGTGCTGCTTGGCCAACGCGGCATCAGCGATGTGTTCGCTCTCGCCAGCCGGTCCGACCTGATGTTCGTCGGAATAGGCACGGCCGAGCGGGAGGCGTCGCTGGTCGCCACCGGCATGATCGAGCCTTCCGAAATCGATGAGGTCAAGCGGGACGGCGGCGTCGGTGAATTGCTGGCGCATTTCTTCGACGACAAGGGGCGTCCGGTCGAAACGGCCCTGTCGGAAAGAATACTGGCGCTTCCGCGCGATCAGTTGAAGGGCCGCAGGATCGTTGCCGTTGCCGGCGGCAAGGTGAAGGTGCGCGCCATCAAGGCAGTACTCGAAAGCCGTTATCTCAGCGGCCTGATCACCGACGAATGCACGGCCCGCGCCCTGGTCGAGCTCGACGATGCAGCCGGGGCCGCGAAGCGCCGCGTGAACGGAGGAACTTCGAATGCGTGACAACGGACAATCCGCACCGCTGGTGGTTGCATCATGAGCGCGAAGGCCACCGCCCGGCAAGCTTCGCCCGGCCTGCGCCGGGTGCTTGCCGGCGCCGCGGCTCTGGTTCTGCTCGGCGCCATGGCGCTCGACACCAAGGTGATCAAGATCGGCTCTGCCGGCGATGTTCGCAACGCCGTGTTTTCGGCAGCCGACTACGGCAAATCTGAATTCCCCAAGGTGCAAGCCGATGTCGAAGCGCGTGCCGCCGACGCCGCGACGGTGGCGACGGCGATCGCCAAGGACAGGGCGACGGCCGAAAAGGAATATGGCGTGCCGGCGGGTGTCGGACCGGTCATCTCGGTCAAGTTCACCGGCGTCGTCGGCGAGGGAAAATCGGGCATCTACAAGGTCGCCGTCGACGGTTTGCCCGACACTTTGACGGTCCGCGTGCAGACTGGGCCGGCGATCAACGGAACCGAGCTTCGCGACGCCACCGGCAAGATCACCTTTGGTCAGTTCACCAACCAGATCGAGTATCAGGACGCCGGCTCGGCGCTGAACAACGAGATGAAGAAGGAGGTGCTGGCGAAAGTCGATACCAGTGCCTTGAGCGGCAAGACAATAGCGGTGGTCGGCGTCTTCAAGCTGGTCAATCCGAAGAGCTGGCTGGTCACACCGGTGAGGCTGGACGTCAAATGACAATGGCTGCCGGCACAGAACCCGCGACTGGCGATGCCGTGCTTTCGGCGCGCAATGTCGTCATGTCGTATGGCGGCGTCCACGCGCTCAAGGGCGTCAACTTCGACATCCATCGCGGCAAGGTCACCACCCTGTTCGGAGAGAATGGCGCCGGCAAATCGACGCTGATGAAGATCCTGTCCGGCGTGGTGACGCCGACATCCGGCGACATCGTGCTCGACGGCAATCTCGTCAGCTTTGCCTCGTCTTCGGACGCGCGCGATCGCGGCATTTCGATCATCCACCAGGAGCTCAGCCTGGCGCCGAATCTGAGCGTTCGCGACAACATCTTCATGGGCCGCGAACTGCGCACCAGAACCGGCCTCGACTTCGCCGAGGAGGCGCGCCAGGCGCGGGCGCTGATGGCCGACCTCGAAGAGGACATTGATCCGATGACCCTGGTCGAGGACCTGCGCCTGGGGCAGCAGCAGATCGTCGAGATCGCACGCGCGCTGTCAGTCGATTCCCGCATCCTGATCATGGACGAGCCGACCTCCGCGCTGAGCGCCACGGAGGTCGAAGTGCTGTTCAAGGTGATCCGCGATCTGACCAGCCGCGGCGTCTCCATCGTCTACATCTCGCATCACCTCGAAGAGGCGCTGCAGATCACCGACTACGCCGTCGTGCTGCGTGACGGGGCGATCACGGCGACGGCCGAGGCCAAGGACATCGACCTCGAATGGATCGTCCGCAACATGGTGGGCGAGAATTTCGATCTCGGCTCGCCGCCGACCGGCCACGAGTTCGGCGCGGTGGCGCTGTCGATCGAGGATGTCAGCGTCACCGACGCTTCGGGTTCAGGCTACGTCGTCGATCATCTGTCGCTGGATGTCAAAGCGGGCGAGATCGTCTGCATCTATGGGCTGATGGGCGCGGGCCGCACGGAATTGCTGGAGGCCGTCGCCGGCCGTGTGCCCATGGCGGGCGGGCGGGCGCTGCTGGAGGGTGAGGACGTTTCGGGGCTGACCATTGCCCAGCGCATCGCCCGAGGTCTGGTTCTGGTCCCCGAGGATCGCCAGCGCGATGGCCTGGTTCAGACCATGACCGTCGGCCGCAATCTGTCGCTTGCCAGTATCGAGGCATTCGCCAAGGGGCTCTTCCTCTCCCGGCCGAGGGAGCGCGCACTGATCGACAATTCGATCCGCAAGGTGACCATCAAGACCGCGGGCGGCAATGCCATGATCGGATCGCTGTCGGGCGGCAACCAGCAGAAGGTCGTCATCGGCAAGATGCTGACGACAGATCCCAAGGTCATCCTTCTCGACGAGCCGAGCCGCGGCATCGATGTCGGCGCCAAGGCCGAAGTCTTTCGCTTGCTCAGCGAGCGCGCCGCGCAAGGCCTGGCGGTCGTCTTCTCGACCTCGGAGGTCAATGAGTGCCTCAGCATCGCCCACCGCATCGTCGTGATGCGGCGCGGCAAGATTTCAGCCGAATTCGGCGCCAACGCCACCAAAGAGCAGATCATGGCCGCCTCCGGCGAAGCCGTGGTCGCCTGACCATAGAATTTCGGAGCCCCGACCCATGAGCGATGTCAGCCAGGCCAGCAAACAGTCCAGCCCCAATGCGGGCGGCGAGGGCTTCGACGTGGCCAAGCTGCTGCTCGAAGGCCGGGCCTTCTTTGCCCTGATCGTCATCATCGTCGTCTTCTCGATCCTGTCGCCCTACTACCTTTCGGTGGCGAATTTCCTGACCATGGCCTCGCATGTCGCCATCTTCGGGATTCTCGCCGTCGGCATGCTGCTCGTCATCCTCAATGGCGGCATCGATCTGTCGGTGGGGTCGACGCTCGGGCTTGCCGGCGTCGTCGCTGGGTTTCTGATGCAGGGCGTGACGCTGACCTGGCTGGGCGTCGTTCTCTACCCGCCGGTCTGGGTGGTCGCGGTGCTGGCCTGCATGCTGGGTGCGGCCGTCGGGCTTATCAACGGCGTGCTGATCGCGCGGTTCAAGGTTCCGGCCTTCGTCGCCACGCTCGGCGTCATGTACATGGCGCGCGGCCTGGCGCTGCTGATGACCAGCGGCCTGACCTACAACAATCTCGGCGGCAAGCCGGAGTTGGGCAACACCGGTTTCGACGCGCTCGGCTTTAACCGTCTGTTCGGCGTGCCGACCGGCGTGGTGGTGCTGGCGGTCATCGCGCTGATCGGCAGCATCGTCCTGAACCGCACCGCGTTCGGGCGCTGGCTCTACGCCTCGGGCGGCAATGAGCGCGCCGCCGAACTGTCCGGCGTTCCGGTCAAGACCGTGCAGATTTCGGTCTATGTGCTTTCAGGCATCTGTGCCGCCATTGCCGGCCTGATCCTGTCCTCGCAGTTGACCTCGGCCGGGCCGACCGCGGGCACCACCTACGAATTGACGGCCATCGCCGCCGTCGTTATCGGCGGCGCCGCACTGACTGGCGGCCGCGGCAATATTCGTGGCACTCTGCTCGGGGCCTTCGTCATCGGCTTCCTGTCCGACGGTCTGGTGATCATCGGCATCTCATCCTACTGGCAGACAGTGTTCACCGGCGCCGTCATCGTGCTCGCCGTGCTCCTCAATGCCGTTCAGTATCGCCGCCGTAGCAAGCTTCCAGCTTCGCCGGGCGGCCAACCGACTTCTCAGAAACGGGGGAAGGCCGAACCGGCCAATCCTGCCCAAGGGAAGACTGCCAGCTGACTGGCAGCAAGACCGCGTAAAATCATTGGAGGAATGTACATGAAAATCGTGCTTAGAAGTTTGCTTGCCGCCGCGATGGTGGTCGGGTTTAGCGCAGCCGCATCGGCCGCAGGCCTGATCTCGATCATCGTCAACGATCCGGCCAACCCCTACTGGCTGACCGAAGGCAACGTCGCCAAGGCCGAAGCCGAAAAGCTTGGCTATACAGCCAACGTCGCCGCCCACAAGGGCGACACCAATACCGAAAGCAATCTGATCGACACCGCCATCACCAACAAGTCGGTGGCGATCATCCTTGACCCGGCCAATGCCGATGGTTCGGTCGGCGCGGTGAAGAAGGCGATTGCCGCCAACATCCCGGTTTTCCTCGTCAATGCCGAGATCAACCAGGAAGGTCTTGCCAAGGGACAGCTCGTCTCCAACAACGCCCAGGGTGCGGCTCTCGGTGCCCAGCAGTGGGTGCAGGCGGTCGGTGAAAAGGGCAAGTATGTCGAACTGCTCGGCGCCCCGTCGGACAACAACGCGGCCACGCGCTCGAACGGCTACGCGACCGTGCTGAGCCAGTATCCGGATCTCGAAAAGGCCGCTTCGCAGGTCGCCAACTGGGATCGTACCCAGGGACACGACAAGATGCAGAGCATGCTGCAAGCCAATCCCGACATCATCGCCGTGATTAGCGGCAACGATGAAATGGCGCTTGGCGCGGTTGCGGCGCTGAAGGAAGCTGGCAAGCTCGCCGGCATCAAGGTCGGCGGCTTTGACGGTTCCCCGGATGCGGTTGCGGCCATCAAGTCCGGCGAACTGCAGTACACCGTGCTTCAGCCGGTGGCCATCTTCTCGGCCAAGGCCGTGCAGCAGGCCGACTCGTTCATCAAGACGGGCGCTACCGGCGCCACCAGCGAGAAGCAGCTGTTCGATTGCCTGCTCATCACCAAGGACAATGTGGACAAGTACACCGCACCCTTCGTGCTGTCGGAGTAAAACCTGCTCAGGGGGTGTCCTTCGCGGACACTCCCTGGCTCTTCCATGGGTTCGAGACAACAAAGACTGCTCCTTGTGAATTGCCTTCATAAACATCCGGAACTTGCGGCATGAAAGACCTGCTGATCGGGATCGACGCGGGAACGTCCGTGATCAAATCGGTCGCTTTCGATCTGTCGGGGCGGCAGCTTGCAATGGCGTCGGTGACCAACAGCTTCGTCACACTGGAAGGCGGCGGAGCCGAACAGGACCTCGGTCAAACCTGGCGCGACATGGTGCTGACCGTTGTCGAGCTGACGACGAAAGTTCCCGACCTCGCGCGGCGAACCGCGGCCGTCGCGATCACCGGGCAGGGCGACGGTACCTGGCTGATCGATGGCGACGGCATGCCGGTCGGGCGCGCCTGGCTCTGGCTCGATGCGCGCGCCGGACATCTGGTGGACGAGATGCGCGGCGATCCCCGGGATCGCACACGGTTCGAGATCACCGGCACCGGGCTCAACGCCTGCCAGCAGGGGTCTCAGCTCAGCTGGCTGAAGAAAAACAACCCGGAAATCCTGGAGCGCGCCGCCACTGCCTTTCACTGCAAGGATTGGCTCTATTTCAAGATGACCGGCGAGCGCGCCACCGATCCTTCGGAGGGAACATTCACCTTCGGCGATTTCCGCGCGCGCAGCTATTCCGACGAGGTGCTCGACATTCTGGGTCTGACGTCGCACCGCCGCCTGCTGCCCCCCATGCTCGAAGGCACGACCGACCATCATCCGCTTTCTGCGTCGGCAGCAAACGAGACCGGCCTGCTTGAGGGCACGCCGGTGGTACTGGGCTACGTCGACATGGTCAGCACCGCGCTCGGCGCCGGCCTCTATGATCCAAGCGGCAATGTCGGCTGCACGGTCATCGGATCGACCGGCATCCACACACGCTTGGCGCGCACTGCCGACGACGTCGTCCTCAACGACGATGCGTCAGGCTACACGATCGCCATGCCGGTTCCCGGCGCCTATGCGCAACTGCAATCCAATATGGCGGCGACGCTCAACATCGACTGGCTGCTTGGCCTGGCGCGCGACGTGCTGACCGCCAGCGGCGCAAAACCTTCGCGCGACGAGCTGCTGAAAGCGCTCGATGTCTGGGTCGAAGGATCGGAGCCGGGATCGCTGGTCTATCAGCCCTATATCTCGCTCGCCGGCGAACGCGGACCGTTTGTCGATCCAGACGCACGTGCAGGCTTTATCGGCCTCTCGGTCAAGCACGGTTTTGGCGATCTGGCTCGCGCGGTTCTTGAGGGATTGGCCTTCGCGGCCCGCGATTGCTACCAGGCAATGGGCAGTATGCCCGGCGAAATCCGCCTGTCGGGTGGCGCCGCCCGCAGTTCGTCGCTGCGCCGCATCATCGCCGCGGCGGCCCGCGCGCAAGTCAGGACCAGCAGCCGCCAGGAGGCCGGCGCCGCGGGTGCGGCGATGATGGCCGCGGTCGGGCTCGGCGTCTATCGCTCGATGGATGATTGCTGCGCCGAATGGGTGACACCGCTTCTGGGCGAATGCGATGCCTATGACGAGGCGCTTTCCCAAACCTACGATGCGCTGTTTCCATCCTTCGTCGCGGCGCGCCATGCGCTGCGGCCGGTATGGAAGGGCATGGCGCACCGCAGAGGAGCAAAGCCTTGAGTGATACGTCGGATATTGTCGATCTCTTCGTCATCGGCGGCGGCGTCAACGGCGCCGGCATCGCGCGCGATGCGGCCGGTCGCGGGCTGTCGGTTATCCTGTGCGAGAAGGACGATCTGGCGCAAGGCACCAGTTCGCGTTCCGGCAAGCTAGTGCATGGCGGCCTGCGCTACCTCGAATATTACGAGTTCCGGTTGGTGCGCGAAGCGCTGATCGAACGCGAGGTGCTGCTGGAGGCGGCGCCGCACATCATCTGGCCAATGCGCTTCGTGCTGCCGCACAGCCCCGAGGACCGGCCGGCATGGCTGGTGCGGCTCGGGCTGTTTCTCTACGACCATCTTGGCGGCCGCAGGCGGTTGCCGGGAACGAGGACACTGAATTTGAGAACAGCGCCGGAAGGGGCGCCGATCAAGGACGAATTCAAGCGCGGCTTCGAATATTCGGACTGCTGGGTCGATGATGCACGGCTGGTGTTGCTCAACGCGCTGGATGCCAAACAGCGCGGCGCAAAGGTGTTCACCCGCACCGCCTGTATTGCTGCCAGGCGTGAAGGCGGCCTGTGGTCGATCGACATGCAGGACGGCCGCACCGGTGCTGTGACGAGGGTCCGCGCACGCGGGCTGGTCAACGCGGCCGGGCCGTGGGTGAATGACATCGTCAGCCGCGTGGCCGGGCAGAATTCCGCCCGCAACGTTCGCCTGGTGAAAGGCAGCCATATCGTCGTGCCGAAATTCTGGGATGGACGGCAAGCCTATCTGATCCAGAACAATGACAAGCGGGTGATCTTCGTCAACCCGTATGAGAACGATCTGGCGCTGATCGGCACCACCGACATTCCCTACGAGGGACGGCCCGAGGAAGTAGCCGCCGAGGCCAGCGAGATCGATTATCTGATCAAGGTGGTCAACCGCTACTTCAAGCGCCAACTCACCGCGCAGGACGTGGTCTACAGTTTCTCGGGCGTGCGGCCGCTCTATGACGACAATGCCGACAACCCGAGCGCGGTGACGCGCGACTACATCTTCGAACTCGACGCCCCGAACGGTGGCGCGCCGCTGCTTTCTGTGTTCGGCGGCAAGATCACCACCTTCCGCAAACTGTCCGAACATGCGCTGGAAAAGATCCAGCCCTTCTTTCCGACCATGAAGAAGGCCTGGACGGCCAAAATTCCCCTGCCGGGAGGCGACCTGCCCAACGCGGATTTCGAGCAGTTCCTGGGCGATCTGCATGCCGAGTTCTCGTGGCTTAGCCCGTCGCTGGTGAAGCACTATGCTCGAAGCTACGGCACGCGCACGCGCGCTCTGCTGAAAGGGGTAAAAGGCGAAGCCGATCTCGGCCGGCGTTTCGGCCCGGATTTCTATGAGCGGGAAGTTGTCTTCCTGTTCGAGACCGAATGGGCGATGACCGCCGCCGACGTTCTCGAACGCCGGACCAAACACGGGCTGCATATCAATGCGGCCGAGCGGAAGACATTCGAAGACTGGTGCACAAAGACCATGGCGGCGGTGAACTGATGGCCTTCACGCTTTCGCTGAACACCAACCCGCTGGTCAATCGCTTCGCCGATCCCGACGATCTGATCGACGCCATTGCCTATGGCATCGGCATCCGCGACGTGCAGCTGACGCATGAATTCGTCAATCCGGGTTGGCCGGCGGCAACGATCGTCAAGTTCGTTCGCCTGTTCAACAGCGCGCTGGCGCGGACTGGCGTGCGGATCACCTCCGGCATGACCGGTCCCTATGGCCGGCTCAACCATTTCGGCCATCCGGACGCGGATGTGCGCCGCTATTATGTCGACTGGTTCAAGACCTTTGCCGACATTTCCGCCGAGCTTGGCGCGTCGGGCATGGGCACGCAGTTCGCCATATTCACCTACAAGGATTTTGACGATCCGCAGCGGCGCGCGGCGCTTCTCGACATCGCGCTCGAATGCTGGCGCGAAGTGGCCGAGCACGCCAAGGCGGCGGGCCTGACCTATTTGTTCTGGGAACCGATGTCGGTGGGGCGGGAGTTCGGCCACACGATCGAAAGCTGCGTCGAATTGCAGGGCGCCATCGATACGGCCAAGCTGCCGATCCCGATGCAGATGATGGTCGACATCGACCATGGCGACGTGACCTCGCCCAATCCTGACGACACCGATCCCTATGCCTGGGCGAAAGCGTTCCCGTTGCGATCGCCGATCATCCACATCAAGCAGTCGTCGATGAACAAGGGCGGGCACTGGCCGTTCACGGCCGCATACAACAAGGATGGCCGCATCATCCCGCAGAAGCTGCTCGATGCAGTGCGGGCGGGTGGCGGAACCGACAATGAGATTTGCCTCGAACTTTCCTTCCGGGAGAGGGAGCCGGTCGATCATCAGGTTATTGCAATGATCCGCGAGTCGGTGGATTTCTGGGCGCCTTACATCGACAGCGGCCGCGAAAGTCTCACGCCTCGCGCTTGAGGGAAAGCGTCGGCCCGAAGGCCGGCGCGTAGACCCGGAAACACGCATCATCCGAATTTCGGATCGAAGGAGAGAAGAATGGCCCCGTATTGGGTCGGCACGAGCTGGAAGATGAACAAGACGCTGGCGGAGGCGCTGCAGTTCGCCGAGGCATTGGCGGCGTTCGTGCCGGGCTTCGATCCGGCGATACAGCCTTTCGTCATTCCGCCCTTCACCGCGGTGCGGCAGGTCAAGGCGGCGCTCGCCAACACCCGCGTCAAGGTTGGCGCCCAGAACATGCATTGGGCCGATGCCGGTGCCTGGACGGGCGAGATTTCGCCGGTGATGCTGAGGGATTGCGGGCTCGACCTGATCGAACTCGGCCATAGCGAGCGTCGTGAGCATTTTGGCGAAACGGACAAGACCGTGGGACTGAAAACCGCAGCGGCAGTCAAGCACGGCTTCGTACCCTTGATTTGTGTCGGCGAGACGCTGGCCGAGCGCGAGGGCGGCCGCGCCGACACAATTCTGACCGCGCAGGTTTTGGGCGCGCTGCAGGGTCTCGCAAACAATGAGTTGTCGGCAGAGATACTCTTTGCCTATGAACCGGTGTGGGCGATCGGCGAGAAAGGCATTCCGGCCAGCGCCGACTATGCCGACAAGCAGCAGGCGCTGATCAAGCAGGTCGCAGCAACCCGGTTGCCGACCGCCCCGCTTGTGCTCTACGGCGGCAGCGTCAATCCCGGCAACGCGGCCGAACTGATCGGCCAGCCGCATATCGATGGGCTGTTCATCGGCCGCTCGGCATGGCAAGCGGAAGGCTATATCGACATTCTCAAAAAGGCGTCGGCCGCCATCGCGCGCTGACCACGAAAACGAAGGAGTTGATTGCCATGAAGATCGCACTCGGAGCCGACAGCGCCGGCAAGCCGCTGCTCGATGTCATCGCCAAGCATCTCGCCACCAAGCCAGAACTGCAGGTCGTCGATCTCAGCCAGGCCGGATTCTACGCCGATATTGCCGCGGCGGTCGGCCACGAAATTGTCGACGGCAATTACGACCGCGCCATCCTGTTTTGCGGCACCGGCATCGGCGTCAGCATCTCGGCCAACAAGGTGCCCGGAATCCGCGCCGCGTTGACCCACGACACCTATTCGGCGGAGCGCGCTGCGAAATCCAACAACGCCCAGATCATCACGATGGGTGCGCGCGTCATCGGCCCCGAACTGGCGAAATCGATCGCTGACGCCTGGCTGGCTTCCGAATTCGATCCGAACGGACCTTCTGCCGCCAATGTGCAGGCTGTCGACAAGCTCGACGCGAAGCGCTGAGGATCCGCTCCCGACCTAGCCGGTCAAGGCGATCCGCATCGCCTCGATCACAGTTACGGCGGACGCCGCGCCTGGATCCATATGGCCAAGCGAGCGTTCACCGAGGCGGGAGGCCCGGCCCTTGGTGGCGATCATCGTCTTGGTCGCCTCCGCGCCGGCCTTTGCCGCCTCGGCTGCGGCCGCAAGGCTTCCGGCCAGCCCCTTGCCGGCGGCCAGTGCCTCGCCCGCAGCCGTTGCGGCCGGCGCCCACGCATCGATCATCGTCTTTTCGCCAGGCTCGGCCTTGCCGCGATCCTGAATGCCTCTGGCCATCGCTTGGAACATAGCGACCGCGTGGGCGTCGTCGAGCGTCGCCTTGCCCTTGACGGCGGCCGCGCCGCGCATGAACGCGGTGGCATAGAGCGGACCCGAGGATGCGCCGACTGCGTTCAGGAACGACTTCGCCGCGGTGTTCAGCAAGATGGTCGGATCGGTGGCGCCGGTATCCAATGCCCCGACTGCATCGCGTGCCGCGGCAAATCCAAGCTCCATCGCAATGCCGTGGTCGGCATCGCCGATCACCCCGTCAAGCGCGCACAACCGGTCCCGGTCGGCCGACATGGCGTCGGCGATTGCCGCGAACATCGCGGCAAGCCGCGTGGTGTCGATTGTCGTCATCTCTTGCTCCTTGCCGTCCCCAGTTTACCCGGCGCGAAACATGGCGCAGTCGCAAGGGTGGTCGAGCATCGTCTGCAACTCGTCGTCGAGGTGGTGCAGCGTGATCGAAGCGCCGGCCATTTCGAGCGAGGTGCAGTAATTGCCGACCCAGCTTGCGTGAATGGATACACCGATATCGTCAAGCCTCTGCTTCACCCGCCGGTTCATGATGTAGAGTTCCATCAGCGGTGTCGAACCCAGCGAATTGACCAGCACGGCGACTTTCTCGCCGCGTGCCGGCGCCATCTCGGAGAGAATCCTGTCCAGCATTTCGTCGGTGATCTCGTCGGCTGTTTTGAGTTTTCCGCGTGCGATGCCGGGTTCGCCATGGATGCCCATGCCGATCTCCATCTCGTCGGGTCCGATCTCGAAATTCGGCCGGCGGGTTTGCGGCAACGAACAGGGCGCCAATGCGACGCCCATGGTAAAGGTGTGGTCGTTGGCTTTCCCGGCAATGCGTTCGCATTCATCGAAAGACAACATGCGGTCGCAGGCGGCGCCTGTCGCCTTGAAGATGAAGAAGTTCCCTGCGACACCGCGCCGCTTGTGCCTGTCGCCAACGGGCGCGGAAGCGACGTCGTCGGTGCTCAGCACCGTACGCACCTCGATGTCGTCCATCGCGGCCATCTCGGCCGCCATGTCGAAATTCATGACGTCGCCGGCATAGTTGCCGTACATGAACAGCACACCGGCGCCGCCGCTCGCCGCCTTGGCGCATTCGAGGATCGGGTCGGGCGGCGGAGAGGCGAAGACATTGCCGATCGCCGCCGCGTCGGCCAGCCCCTTGCCGACGAAGCCGAGAAAACTCGGCTCGTGGCCCGAGCCGCCACCAATGACGAGGCCTACCTTGCCTTGGCGCGGTCCATCGCGGGCGATGATCGAGCGCGGGCTTCCGTCAACGGCTTTGAGATGGCGGGGATGCGCAGCCAGGATGCCTTCCAGCATCTCGTCGACGGCGCGATTGCCGTCATTGATGATCTTCTTGGTTTGCACCAACGTCCTCCCGATTTGGTATTTTCATAGATGATACCGGGCGTTATCAGGCTGCCTTCGGGCGAGGGCAGGGGCGCGATGCCCGCCAAACTGCCTCGATCGGCTTCGTAGCTGTTACCAGCCGTTCGGGCAGAAGCTAAGCGGACCGAAGTGCGCGGACAATGGCGCTGTAGTGTACAAGATCGCACCACGGCTTAGAAAAGGCGGTGGCTCCCCGGGGCCGGATTCGAACCAGAGACCAACCGGTTAACAGCCGCTCTCGGGATAGCCCACCAGCGCCATATACCGGTTGTTCCACTCCTGAAAAACCCCTTGTTTCATAACGATTTCAGCTTTCCTGTTGCACATTAGAGCACACAGGGCAACATAGGCAGCAGTTGCATCCTGTTGCCCCGACGTTGCCCCGGAGAGCCCTAATGCCCCGCGAGAACCTGACCGACAACCGCCTGAAGGCTTTGAAGCCGGCTGCTCCTGGCAAGCGATACGTGATCATGGATGCCCAAGTCCCGAGCATGGGCGTCCGCGTAACCGACAAGGAGCCGTCCAACGGTTCAAAGCTTAAGGCCGGACAAGTCAGCTTTGTCTACATCGCCCGTTTCGGTGTTGCAACTCAGCCAGCCCGCCGCGCGCTGGGAGAGTACGACGTCATGTCGCTTGAAGCGGCACGCACCAAGGCGAGGCAGTGGGCAGCGCTCATTGATCGCGGCATTGACCCGAAGGTCCAGGCTGACGAGGAGCGGCAGGCGGCGGCGAGGGCAGCGACAGAGAGCCGTGACCGGTCTTTCGAAACCATCCTTGAACGGTTCATCAAAGCCCGGCGCCGCGATGGCATCCGCAAGGCCGACGAGGACGAGCGCGACCTCAACCGGGAATGCCTGCCGAAGTGGAAGGGCAGGGACGTCGCCACCCTCACCAATGCCGACATCATGGAAGTGGTCGAACCGATCTATGCGCGCGGCGCGCAGCGGCAGGCGCTCAACATCGCCCAGAAGATCGGGACGTTCTTCGGCTGGTGTGTCGATGACGACCTGATCACCGCCTCACCCTTCCGGGCAAAGAAGGTGCGCACCACCATCGGCGAGAAGGGATCAAGGGACCGCGTCCTGACCGATGCTGAGATTGGGCGCTCTGGACTGCCACGGCCGCTGGCGACGTCTACAGCGCCGTCTATCGGCTGCTGCTGCTGACCGGCCAGCGCCTCAACGATATCGCCCAGGCGTCATGGACCGAAGTCGACGTTGACCGCTAGACGCTGACTGTGCCGGCGGCGCGCTTCAAGTCCGGCCGCGATCACGTTGTGCCTCTCACTGACGAAGCGCTCGGCATCATCGCCAAGTTGCCGCGGTTAAAGAAATGCAACTGGCTTTGCTCGCTCGACGGCGCGGGACCGGTGACGATCGGCCATAAGGTCAAGCTGCGGATTGACGCCGCCATGCTCGCAGCGCTTCGGAAAGACGATCAAGAGGCCAAGCTGCCGGCGTGGGTCAATCATGACATCCGCCGGACGGTTCGC
The DNA here is from genome assembly GCF_040320205.1 of Mesorhizobium sp. M0761. Classification (NCBI taxonomy): domain Bacteria; kingdom Pseudomonadati; phylum Pseudomonadota; class Alphaproteobacteria; order Hyphomicrobiales; family Phyllobacteriaceae; genus Mesorhizobium; species Mesorhizobium sp. M0761. The sequence continues at coordinate 181,653 of NZ_JAMYPF010000003.1, forward strand.
ACCCGGCTGTCCGAGCTCGACGTGATGGACGAGGTTGCCGAGGCTGTCATCGGGCATGTGCCTACGGCGCTAGTCAGGACGTACAACCAGTCTGACCGCCTCAAGGTGAAGCGAGACGCCCTGACGCGCTGGGAGGGCGCGCTTGTGGCGCTGACAGGCCGCAAGACGGCCAACAATGTCATCCAGATAAAGGCGGCCGGTCAATGACCCTCAATTTCAACTATCAGCACGATTTCTCGGAGCGAGCCGAACGAGAGATCCTTTCAATGCTGGAATCCCAAGGGTTTTCCATGCCTCATGGCGATTGGCTGAGAACGAAGCTGCACGACATTGCAAATACGTTTCATTGGTCGGCTGAGCGGCGGAAAAAGGACACACATCAAGGGACCGTCGATGAATGGAAAAGGCTCCAGGAGGCGGTGTCGTCCACCGTGCAGTATTCGGATAGCCAAAAGCTCGAGTTGTCGACGGCTACCGAGTTTGGGGCGGGTGTGCGCGTGCCTGATAGTTGGGACGACGCAGCTCCGGTCCCCATGTCGGAAGAAGAACTAAACGCATGCCTCGTTCCGGCTGAGTTCACCGAGGGTGACGTCGAGATCGCTAAACGGGTGCTTCACCGCCTGCTTGCGAGCGTGACCGCTATGGCTGACGGCATGGAAAAATGGTTGAAGGTCGACCGACGAAAAACGAGCAGCCCGAGATCGATGGGCTCATACGTGGCCTTGCTCGGCTCTGGTGCGCGGCGTTTAAAGTGCCGATTGCTCATATAAAGATATCGGAGAGCGCCGGCAGCCCTACTGCCAATTTCATTGAGACCGGTGCCAAGCTATTCCTTGGCGCCGCGCCGCCTCGCAAGTCGATCGTCACTCGCATCATCGCTTATAGGGATGAAGAGAAAAGCAAGCTATCCTGATTTGCCAGTGCTGATTGCGCTCTAAACCAGCACGCGGGTTTGTTCGCACAAAATTTCTTCAAAGAAGTGTATTTCCCGACGCTGAAATGACTACGCTATGAGGCCTTCGATAGCAACGTAAGGCACTCCAATGCAAACTCTTGTCGCCTTCAGTGAACGCCCCTCAAAGGGATCGTGTACTCTCGAAATTACATCGACCGCATGATCAAGGAGCACCGGTTTAAGCCGGTGTTCCTTTCGCCCCGTCGGCGCGCCTTTGTCGAGGCTGAGTTAGATGCTTGGGTGAAGGCCCGCGTCGACCAGCGAGACGCGGTGGCCTAATGACCACTGATCACGAACATAGCGCCGCTATCGATGAGGCTGCAGCCTGGCTGCGATCTGACAGCCGGGAGCGCATCAGCCGGCCAATTATCCCCCACCTGAAGCAGGCGTTCGGCCTGACCGCTGCTGAAGCGATCGAAGCGATCAGGGAAGCGAACCTGCGGCGGGCCCGCGCCACATGAGCGAAATTACGCCTAGCCGTAAAACTGGCCGACCGAAGGGCTACATCGCCAACTACCAGCCGCAGACCAAGACGCTGCTCGATGCGGTCGACATGGTTCTCACCGAATACCGGGAACACTGGCCGCTCACGATCCGCCATGTCTTTTATCGGCTGGTCGGCGCCTACGGTTATCCGAAGGATGAGTCGTTTTACTCGAAGCTGATCGACCATATCGGCAACGCGCGCCGCGGCCGGGTGATCCCGTTCAATGCGATCCGCGACGATGGCGTGGTCACGCTCCGCATGGACCATTTTGACGACCAGAACCATTTCCTGCGCCATGTGCGGGTGCTCGGCGAAAACTACCATCGGAACATGCTCGCCAATCAAAACCTGCACGTCGAGGTCTGGTGCGACGCCGCCGGCATGCTGTCGCAGCTCTTCAAGGTCAGCCGAGAATTCTCGGTGCAAGCCTATTCCTCAGGCGGCTTCGACAGTCTCACTGCGAAGAAGGATCTGGCCGATCGAATATGCGAGATCGCAAAGCCGACGGTGATCTTGCACCTGGGCGACTATGACCCGAGCGGCAAATCGATGTTCGATGTCATCGCCGAGGACGTCTCTGCCTTCGTCATCGCCGATCGCCCATGGAGTTCGGTGACAGTCGACTTCAAACGCATCGCCCTGACCGCCGACCAGGTGTTTCGCTATTCGCTGCCTACCGTGCCGCCCAAGAAGACCGACAGCCGCACCGCGCGATGGGAGGGTGAGACATGCCAACTCGAGGCGCTGTCGCCCGACAACATCGCTCATATCTTGCGGTCACATATCATCGACCTGTTCGACGTTCACCAGTTCCATGAAGACCGCGATATACAGGCACGCGAGCGGCAGTTGATCACTGCAGCCTTGCCGGCCCCGAGGGGGGATGCGTGACCGTCCAGCCCAGCCCATTCATCCCCGGCGCCGACGCCAGCAATCCGCGGTGGAGCGGCAAGCGGAAGAAGATCCAGCGCAGCGCTGCCATCCACATGAGGTGGGGATCCACGTTCAAGGAATGCGAGGAGGCTTTCGCCGACTGGCACCACTGCGCCCTGCAAATCGTTCACGCCGAGAACATCAGCTTCCGGTTGCTGGCCTTCGTCCGACAGCACCTCAACATGAAGGCCGGGACCATCAGCGGCACGAATTTCGAATTTGCCAAGATGGGAGGAGGCTGCTCAATCAAAACGATATCCCGCGAGATAGGCCTGTACGAGCGGCTCGGCCTGTTCATCGTGAGCCGGTGTCGGCACAAAATCCCGGGTGGTGGCATCAACGAAGTGCGGACGCTTCGGTTGGCGCTGCCGACGCCCTTCAATCCAAAATTTACAGCGAGAGGTGAGGAGCCATGAGGACCACAATGGTCCCGCATGCCGGCGCTGGTCTCCTGGACCACAGTGGTCCCGCATGGACCTTTCCCGCACCCCTCCGCAGGCGAGACCACAGTGGTCCCGCTAATACAGCCATCTCTTGCTCGGGTGACGCATGACACAACTCGACCTTTTCAAGCAGCGAGCAAGGAAGACCGGCCAGATAGTGGCATTCCCCGCCGATCGCCGCGTCGTCCTTATCCGCGCCATCGCACACGAACTCTGCACCCTCGACTATACGCCGGCCGCAAGTTCTGGAGCGAGCACGTCAAAGGCCTCCGAGCCCAGCTTCGCGCCGTCGGTATTCCCTGCCGCCAAGTCGATATGGAAATCCGTCGATACTCGGCAGCCGTTGCCAGCACTATCGACCATTCCATGCCCAATCATGGAGCGCCGCCGCCAACGGCAGCATAATGTCCGCGAAGCGGAACGAGTGGGGGTGTGGGGCCTCAGGCCCCGCGTCTTCCTGTCAGCGCTAAACGCCGCGCGCGCGAGGCTCCTCATTGCCCCTGTTTGCATTGAAACTGAGTTCTGAGAAAATCGCCCAATGCTCGTGCTCGGAACGCGACTTTTTCTCACCCGCTGCTAAGCGTCAAAAAAGAGCGCACACTAGCGCCCATCCGGCTTCAAACCGGTTGTTCTCACCCGTCGAACCCTTGCAAATCAGCCATTCTTGCCGCATCGTCTGCGTCGATAATTTATCTGGGGCAACGCAAGGGCAACGAAAGTGCTAGCCATCAACCCCGCTCAAGCGCCTGACATCGCCCGCAAGTATGGCGGCCTTGCTCAAGGCATGCTGGACCGCCGCACGCGCGAGTGGCGCCGCCGGCAGGAGCTTGTCGACATGTTCGCCCAAGCGCTCGGCGGTGCCGACACGCTGACCCCTGTGACGCTCTCCAAGGTCCAGACCGCGGCCGAGCTTTCCGTGGCCGCTGAACTCACCCGAGTGCGCTTCATAGTAATCAGGCGGCGGGCGCGTTCTACGACGTCGACGTTGGCGCGTCACCCTACGCCGACGTTCGGCTTTTCGGTAAGAACGTGCTCGGCACGGCGGGCGTCAATGCAACCGGCCAGCGCCTGGTGAATGGCGTTAGCTCGGACATGGTGTCGGCTAACGTCACGCCGGCTTCCACGACAGCCGTCACGACCGCTGAAGACCTGATGACCTACAGCATCCCCGCTGCTGCGCTTAAGGTTGGTCAGCGCGTTCGCATCAGGTCCTGGGGCACGACTGCCGCCAATGCGAACACCAAGACCGGCCGGCTATGGTTCGGCGCGACCAACATGGGCGGCTCAACGCCATCGGGTGGGAGGTGAGCGCCGAGCTGCTCGTGACTGGCGCTTCGGCAGAGACCTACAGGCGCACGACAGTCGGAGGAAGCAGCATCTCGCAGGTCGTATGAGGCACAGGTGCCGAGGCCACCAGAGGAGCGATCGTCGTCAAGTTCCAAGGGCAGAACGGAGTGGCGAGCGCTGGCGATATCACCTGCCAGGGCCAGACGGTTGAGATAGTGGACTAGGCCACTGTGGGCACGGGCCTCGGCGCTGCAAGCAGGCGCCGGATCCTCTCGCCTAGGGCCATGCCGGGGACTTCGACAGCAAGGTGAGTGATCCACGCGAGGGCGATGGCTATGGCGATCGACGTGACGCTGTAGACTGCAAAGAGCGAAAAGGGGTCGAGGTCTAGCGACCTTACCCCAAGCTTTGCGACGATCAGCGCGCCCGCAAGGTGAAGTAGGTAAAACGGGTAGCTTATCCGCCCGAGGAAATGGGCGAAGCGATTCGCCGTCAGCCAGGTCGAATTGCGTGAAATGTAGGCAACTACACAAACCGCTCCCGCCATCTGCCAACAACGCATTGCAAAGCCCTGGCCGAGCATGAAGTCAGCCGTCATTAGGGCGACAAGCCCGAGCACAGCGGCAACGCGGGTGATCACGGTGGCCGGCAGATCGTCGATGATCGCGCCAAGGGCGAAGGCGCTCATGAACAGCGGAACCGGGCGATGGTCGAAGTAGGAAACTGCGATTGTGGCGGCTACAAAGGCATAGAAGATTGCCGGGTGTATTCGCCTGCCTGTCGCTGCGGCGTAGACCCAAAGGCTTCCCCAGACCTCGATCTGCAGTGTCCACAGCACCCCGTTTAGAGAGGTGTCGTACAAGATCGAAGCGCCTAGGATCTGCGACCAGGTGCTTGCCGGCGTCAGATAGCCAATGATGAGTGCTGAGGCGGCCGCCACCGGGAAAAGGCGGAAAGTTCTTTGGACGATGTAGGCCACAATGCCATCGTCTCGGCTCCTAAGCGACCGGGAAAGCACCAGACCCGACAGAACAAAGAACACGATAACCGCAGCGTCGGCATGAAAGACGATGTGCAGGAGCCGAAAAACGCCATCCTGCAGCGTCGCGTCCGGTGCTGTTTCGATGGTCATACGCAACGCAGGGCCAACGCCACCGATAGCGGTAGCGCAATGCCCGACCGCCACGCTGAGCGCTGCCAGCCCGCGAAGCGCGTCCAGATCGTAATTTCGCTGCGCCGCCATTAACTGGCTTGAGCCTGAGCTACGGGACTAACCAAATATGCCCATTTGGCGATTGGCCGCCAGTATCTCACATAGAGCCATTGCTCCAGGCGGCCAAACATCAAGCCGCCTCCCAGCCCTGCGCACAGCATAGTGACCACCATCGCCCAAAGCGGCCAGCCTGGCGCCAAGGTATAGATCGCGGAGATGATCGACAGATGGGCGAGATAGAGCCCGTAGGAATAGTCCCCTGCCTTTGCCAACCATTTCGGCACTAAGCCGGCTTCGATTTTGAGGGCGACGAATACCGCCGAAGCACTCAGGACAGCGAGCCCGAGGTAAGTTCCGCTCCAGGCATTTGCGTACACACTCATGATCGAAGTCAGCACCAGCAGGATAAAAAACGGTCGCCAGTCCTTTGTCATCATGCCCGACGCCATCACATAGCCGATGACGAAAAATAAATTCACTCCGACAAGCGGTATCTGTGTGGCAGTTGGGTTTGCAACGGGCACCGCCACTCTCGCAGCGCCTGCAGCCAAGATGACTACAGCCCAACCGACAGCCAGCCACATCCTCTGCTGGTGAGAAGTCCGGCAAAGCATGGCCAGCCAAAGCAGGAAATAGAACTGCATCTCGTAAATCAGCGTCCAATAGGGGATATTGAACGTGGAATTGAGATCACCGGTCGGAAGCAGAAGCAGGGAAGCATCCGGTCCGACGTGGGGGCGTGTCCCTGCGATCCACAGTACGACATAGGCGAAGACGAGGGCGAGGAAGAAGGCAGGGTATATTCGTGTCAGGCGCGCAAGAGCAAAGGCCGTCGGCCCTTCCTTGGACTCCAGTGCCATGACTGCGCCGGAAATGACGAAGAAGATGAAAACACCAGTGGTGCCAAGCTGGAGATGCCGAAAGCCGAGCGTATCAGATCCTGTCACAAGGCCGGAAAAATAGCCCGCATGTTGAATCACAACCAATAGGGCAGCGATAGCTCGTAAAGCCTGCAGACCGGTGTAACGTTGCTCTTTGTTGTTGCCTCCCATCTTTTGCCGATACCACAGAGAAACGCCTGCAGCCAGCAGCCAAGGGTAGTAGCTAGGCCTTATCGACAAGTGGATTCTTCCGCTTTGGCGCGACGTAGCTCTCGACCAGGCGAACATGCTCGACGTCGACAGTCACCAATGGCCGGAGGCTGACGGTCACCGGTGTCGCCGTCAACGCGCGTGACCTTGCCGGTGAGCTCCATATGCTGGCCAATCACAGCCTTCGAAGTCGAATCGACAACAGAATGCGGGAAGTCATAGGAGGGGATCGTCACGCTGATGCGATCGGGTGTCACCCGGCCGCGCACAACCGCCGTGACGGCGACCTCATCGCCAACTTTGATATTGCCCCGAGCCATGTCCCAGATTCTGGAGCAGCCGGCGCTGGCGTCAAGGTGAGCGGGAGCTAATAGATGTCAGCCAGACGGCTGTGCCGGGCCTGTGCGCCATTCCACTGGAAGCCTCCCCCGTTGGTTGTTCTTCCGCCTATGTTGCGCGCGCAAGCTTCGCCCCCGCAAGGGCGTGCTTGAGTTTTTAAAGGTGTCGGCGCATCATCACCGGCGGAGCGTGAGAACTCCCGCAGATGGCCCTGCCGGGCCATCTGCACCCAGAGCGTTAGCGGGGCGATCCCTCCAAGGATCGATATTGCCAACGGGTAGAACGAGCCGACTTAGCCGTCGGAGCGAACGGCAGCACTATGCCGGGAGAGCGGCGGCTATACAAGACCCGAAAGGGAAAGGCCGTTCGCGCATGGTCTCTGGCCATGTTCTCACCCTCCCGGCGCCAGTGCTGTCCACTGGCAACCGGCCGTGAGAAGCCGAAACCAGAGAGCCTACATCATGACCATCCATCAACCTGAAATGCGCCGTGAAGACGGGGCAATCTTCCTCACCGTGGCGGAAAACGACCGCCTGGGGATAGCAACCTGCTCGACGCAATGAGCCCGGATCCTGATCTCGAGGAAAGCGTCGGATGGGGATATGGCAGCCAATTGGAATTGCACGCCCAGGACGGCGAGCGCGAGGAGGAGAACGAGCACGGTGGCGACGTCCAAGACGACACGATTCGCAGGACGAAGGGGACTACGAGCCGAGCCTTGGCTGGGGCAACCGTACGGGGCAAAGCGGCGTCGGGCTGGAAGCCTGGAGCCTTGAGGATGCCTGCGACATCAGCGGCCTCGGCGGGCCCGCGCTCTTCTCAGGCACGGGCTATGCGATCGGGAAGGCAATCCTACGAGAGTTTGCGCAGCGCCGCCCTGATGTGACGCAGGCCTATGTGAAGACGTCGTGCGCGATTGGGGGCGCTGGCGAAGCGGCGAGATCGGCGACTTACCTCTGCTGAAGATCATACCGGGGGTGACGCGCATCCTTCGCGACTGACCTTTCGCCAATTGGCGATAAATGGCCCGCGGCCCCGCGGTGCCGGGCTGGGCGCGCTAGATCATTCCGTGCCGAAACAACCAGCCCCCTGTCTTGCTATGGCGGGCTGCTTTTAAGAATTTCCGCTGCGGTCGATCGTCAATGGACCGAGTAATTGCATTCAGTTCTTCCTGCGATGGCACAGGGGGAGCTTCACCGGTCTTCCACCCCGTCGCCATCTGCCGTTGAACATGTTCCCAGAGTGGCCCGAGCACTTGGTTCATCGGGAAGCCTTTCGAGATCAATGGCAGCATGCCTGTATTGTTGATTCGACGGCCATCGGCATCATAAGCTGAATGCGCCCCGCCGCCTTCGCGGTAAGCCCATGCGCAAAGTGCTTGCGGTCCACGGTCGCCGGCTCCTTCGCGCTGATCTCCCTGTTCATTCGCACGAACCATGCGCAGAGACGGTCGGCTGCACGCTCCTTGGTTCTGGCACGAGCGGCCTGTCTCGTCATTGTTTGCATAATCGTCACGGGCAGGAAGTGGGGAGCGCCTGAGCCGAGAGCGATGCCAAAGCTATAAGCACGCGGCCCGAGCTTGAAGTCCATCACCCGAAATTTGGTTTGGCCTTTCGTATCGATTGTCGAGGCACCCGTCTCCAGCCTCATTTGCATCTGGTCCAGCGACGTAATAGCCGCAACTCGGGCCTTCCCGTCGATGAAGCCCACATACCCGAACGTGTGGCCGGGGGCGTGTTTATCGAAGCCTTGCTCTTCGGCAGCAGCGGCAATTTCCCGCAAGGTCTGATCGAGCGTCCGGTTCGCTCCGCGCAGAACGCCCTCGATCCACTCGCTGACTTCGAAAGGCTTGCTACCTGATCTCGCGCCGGCGCCAGCATAGGTGATGAAGCCGTGACCGTCGACGGTTTCCAGCCTGGCCATCTTGGTGGCCGCGAACGACTTCATGCTGTCCACGCCGCTGTATAGACGGTCTGCGCCGACGAACGCCACGCGAGCAGTAACCATTTGCAAGGGCGAAGGTCATCGTTGCCCCAGATGTTGCCCTGTCCGGAACTCAAGCAAACGGTCAGGAAAGGGAAAGCGGGCTAAATGTTTGGAAATGTTGGCTCCCCGGGCCGGATTCGAACCAGCGACCAACCGGTTAACAGCCGGTTGCTCTACCACTGAGCTACCGGGGAATAGAGGCTCTCATGTGAGTGGCGCAGCCTATAGCAAACCCTTTTCAGCTTTGCAAAGAAGCATTTCGCATTTTTTAGCGCATTTTCACCCAATGGTTTCTGGCAATCGCCGGATGACACCACATATGAGCCGTCTTGGGCGCCGTCGGACCTTGGTCGGCGGAACCTGAAAGGCGATTGCAGCCTTTAGCGCATATGGCTTTATCGAAGGCAACCGGATCGACTTTCGACATGACTGCAGCAGACGAAAACCAGGCACCGGCGCGGAAAATCTCGGTGTTCGGGCGCGAGTTCACCATGCCGCGCTCGCGCGGGCTGAGGATCGCCATCGGTATCGTGCTGGTGTTTTTCGGCCTTCTCGGTTTCCTGCCGATTCTCGGCTTCTGGATGATTCCGCTCGGCCTTTTGGTGCTTTCCTACGAATTTGCCGCGGTGCGCCGCCTGCGGCGCCGGTTCGTCGTCTGGTGGGAACGCCGTCGTCGGCCAAATTGAAAGCGATGGTGCGGGGTTCCGGTTCAGCGGCCGCTTCGCTTCCAGCCTCTCGCAGATTTCCCCTCGAAGATCTCTCGATAACGGCAGCCGCTGTGCCAGCCGCGCGATTATGCGGCGAAAGCCGGCTTGCTCCCGCTGCGTAAAGCTGCGGGTTCGATTTTCGCCGGTCGCGCAGCACGCTTGACGAGCGGCCAATATGCCGGTGCGCCAAGCGCTGAAACCGCTCGGGAACCACGTTGCGGCGACTGATGAGGAAAGCGCGCCGGAATGCCGCGCGGACGCTTGACGACCTTCCGCTGCCACCATATTGAGTTCGCTCGCCGGGAGCGATGAGGCCTCGTGGCGGAGTGGTTACGCAGAGGACTGCAAATCCTTGCACCCCGGTTCGATTCCGGGCGAGGCCTCCAATCGCTTCAACTCCCGCATGCCGGGGGCTTGAGTTCCGGTCGAATGCGCCGCAGTGTCGGCGCGACAAGCGCATTTCAGCGCATTGGCTTTTGACGGATTGGTTGGGACATGAGCGCTGATTTCTCCGAACTTCGCGTCAAGATGGTCGACGGCCAGGTACGCACCACCGATGTGACCGACGCAGCATTGCTCGACGCCATGCTTGCCGTGCCGCGCGAGGCCTTTGTCGGGGCCGGCCAACAGGCTCTCGCCTATATTGACGAGGATATCCGCATCTCCGACGGCGCCGATGGCAGCGGTGCGCGCTACCTCATGGAGCCGTCGCCACTGGCCAAGCTTTTGCAGTTGGCCGAGATCGACGCCGGCGATTCGGTGCTCGATGTCGGCTGCGGCACCGGTTATTCCGCGGCGCTGCTGTCCAGGCTGGCCAAATCCGTCGTGGCGCTGGAAAGCGATACCACACTGGCGGAAGCAGCCAAAGCGGCGCTTTCGGCGCAGGGCTGCGATAACGTCACCGTGGTCACCGGCCCACTGCCGCAAGGTCATGCCGCCAAGGCGCCCTACAATGTGATTCTCATCGGCGGCAGCGTCGAGAAAGTGCCTGCGGCGCTGCTTGACCAGCTTGCCGAAGGCGGCCGGCTGGTGGCTGTGGAAGGGCAGGGCAATGCGGGCGTAGCCCGGCTCTTTTTCAATGCAGGGGGGGTTGTAACCGGAAGACGGGCATTTAATGCGGCAATTAAGCCACTACCCGGATTTGAACGCATTCATGCCTTCGAGTTCTAAGTGATTTTGCCTTGCAGCAAAGACTCTGTCATGTTGGCTTGCGATTGAACAATCGTTGCTGATTGGTTAACCGGGGTTTCGGGAGGCTGTCAGCGGGGGAACGATACATCGACGCGGCGCTGGCCGATCCCTAGGGATGGGCTGGCGTGGCGTGGTTCCCGTGCAAAACGAATGAGGGATATAAAGTGCCGTCCTTAGCCAAGAGTTTGTTTGTTACTGTCCTCATTTCCGCGACAGCGCTTTCGCCGATAGCCGCCTCGGCGGAAACCATTCTCGGCGCGCTTTCCAAGGCCTACCAGAACAATTCCTCGCTGAATTCGGCCCGTGCCGGCGTGCGCGTCACCGATGAGGGCGTGGCGATCGCCAAGTCGGGCTATCGCCCGGTGATCACTGGTTCGGCTGATATCGATTACACCTCCAGGCACCTGAACGGCAGGAACGCGAGCCTGGCATTGACCACCGGCAGCTTCGGCGTTCGGATTGATCAGACGCTGTTCGACGGCTTCCAGACCAAGAACAGGGTCGCGTCGGCCGCTGCACAGGTGAGGGCCTCGGTCGAGGGCCTGCGCAACACCGAAGAGAACACGCTGTTCAACGCGGCGAGCGCCTATATGGACGTGATTCGCGACCGCCAGGTGGCGGTGCTGACCGAACAGAACCTGCAGTTTCTGACCGAGCAAGCGCGCGCGGCGCGCTCGCGCTTCGAGGTCGGCGAGGGCACGCGCACCGATGTGGCGCAGGCCGACGCGTCGCGTTCGGCCGCGGTGGCGCAATTGAGTGCCGCCCGTGCGCAGGCTCTGGCCAGTGCGGCAACCTATCATCAGATCGTCGGTGACGAGCCGGGCAAGCTCAAGGCCGCGTCGCCGTTGGCGAAGCTGTTGCCGAGGAGTCTCGAGGCGGCGATCGGTATTGCATCGAACGAGCATCCGGCCATCCTGGCCGCCCTACATTCCGTCGATGCAGCGGGATTTGATGTAAAGACGCAGGAAGGTGCGTTGCTGCCGCAGTTGACTGCCAGTGCCGGCCTTTCCCATGCCTATCAAAATACTGTACCTGGCGCGGGGAATTCGGACGGCGATTCCAATGCCGCAACCGTCGGCGCGACGCTGACCGTTCCGATCTATTCGGGCGGCCGTACCTCCGCACTCGTTCGTCAGTCGAAGGAATCGCTCAGCCAGGCTCGCATCGAGGTGGATGTCAGCCGTGACTCGGTGCGCCAGGCCGTGACCTCGGCATGGACGCAATACATCGCAGCGCGGGAAAGCGTCGACGCTAATCGGCAGGTGATCGCGGCCGCACAGTTGGCGCTCAACGGCGTCATCGAGGAGCGCAATGTCGGACAGCGCACCACGCTCGACGTGTTGAACGCCCAGAACGCCGTCATCTCGGCAAAGATCGACCTCGCCAGCTCCGAGCGCGATGTGGTTGTAGCGAGCTACGCCATCCTTTCGGCAATGGGCCGCCTGTCGGCCGATCGCCTGGCGTTGAATGTGGTGAAGTACAAGCCTGAAGAGCACTACAGAGCCGTCAAGGACAAATGGATCGGGCTGCGTACGCCGGACGGCCGTTGAACCCCCCGAGCGGTTCAAATCCCGCCAAGGTTGAAAGTATCGTAGCGCCGCGCTTCCCAAGGATGCGCGGCGTTTGTCTTTTGTAGCCTAAATTGTTGAAATCCGGCGTCTTCCGAGATTGGGGATTCTCGGATGGCGATCCGTCGGCTACGCTGTCGCCATGATTCGTATCCGGCTTTGCCGGACAGGAATCCAGGAACGGGTCACTACAGCGCCACGCGTCCGATGGATGCGCAAAGGAGGCTGTAGAACTTTGATTTTGCGCCTGATCCTCTTCGAAAATCGAAGATCGATTTTCGGGATCATGCGCGGCGGCGGCGGGTGTGACGATGGCGACGGCAAGCAGCGCACAGCGCGAACCTTCCATGGAAGAAATACTGGCTTCCATCAGGAGGATCATCGAAGACAGCGACACCGGCCGCAAGCTGCCGGGCGACGCCGATGAGTTGCGCCAGGACCTTGTGCCGGCCGCCGGGCCTGTTTTGGATGTCGAGGCCTTCCGCAGCGAATTGCACAGCTCGACCGAAAGCAAGAAGCCGGTGACGCTGGCCGAGGTGCAGGCCCAACTGGCCGAGCCGGTGGTTGCGCGGCTGGAGCCGCGCTCCGAGCCGTCGCCAGTGAAGCCTGCCATTGCGGCAAATGCCACGACCGCCGCGCCACCCGCGCATGCTCCGATGACATTGGCGGAAGTAAGCGCCAAGATAGCCAGTGAGCCAGCTCCCGCCGTCAGGGCAGAAGCTGCAGTGCGGGCAAAGGCGGAAACCACCGACTCGATCGTCACCGATTGGCGCCGCGAAATCGCGGCCGTTGGCAATCAGACAAAACCGGCTGAGACAGTACGGCAGCCGGAGATCAGGCAGCCAGAGACTGAAAATCGGCAGGCAGCAATCGCGGAGGTCGAGGCTTTCGAAGACGATCTCGCTGCCGAGCCGGCTTTCGAGCCTCATCCTTCGCGCAGCGAGCACGCGCGCCCGGCCGATACAACTCCGGTTCGGCCGGCGATCGTTTCGGAACATACGGGACGGCAGGTCGCTGCGGCCTTCGGCGAGCTCTCCGACGCCTTTGCCAGCCGCAGCAAGAAGACCTTCGACGAGATGGCCGAGGAGATGCTGCGGCCGATGTTGCAGGACTGGCTGGACAACAACCTTCCGACGCTGGTCGAGCGCCTGGTACGCGAAGAAATCGAGCGCGTCGCGCGCGGCGCGCAGTAGGCATTACCACAGCCCGTTCCGGATTAAAGCGCCGCCTTCGGGCGGAGCTTTCGCTGCAGGTCAGCTTCCGGCCGATGTCGCGAACACGATCAGGTTACCGTCGGGATCGCTGACGATGAAGGTGCGGGCATGGCCTTCCCGTTGAAATGACCAGGGCCCCGCCTATCTGCGTTGAAGGACTGAGGCAGCCCTCGCGGTTGACTTGGCCAAAACCTTCCGATTTACACCGGGTCAGCAAAACTCCCGACCGCGCGGACCACTTTCCCATGCTTGAAAAGACCTACGACGCCAAGACCGTCGAACCCAAGATCGCCAAAATATGGGAAGAGGCGGACGCATTTCGCGCCGGCGCAGGTGCGGAAGAGGGGGCCGAGGCCTTTACCATCGTCATCCCGCCGCCCAACGTCACCGGCTCGCTGCATATGGGCCACGCACTCAACAACACGCTGCAGGACATACTCGTGCGCTTTGAGCGCATGCGCGGCAAGAACGTGCTGTGGCAGCCGGGCATGGACCATGCCGGCATCGCCACGCAGATGGTGGTCGAGCGCCAGCTGATGGAGAAACAGATCCATCGCCGCGATCTCACCCGCGAGCAGTTCATCGAGAAGGTCTGGGAGTGGAAGGCCGAGTCCGGCGGCGCCATCTTCAACCAGCTGAAGCGGCTCGGCGCCTCGGCCGACTGGTCGCGTGAACGTTTTACCATGGATGAAGGCCTGTCCAAGGCCGTGCTCGAAGTATTCGTCAGCCTCTACAAGGAAGGGCTGATCTACAAGGACAAGCGCCTTGTGAACTGGGACCCGAAGCTGTTGACGGCGATCTCCGACCTGGAGGTCGAGCCCCAGGAGATCAACGGCAATCTCTGGCACTTCCGCTATCCAATCGAAGGCGAGACTTTCGATCCGGAAAATTCGGCGACCTTCATTACCGTGGCGACGACACGGCCCGAGACGATGCTTGGCGATACGGCGGTCGCCGTGCACCCGGACGACGAGCGCTACCGGCATCTGGTCGGGAAAAATGTCGTGCTGCCGATCGTCGGCCGGAAAATCCCGGTTGTGGCTGACGAGTATTCCGACCCGGAAAAGGGTTCCGGCGCGGTCAAGATCACGCCGGCGCACGACTTCAACGATTTCGAGGTCGGCAAGCGCCACAAGCTGCCGGCGATCAACATCCTGACCATCGAGGCGGCAATAACGCTCAGGAATAATGAGGATTTTCTCGCCGGGCTCGACGTGACGCCGGAGCGTCAGGCCGTCTGGGACGAGCTCGACGGTCTCGACCGTTTCGTCGCGCGCAAGAAAATCGTCGAGCTGATGGAGACCGGCGGCTTCCTCGACAAGATCGAGCCGCACCGCCACGCCGTGCCGCATGGCGACCGCGGCGGCGTGCCGATCGAGCCGTTTCTGACCGAGCAGTGGTATGCAAACGCCGCCGAGCTCGCCAAGCCGGCGATCGCATCGGTGCGTGAAGGCCGTACCAACTTCGTGCCGAAGAACTGGGAAAAGACCTATTTCGACTGGATGGAGAACATCCAGCCCTGGTGTATTTCACGCCAGCTGTGGTGGGGTCATCAGATCCCGGCCTGGTACGGGCCGGACGGCCGCGTCTTCGTCGAGAAGACCGAGGAAGAGGCGCTGGGCGCCGCGATTGAATATTATCTGGCGCTGGAAGGCCCGTGGAAGGCCTGGGTCGAGGACAAGCTCGAGACCTTCAAGCCGGGCGAAATCCTGAGCCGCGACGAGGATGTGCTCGACACCTGGTTCTCGTCCGCACTGTGGCCGTTCTCGACACTGGGCTGGCCGGATCACACGCCGGAGCTGAAGACCTATTACCAGACCGACGTGCTGGTGACCGGTTTCGACATCATCTTCTTCTGGGTCGCCCGGATGATGATGATGGGCCTGCATTTCATGCACGAGGAGCCGTTCCACACCGTCTATGTGCATGCGCTGGTGCGCGACAAGAACGGGCAGAAGATGTCGAAGTCGAAAGGCAACGTCATCGATCCGCTCGACCTAATCGACGAGTTTGGCGCCGATGCACTGCGCTTCACGCTGACGGTGATGGCGGCGCAGGGGCGCGACGTGAAACTCGATCCGGCGCGCATCGCCGGCTACCGCAATTTCGGCACCAAGCTGTGGAACGCGACACGCTTTGCCGAGATGAACGAGGTCGCGCGCAACGATGATTTCTGGCTGAACGACGCCAGGCTGCCGGTCAACCGCTGGATCCTGACCGAGCTGACCAGGGCGTCGCACGCGATCACCGAGGGCATCACCTCTTACCGCTTCAACGAAGCGGCGGGCGCTGCCTACCGTTTCGTCTGGAACCTCTTCTGCGACTGGTATCTGGAACTCTTGAAGCCGGTGTTCATGGGCTCCGACGAAGCGGCCAAGGCCGAAAGCCGCGCCTGCGTCGCTTTCGTGCTCGACGAGATCTACAAGCTGCTGCACCCGATGATGCCGTTCATGACCGAGGAATTGTGGGCGCAGACGGCAGGCGAGGGCAGGACGCGTGGTACGCTGCTTTGCCACGCCGCCTGGCCATCACCCGATTTCGAGGACGCAGACGCCGCCGCCGACATCAATTGGCTGGTCGATCTGGTCTCCGGCATCCGCTCGGTGCGCTCGGAAATGAACGTGCCGCCGGCGGCGATCGCGCCGCTGGTGGTGGTCGGCGCCAGCGCCGAGACCCACCAGAGGCTGGAACGCCATTCTTCCGCCATCCAGCGGCTGGCGCGGGCCGGCGACATCTCGCTGCAGGACGCCGCACCCAAGGGCTCGGCCCAGATCGTGCTCAACGAGGCGACGATCTGCCTGCCGCTCGGCAGCCTGATCGATCTCTCCGCCGAGGCGGCGCGGCTGCAGAAGGAACTGGCCAAGGTGACCGAGGAGATCGCGCGGTTGCACAAGAAGCTGTCCAACGAGAGATTCGTCGCCAGCGCGCCGGAAGAGATCGTCGCAGCCGAGCGCGAAAAACTCGCGGAATACCGTGATCAGCAGGAGAAGCTTTCGGTGGCGCTGACCAGGGTGCGCGACGCCGGTTGAGCGCCGGATTCGCGAGACGCTTGCAGCGCTTAGCGAAGGTTCTTTTGCTTGAAAAATAGGCGTTCCGTTGCGTTAATATTGACGTAAACGGAAAGTTTCGACCCCATTGTTGCCATAATGTAACAATGGGGCCGAATGCCGGCAAAATAGCCGGTTTTGGTGCCGTTTTGAGCGGTTTTTTCTGATTTGTTCCCCAGTCTGCCGCCCAAATGGTCATTTTCGAACCTACCGGCCAAGCCGCCACTGTGTTCGAAATGCGGTCCGCAAGAGTGTACATGTACGCTATGTGAATTCATTGTTGCACCGTTAACCCGAATTGGTTCTAGCTTGATGCACTGTATTTCGGGGAGGACATCCATGAACAATTTGCGTTTGAAAACACTGCTGGGGGCGGGGTGTTTTTCGCTGGCTTTGATTGGTTCCGTGCATGCCGGCGGTCTGGAGCGCGGTGGCTACGACATCGACCTGCTTTTCGATCCGGCGCAGGTCACAGGCGAGGTGACCGGCACTTATGTAATGCCGCAACGCGACCTGAAGAACGTGGTGGATATTGATCCCAACCCGGTTACGGGTGGCGGCAATCTTAACGCTCTGGGCTTCTCCAACAGTGCCCGTGATACCGAAAGCTATTGGGTGCCGAGTGTCGGTATCAAGGCTGGTATGGGGCCCGTCGATTGTCTTATCGACTACGGCCAGCCGATCGGTGCGTACAGCAATCCCGGCGCCAACTGGGCCGGCGCGAACGGTAACATCATAACCAAGGTCAAGAGCGAGGCCGTAGGCGGGACCTGTTCGTATAAGATGGATCTCGGAAAAGGACAGGTGCGCTTTATCGGCGGCGTGTTTCACGAGGATGTTTCGGGTTTCAAGGAACAGCTGGTTTCGCCTTTTGTTGGCCCCCTTGGGTTGTCGGGAATTGGCCGTCTTGATCTCGAAGGTGACGGTTGGGGATGGCGCGCCGGCGTAGCCTATGAGATTCCGGATATCGCGCTGCGCGCCAGCCTCGTTTACAACTCGGCGGTCAAGCTGGACCATTTGGACGGAACGCTCGACCTGACGCAGCTTCCCGCCGTCGGTCCGGCCAACCCGTTCCTGGGCAATGTTACCAATGTCAGCGGCTCGTCGGAGGTTCCGGAGTCGCTGGAACTCAAACTTCAGTCGGGCATAGCTCCCGGTTGGCTGGCGTTCGGGTCCATCAAATGGGTCAATTGGAGCGTGCTGCAGAGCATTCCTTTCTGTCCGACAGGCGTTCCGTCTTGCACGACGACCAGTGCTTTGAGGCTCACGTCGCTTGATCTGCTCTATCGTGATGGCTGGACGGTTTCCGGCGGCATTGGCCACAAGTTCAATGACCAGTGGAGCGGCGCCGCGGGTCTGACCTGGGATCGTGGAACCAGCACGGGCCTCAGCGCCCAGACCGATACATGGACGGTCAGCGGTGGTGTATCCTACACCCCGACCGCGAACGTCGAGCTTCGTCTTGGCGGCGCGTTGGGTGTGCTCACAAGCGGATCGATCCATCCCGTCGTAGGCAAGGATGGCGTCACATATGGTACGGACTACACCGCCGATTTCGGCAACGATCTGGTTTCAGCCGTTTCGACTTCGTTCAAGGTGAAGTGGTAAGCTTTTCAAATTAAAAGAGAAAAGGCCGGGCAGTGCCCGGCCTTTTTCAGTTTGCGGCACAGCGTCGAGCCGTGCCGTCAAGCGCCGGCGTTCAAATCCGCCGCACCTATGTCGCCTCTCGTAATTGTGACGTTTTGGCAACAGTTCCGGACCAACCCCCGCGCTACGGTCCCGCTCGACCAAATTGCCCATTTCCCGCCATAAACCCGGCGCACCTCGAATTCGTCTCGGGACACGCGCCAGAAGGCTCGGCAATGGGCAGGCCGCACCGCCCGCGGCAAGGAAGAGAATGGACGCCAAAGTCATCTCCAAGGCCAAGCTCCCTAGCCGCCATGTGACCGTCGGTCCGGCGCGTGCGCCGCACCGTTCGTATCTCTATGCCATGGGCCTGTCTGCGGCCGAGATCGCGCAGCCGCTGGTCGGCGTTGCCTCCTGCTGGAACGAGGCGGCGCCTTGCAACATCTCGCTGATGCGCCAGGCGCAGGTGGTCAAGAAAGGTGTGGCGGCCGCAAACGGCACGCCGCGCGAATTCTGCACCATCACCGTCACCGACGGCATCGCCATGGGGCACCAGGGCATGAAGTCGTCGCTGGTGTCGCGCGATGTCATTGCCGATTCGGTCGAACTCACCATGCGGGGCCATTGCTACGATGCGCTGGTCGGCCTTGCCGGCTGCGACAAGTCGCTGCCCGGCATGATGATGGCCATGGTGCGGCTCAACGTGCCGTCCATCTTCATCTATGGCGGCTCGATCCTGCCGGGCTCCTATCGCGGCCGCCAGATCACTGTGCAGGACGTGTTCGAAGCAGTCGGCCAGCATTCGGTCGGCACGGTCAGCGATGCCGAACTGCTCGAGATCGAGCAGGCGGCGTGTCCGTCTGCCGGCTCCTGCGGGGCCCAGTTCACAGCCAACACCATGGCCACCGTCGCCGAGGCGATCGGCCTGGCGCTGCCGTACTCCTGCGGCGCGCCGGCGCCTTACGAGATGCGCGACCGCTTCAATTTCGCCTCCGGCGAAAAGATCATGGAGCTGATCGCCAAGAACATCCGGCCGCGCGACGTCGTCACGCTGAAGGCGCTGGAGAATGCGGCGACCGTGGTTTCGGCCACCGGCGGCTCGACCAATGCGGCTTTGCACCTGCCGGCGATCGCGCATGAGGCAGGCATCAAGTTCGACCTGTTCGACGTTGCCGCGATTTTCGAGAAGACGCCCTACATCGCCGACCTCAAGCCGGGCGGCAAATATGTCGCCAAGGACATGTTCGAGGCCGGCGGCATTCCGCTGTTGATGAAGACGCTGCTCGACCACGGCTATCTCCATGGCGACTGCATGACCGTGACTGGCCGTACTTTGGCCGAAAACATGGAGCATGTTGCCTGGAATGATAGCCAGGATGTGGTCCGTCCCGCCAACCGACCAATCACCCAAACCGGCGGTGTCGTGGGCTTGAAGGGCAACCTTGCCCCCGAAGGCGCGATCGTGAAGGTCGCGGGCATGACGGAGCTGAAATTCTCAGGTCCGGCACGGTGTTTCGATTCGGAAGAGGAATGTTTCGAGGCGGTCACGCACCGCAACTACCGGGAAGGCGAGGTTCTCGTCATCCGTTACGAAGGTCCGCGCGGCGGCCCGGGCATGCGCGAGATGCTGTCGACGACGGCGGCGCTCTACGGCCAGGGCATGGGCGGCAAGGTCGCTCTCATCACCGACGGTCGTTTCTCGGGCGCAACGCGCGGTTTCTGCATCGGCCATGTCGGGCCCGAAGCTGCCGTGGGCGGCCCGATCGGGCTCTTGAAAGACGGCGACGTGATCTCGATCGATGCAACCAAAGGCACGATCGAGGTCGACCTGTCCGAGGCCGAACTGGCAACGCGGGCGAAGGCCTGGAAGGCGCGCACGACCGACTATCAGTCGGGCGCGATCTGGAAATACGCACAGACGGTAGGGCCTGCCCGCGACGGCGCGGTCACCCATCCGGGTGGTGCCAAAGAAACACATTGCTATGCGGATATCTGAGTTGTTGAGGTCGTCTGTCCTTCCGGCACTGGTCGCTGTTGCGATCTTTGGCGCCGTGGGCCAGGCCATGGCCTTCGACGACAAGGTGTTCGACGACAAGACCGGCGTGAAGCCGCAATCGAGCCCGTGGGCCGTGTTCCAGTTCGGCTTCTCCGCCTACAAGAGCGGCCACAAGGAACAGGCGGTCGAGGCCTATAAATACGCCGCCGAAAACGGCCAGATCGGCGCCACCTGGAAGCTCGCCCGCATGTATGCCGAAGGCGACGGCGTGACGCGCGACGACTACGCGGCGTTCAAATTCTTCTCCGAGATCGTCGATCAGGATGTCGAGCCGGGTTCGCCGGAGGAAAGCTATGTCTCCGACGCGCTGGTGGCGCTGGGCGACTATCTCCGGACAGGCATCCCCGGCAGCCCGGTCGAGGAAAACGAGGTCGCGGCGCAGGAATATTACATGCGTGCGGCCGCCAATTACCGCAACCCGAACGCCCAGTTCGAGATGGGCCAGATGTTCCTGAAGGGCGAGGGCGGCGTCAAGGCCAGCGTCAAGCAGGCCGGCCGCTGGTTCCAGCTCGCCGCCGAAAAAGGCCATGCCGGCGCCCAGGCGACTCTTGGCAATCTTCTGTTCCAGAGCGGCAAGATCGTGCGCGGGCTGGCCATGATGACCGCCGCGCTCGAACGCGCCTCGCCGAGCGACCAGCCGTGGATCCGCGGCATGCAGGAAGAGGCATTTGCCGCCGCCGGCGAAGCCGACCGTCGCACTGCCATTTCGCTTGCCGACGACATCCTGACCAAGGGCGGCGGCGACCAGTGAAATTGCCAATCTCCCCCCTTGAGGGGGAGATGCCCGGCAGGGCAGAGGGGGGCGCTGTCCCGCTGGCATTTCAGTTGACTAAAGTTTGCCCGGGTTGGACTGAGAGGGTGAGCTTGTTTGACCGAAAGGTCGCGTTTCTTCGCGCCCCCCTCTGGCTTGCCGGCCATCTCCCCCTCAAGGGGGAAATTAGCTCACATCCATCAGTTCTCGGTGAGTTCCGCCGGCGCCGCTCTGTGTACCGGCATCGAGATCGGCGTGACGTGCAGATGCGGCTTCATCGTGCTGTCGGGGCAGCTGTCGCCGATCTTGGTCCATGAGGTGTTGTTGAGCACCAGGTCGCAGCGGGCCATATGGCTCTTGTCTGAAACCGTCAGGCAGGTGACCTGGCCGACCTGGTAGGACTTGCCATTGGCCAGGCACTGCTGATCGGCAAGTGCCGCTGCAGGAGAGGCCATGGCAAATGCCAGACCGATCGGGCAAAGGAGGAATCGTAGTGCCATGGAACCCCAGCCGCCATGCTGATCTCTGACTGAATGGCGCGATTGTGGCGACATCAGGGTTTCGGCTGATATCAGGCCGGCAGCAGCGCCAGATCGATCGCCACCGGCACATGGTCGGAAGGCTTTTCCCAGGCGCGCACGTGCTTTTCAATCGAGGCCGAGGAAAAGCGGTTGGCGGCTTCGGGCGACAACAGCAGATGGTCGATGCGGATGCCGTTGTTCTTCTGCCAGGCACCGGCCTGGTAATCCCAGAAGGTATAGACATCGGCCGCATCGGTGACGGCGCGGACTGCCTCGGTGAAGCCGAGATTCTTCAGCCGTCGGAAGGCCTGCCGCGTCTGCGGCTGGAACAGCGCATCGCCAAGCCAGTTCTCGGGGAAGCGCGCATCGACCGGCTCGGGGATGACATTGTAGTCGCCGGCCAGCACCAGCGCCTCCTCCAGAAGCAGCCGCTGCTCGGCCCAGCGATGCAGCCGCTCCATCCAGGCCAGCTTGTAAGGAAATTTCTTCTCGTCATCGATGGGATTGCCGTTGGGCAGATAGAGCGAGGCGACGCGCAGCGCGCCCTGGTCGGTCGAGAACACGCCCTCGATGAAGCGCGCCTGCTCGTCGGCGTCATCACCGGGCAGGCCTCTGATAACCTCGTCGAACGGAAGTTTCGACAGTAGGGCGACGCCGTTAAAGCCCTTCTGGCCATGGGTTTCCACGTTGTAGCCAAGCGCCTCGATCTCGGCGCGCGGGAACTGCTCGTCGACCGACTTGATCTCCTGCAGGCAGACGATGTCGGGCTGGCTTTCGCTCAGCCAGTGGGTGAGGTTGCCTATGCGGGCGCGAATGCCGTTTATGTTCCAGGTAACGATTTTCATGGGCGGCCTCAGGGATGTTCGGGCGAAAGACGTTCGACAAGCCCGATCGTATTGCCTGCCGGGTCCTTTAGAAAGGCCATCCACTCGCTTTCCCCTGCCGTTCCGAACGTGCCTTCGGTGTCGTTGTGGACGAGCGCCGGCGGTGCGGTGAAGGGAACGCCGGACGCTTTCGCCTCGGCGTGGAAGGCTTCGAGCCCGGCTATATCGAGATAGACGGTGCCGGCCGGAACGCCATCGGTGAACAGCAACCTGATATCACCGGCCATGATGAAGGCGATGCCCGGCGGATCGTAGCGGGCATGAACGCTGAGGCCGAGCACATCGTGCCAGAAGGCTAGCGTGACGTCGAGGTCGCGCCCGGCCGACAGTGCGACCTGACGGACCGCGCCGACGCCGGACATCTGCCTAGATGGAGAAACTGGTGCCGCAGCCGCAGGAGGCGACTGCATTGGGGTTGCGGATCTGGAACGACTGGCCCATCAGATCGTCGACGAAGTCGATCACCGAGCCGCCCATATAGACCAGTGACAAATCGTCGATCAGCACGGTGGCGCCGTCCTTTTCGATGGCGACGTCATCGTCATTGCGCGTATCGACCAGGTCGAACTTGTAGGAAAAGCCGGAGCAGCCGCCGCCCTCTACGGAGACGCGCAGCGCCGTCTTGCCGGCCTCGCCAGAGACGATTTTCGCGATCCGCCTGGCGGCGGACTCGGTCATCTCGACTTTCATGGCAGTCTTGGCATCAGCGCCCATGGGCGTCACCTTGCTTTCGGTTTCACATGATAGGTATGAAGCGGGAAGGGGCAAGTCAACTGCGGCGGCATCAGCCATGACAAATGAGCTTGGCGACATTGGGTTCGGCTATCGGCCGCGCGCGGCCTATGCCAGCGACCCAGCCAGGTCGCGCGGGCGGCTCTATGACGAGGTCGAGAGCCCGACTCGCACGCCATTCCAGCGCGACCGCGACCGTATCATTCATTCGACTGCCTTCCGCCGCCTGAAGCACAAGACGCAGGTGTTCGTCGCCCATGAAGGCGACCACTATCGCACCCGGCTGACGCATTCGATCGAGGTGGCGCAGATTGCGCGGGCTCTGGCGCGAGCGTTGCGCGGCGACGAGGATCTGGCCGAGGCGGTCGCCTTGGTGCACGATTTCGGTCACACGCCGTTCGGCCATACCGGCGAGGACGCGCTGAACGAGCGGATGGCCCAATGGGGCGGCTTCGACCACAATGCGCAGTCGCTGCGCGTGGTGACGCGGCTGGAGCGGCGTTATGCCGAGTTCGACGGGCTGAACCTGACCTGGGAAACGCTGGAAGGCCTGGTGAAGCACAATGGCCCGCTGACCGACGCCAAGGGAAAAGGGCTCAAAGGCCCGGTGCCGCAGGCGATCCGCGACTATTCCGAGTTGCACGACCTCGAACTCGACCATTTCGCCGGCATCGAGGCGCAATGTGCTGCGATCGCCGACGATATCGCCTACAACACCCATGACATCGACGACGGCCTGCGCTCCGGCTTCCTGACCTTGGACATGCTGGAAACGGTGGCGCTGCCGGGATCGATCCTGGCAAGCGTGCGCGCGCGCTATCCGGGCCTGGACGATGTGCGCACCGGCCATGAGCTGATGCGCCGGCAGATCACGATGATGGTCGAGGATGTCATTGTTTCCACCACCGCCAATCTTGAGCGCATCAAGCCTGACAGCGCCGAAGCGGTGCGGGCGGCGGGCGAAACGATGGTGACCTTTTCCGCTGACGTGGCGGCGACCGAGAAGGAATTGAAGACCTTTCTCTACAAGCATCTCTACCGGCATGACGAGGTGATGCGCGTGCGCACTCAGGCCGAGCAGATCGTGCGCGACCTGTTCGATGTCTATTACGCCGATCCGCGCGCCATGCCGGACGGCTGGCGGGAGGGGCTCGACCGGGCGGAGGACCGCATCAAGGCGCGCAGCGTCGCCGATTTCCTCGCGGGGATGACGGATACCTACTCCTTGAAGGAACACCGCCGTCTGTTTGACCATACGCCCGATTTAAGCTAGGGCGGGCGCGATTTGCCGGCCAATGAGCCGGTTCCCCTGCACAGTCCGCCAGAGCAAGACCCATGAACATCTTCGCCGATTTCAGCGCGCGAATCACAAAAGCCGTCGAAGCGCTTGATTTGAAAGACAGTAATGGCGTTTCGCTCGACCTGTCGCGCATCGCCGTCGAGCCGCCGCGCGACGCCAGCCATGGCGATCTCGCCACCAATGCGGCGATGGTACTGGCCAAGCCGACAGGGCACAACCCGCGGGCGCTGGCCGAGCGGCTGGTGGAAGTGCTGCGCAGCGACGCCGATGTTGCCGAAGCCGACGTCGCCGGTCCCGGCTTCGTCAATCTCCGGCTCAAGGACGCTTTCTGGCAGGCACATCTGACTGCGCTGCTCGGCGAGGGGCAAAACTACGGCCGCTCGACCATTGGTGGCGGCAAGAAGACCAATGTCGAATATGTCTCGGCCAATCCGACCGGGCCGATGCATGTCGGCCATTGCCGGGGCGCGGTTGTCGGCGACACGCTTGCAAATCTGATGGCCTTCGCCGGCTATGACGTCACCAAGGAATACATCATCAACGACGCCGGCGCGCAGATCGACGTGCTCGGGCGTTCGGCCTTCCTGCGCTACCGCGAAGCGCTGGGCGACGACATTGGCGAGATACCGGCCGGTCTCTATCCCGGCGATTACCTTGTGCCGGTCGGTCAGGCGCTGGCTGCCGAATTTGGCCGCAAGCTCTTGCAGATGCCCGACGATGAGTCGCTGGTAATCGTCAAGGACCGCACGATCGACGCCATGATGGTGATGATCCGCGAGGATCTGGCGTTGCTCAATGTCCATCACGACGTTTTCTTCTCCGAGCGCACGCTGCATGCCGACAATGCCAGGAGGATCCGCTCGGCGATCAACGATCTGACGCTGAAGGGCCATATCTACAAGGGCAAGCTGCCGCCGCCCAAGGGCGAGAAGCCGGACGACTGGGAAGACCGCGAGCAGACGCTGTTCCGCTCGACGGCGGTCGGCGACGACATGGACCGGGCGCTGGTCAAGTCCGACGGCTCGTTCACCTATTTCGCCGCCGACGTCGCCTATCTCAAGGACAAGGTCGACCGCGGTTTCGTCGGCCTGATCTATGTGCTGGGCGCCGACCATGGCGGCTACGTCAAGCGGCTGGAAGCGCTGGCGCGGGCGATTGCAGGCGATGATCTGAAGCTGCAACTCACGGTGCTCCTGTGCAATCTGGTGAAGCTGTTTCGCGATGGCGAACCGGTTCGGATGTCGAAGCGGTCGGGCGACTTCGTGACCTTGCGCGAAGCGGTGGAGGAGGTGGGCCGCGATGCGATCCGCTTCATGATGCTCTACCGCAAGAGCGACGCGCCGCTCGACTTCGATTTCGCCAAGGTCACCGAACAGTCCAAGGACAATCCCGTGTTCTACGTGCAGTACGCTTCGGCGCGCTGTCATTCGGTGTTCCGGCAGGCGAGCGAGCAACTGGGCGAGGCCAATTTCGACCGCAACAGCCTGGCCGCGGCCTCGGCGTCGCTCACCGATGAGGGCGAGATCGGCCTGATCCGGAAGCTGGCTGAATATCCCCGGCTGGTCGAATCTGCGGCCCTTGCGCTGGAGCCGCACCGGCTGGCATTCTACCTCTACGATCTGGCTTCCAGCTTCCATGGACACTGGAATCGGGGCACCGAGAATGCCGACTTACGTTTTGTTAAGGTTAACGACCGACAATTGACTCATGCCAGACTAGGGCTGGTGCAGGCTGTTTCGGATGTTTTGACCTCCGGCCTGACGCTGATTGGGGCTGATGCGCCCACTGAGATGCGTTAGGTTTAACTAAAACACCTGTCACCATTTGCCCACATTGCGCTGGTAAGGGCCAACCCTACGCGACGTCCATGGCGTCCGAATGAGTGCGAGTTCGGGAACAATAATGGCAGACAGAACCCAGCTGAGAGTAGCCGACAACAACGACATCGCCGAAGATGATCCGTTCGCTGAACTGACCAGGATCATGGGTTTCGATCCGCGCCAGCCGGTCAAGCCGCAGGCGCCAGCCGTCGAGACGGCTGCGGACGAGGGCGATTTCGACATCGACCTCGAGAAGGAGTTGATGGGCGAATTCGGCGATGAAGTCGGTTCCATGGAGGCCAGCCAGCCAGCTCCCGAGGTTCACCAGCCTGCCGCTGAGCCCTACGAACCTGCTGCCGAGATTCGCGAGCCGGCTTTCGAAACCACCGATGCCGCGATGGACGATGCGCTGGCTGCTTCGCTGGAATATGATTTCGTCTTCGACGATGCCGCCGATCTGGATTTCGGCGCTGCCCCGCAGGCTGCGGCTGCTCCCGTTGAACCCTCGGTTGCCGAACCTTGGTTTGCCGAGCCCGCATTCGACGAAGCTGCATTCGATGACGATTTCGACAATGCCGTGGCCAGTTCACTGGAAAACGTATCGCCGCTCGAAGACGACCTGCCGATGGATGACGAGCTTGCCGCTTCGCTCGAGCAGGGGTTGCTGCTCGATGACGATGCGACCGTCGCCCATGCCGCAGATGTCGCGCAGGTTGCTGCTGCGCCTGCCGACGATCTCGCGTTCGACGATGATTTCGACAATGCCGTCTCGATGTCGCTGGAAGACGAGCTGACGCTGGACGGTCCTGCGCCGGCGCAGGACCAGTATGCCGCGCCAGTAGCCGAGGCGCCGATCCATACCTTCGACGCCGTCGGCTCCGCCGACCACGCTGTTGCCGACGAGGATTTTGCGGGTCATTTCGATGGCGCGATGGCCGATGTCGACATGGACTTTGCGGCCCAGGATTTTGCAGCCCAGGATTTTGCAGCCCAGGATTTTGCGGCCGAGCATTTCGAGCCTCAGGCTTTCGAGGCTCAGCCTGTTGAGGCCGAGGATCCGGAAGAGCGCGATCTGGATGTCAGCGATCTGCAGGCCAGCGCGCCGGTTGAGATGGATGCGCCGGAAGTGGACGAGACGCCGGCCTGGACCGTGGAGGCCAGCCCCTCTCATGAGACTGCGCACGAAGCATTCGACGATTTCGATCTGAGCATCGATGATGCGCTTGCCGATCACGAGCCGGTGGCCGAGACCGCACCCGCTCCGGTTCAGCCAACTCCGGTCGCACCAACCTATGTGGCGCCTACCAATATGGCGACCCCGGCCGCTCCGGTCGCTGACGAACGGACGTTGGAAGATGAACTCAACGCGCTGCTTGGCGCCATGACCACACCACGCCCGGCGCCAGTCGCCCCGATTCCGGTGGTCACCGAGCCCACCAGGGCTGCCGCCATCGAGCCCACCAGGACTTATGAGCCGGTTGCCCCGGTGCAGCGGTCCGTCGCGACGCCGGTCGCTCCGGTCGATAATCTCGACTGGGACCTAGACGAACACGCGCCTGCTCCTCAGGAGGCCCAGGCGGACGATGCCGATTTCGACGATCTGCTTGCCGGCGAACTTGAAGGCCATGTGCCCGAGATCGAGTTCGATGATCACGCCTTCGACGCGGCGCTGGCCAAGGGCATCGATCTCGGTCATGACGATACGGCAGCACCGGTCGCTGGCGATTGGCGCTCGACGCCGCCGGAGCCGGCGCGTTCGTGGAGCCGCGTGACTCCCACCCCGGCCCAGCCTTCCTTTGCAGCGCAGCCGCAAGCTTCTTTTGCAGAAAAGCCGTCCATGCCGCCGGCGGCAGCGCCAAGCTATCGCGACCAGCCGGTTGCCGCTGCTGCCTATGTGGCGCCGACGCCATCGCGCCAGGCGCCGCCTCAGGCCTATGACGAGATGCCGGATGTCGAGACGGTCGATGTGCCGGAGCGTGTGGTGGCGATTGCCGACGACCTCGACATTCCAGAACTCAGCTTCGAGCAAGACGAGCCGGCCGCCTATGACGACATCGACGCCGAATTCGCCGGCATGCTCAACGACATGAACGCGGTGGAAGTGGCGCCGCCCACTGCCGCACGCAGTGCCGGCTATGATGACGATTCCTACAGTTCCAGCTTCAGTTCGGGCCACGAGCTCGACCAGCGCGCCTATGCGGCGCGGCCAGCCGAAGTGCTTGCAGCCACGCAAGCTCACCACGCCGATGCCGCCGGCGGCTTCGACATGGACGATCTGCCCGGCAGCCAGCCGGTTTCGCAGGCCGACGATTTCGCGGTCGACGAACTCGACTACGATCCGGATCTGGACGAGGCAATGGCGGTGCCGGGCCTCGCCGAGCAGGAAGCCGCACGGCCGCGCAGGAGCGGGCTGCTGTTCGCGGGGGTCGTTGCTGCGGTTGCGATTGCCGGCGGCCTTGGCGCCTTCGCCTTGTCGTTCGGCGGCAAGGGCGGCAGCGATGCGCCGGTCATTGTCAAAGCCGACAACAGGCCGATCAAGGTCAAGCCCGAAAATCCGGGCGGCGCCGTGGTGCCGAACCAGGACAACAAGGTTTATGATGCGGTCGCCAAGGGCACCAAGCCGGCCGAGCCGGTTCAGGAGAAGCTGGTCACCAACACCGAAGAGCCGGTCGATGTGAAGGCGCAGGAGCCTGAAAGCCGCGTCGTCGATCTGTCGCCCGACGATACTGCCCCAGGCCCCGACGCTGCCGGCAACCCCGAAGCTGCCGTCAACCCCGACGCTGCCGGCAACCCCGACGCGGCTGTCGCGCCGGCGCCAAAATCCGAGGACCGCATTGCGCAGGTGCTGCAGGAAGCCGAGAAGAACCCCGATACGGTCGCCGTTGCCCCGCGCAAGGTGCGGACCATGGTGGTCAAGCCCGACGGCTCGTTGGTGGCACGCGAGGACTCGACGCCGGCCGCGCCGCAGGTTGCGGCGACTGAGCCGCTTGACCCGGCGCCGCAGCACGTCGCCCCTTCGGCCGATGCCGAGCAGACCGGCACCGTGGCGCCTGCCGATCAGGCAAATAGCGACCAGGCAAGTGCCGAGACCGCCAAGCCGGTCAAGCCGGTGAAGCCGGCGGCTGCGCCGAAGGCTGAGACCCAGTCCGCCAACACGCCGCAGACGGTTGCCGTGGCGCCGCAGCGCCCGTCCGACCAGCCGGTCGACGTGGTCGGCGAGGTCAAGCCCGACCAGGTTGCCTCCATCCCGGCGACGGCTTCGACATCGGGCGGTTCGTGGTCGATGCAGATCGCTTCGCAGCCGACGGTCGAAAGCGCCCAGGCCAACTACGCCGACCTGCAGCGCCGCTATGGAAATGTGCTCGCCGGTCGCACCGCCAACATCGTCAAGGCGGAGATCGCCGGCAAGGGCACCTTCTACCGTGTCCGGGTGCCTGCGCAATCGCGCAACGATGCGATCAATCTGTGCACCAGCTACAAGGCTGCCGGCGGCAACTGCTTCGTGTCTCGGTAAGGCCGGATCCAATTATCAGAGCCGGTGCGTTCCCAAGGGTCGCGCCGGCTTTTTCATGTGGATGGGCGAGAGGTTGAGGCGCTTGCCGTCCGGGGAGATTCCCTTTGCCGGCGCGAAGCCCTAAACTGGTGGAATGACCGAATCAAAATCCATGATCCTCGGCTGTGCCGGGAAATCGCTGACCCGCGAAGAAATCCGTTTCTATCGCAATGAATGCCCGTGGGGCTTCATCCTGTTTGCGCGCAACATCGGCGAAACCGAGCAGATCCGCGATCTGGTCGCCGAAATGCGCGACTGTATCGGGCGCCC
Source organism: Mesorhizobium sp. M0761 (assembly GCF_040320205.1). NCBI lineage: Bacteria > Pseudomonadati > Pseudomonadota > Alphaproteobacteria > Hyphomicrobiales > Phyllobacteriaceae > Mesorhizobium > Mesorhizobium sp. M0761. The sequence goes on from NZ_JAMYPF010000003.1 coordinate 211,627, forward strand.
CGATGCGCTGGTGTTCATCGACCAGGAAGGTGGCCGGGTGCAGCGCCTGCGGCCGCCGCTGGCGCCGAACTATCCCGCCGGCGGCGCGCTCGGTGCATTGTGGCGCAAGGACCATGATGCCGGCACCCGCGCTGCCTGGCTGATGGCGCGGCTGCACGCCTTCGACCTGTTACGCTACGGTATCTCTGCCGATTGCCTGCCGGTGCTGGACGTGCCGATCGAGGGCGCCAGCGACGTCATCGGCGCGCGCGCCTATGGCAAGGAGCCGCGCCCGGTCATCGAACTCGGCCGCGCGGCGGCGGAAGGGCTGATGTCGGGCGGCGTGCTGCCGGTCATGAAGCACATTCCGGGTCACGGGCGCGCCTTTGCCGACACGCATTTCGAACTGCCTGTGGTCGATGCCTCGCTGAGCGACCTGCAGCGGCATGATTTCGCCCCTTTCCGCGAGCTTAGCCATCTGCCGATGGCGATGACGGCGCATGTCGTCTATAGCGCCATCGATCCGAACAACCCGGCGACCACGTCAGGTAAGGTCATCGACGAGATCATCCGCCGCGAGATCGGCTTCGACGGGCTGTTGATGAGCGACGACACCTCGATGAAGGCACTTTCTGGGGATTTCCCGACAAAGGCGGCCTCGATCCTTGCGGCGGGCTGCGATCTGGTCCTTCACTGCAATGGCGTTTTCGAGGAGATGGCGGGCATCGCATCGCGAACCACGGGACTTGAAGGGACATCGCTGGAGCGCGCCAAGCGGGCGCTGACCTATATAAGGGATCGCGACCGGGCCGACGAAACCGAGATACGCGCCGAGTTTGCCACCTATTTCGATGCGGTGGCCTAGAGACGGATGATTTCAGGTCTGTTCGACCTGAAATCTGAATCCGTCTCTAAATTAGATAGAGAGAGCATGATGTCGTCCGAAAACCGCTTCACACTTTTCGGCATCATGCTCTAACCAGAGGTAAAGGAACAAGTGGCGGAGACATTGGACAGCAAGGCTGCGAAGGCCGCACCGATGGACCGTCTGTGGGCCGAGAACGACGATTCACGGGTCACCGGCGACCCGTCGCTTGTCGTCGACGTCGCCGGGTTCGAAGGTCCGCTCGACCTCTTGCTGCATCTCGCCCGCAACCAAAAGGTCGATCTGTCGCGGATTTCCATCTTGGCGCTGGTCGAGCAGTATCTGACCTTCGTCGAGACGGCGAGGGCGCTAAGGCTTGAGCTTGCCGCCGACTACCTGGTGATGGCGGCGTGGCTGGCCTTCCTCAAGTCGAAGCTCCTCATCCCCAAGCAGCCCGGCGAGGAAGGCGAAAGCGGCGAGGAACTGGCCGCGGTGCTGCAGTTCCGGCTGAAGCGTCTGGAGGCCATGCGCGACGCCTCGGCAAGGCTGGTCAACCGCAACCGGCTCGGCCGCGACGTGTTTGCACGCGGCATGCCTGAAATGGTCATCGTCGAGAAGCGTAACGCCTATTCGGCCTCGCTCTACGATTTGCTCACCGCCTATGCGCAGCAGCGCCAGAAACAGGCGATCACCAATGTGACAATTGCCCGGCGTGGCGTGTGGTCGCTCAAGGATGCGCGCGATATCCTGACCCGGCTGATCGGCTCGCTGCGCGACTGGACGGCGCTGGACAGCTATCTGATCAATTACCTGACCAGCCCGGACGAACGGCGTACCGCGATTGCCAGCTCGTTTGCGGCGTCGCTGGAACTGGTGCGCGAAGGCAGCATCGAGATGCGGCAGGACCAGGTGTTCGCGCCGCTCTATCTGCGCGGCCGCGCGCAGCCAATCAAGGCAGTCGAGGTGGCATCATGAGCGAACGCGCCAACGCTTCGGTCATTCCGTTCAAGGTCGAAGAAGAGACCGAGGAGGGCATTATCGCCCAGGACCCGACTGATACCCTGCTTCTGAATCCTGGCGAACGGCTGCATATGGCCGAAGCCATACGCATGGCCGAGGCGATTGTGTTCGCCAGCGCCGAGCCGGTCAGCGAAAAGCAGCTCGCAGCCAGATTGCCCGACGGCATCAGCATAGCCGCTGCCATGGCTGAGCTGCAGCAGATCTATGCGCGGCGCGGCGTCAATCTGGTCCGGGTCGGCGATGCCTGGGCTTTCCGTACCGCCGGCGATCTCGCCTTCCTGATGAGCCGCGACACGGTGCAGCAGCGCAAGCTGTCGCGCGCGGCGCTCGAAGTGCTGGCGATCATCGCCTACCACCAGCCGGTGACGCGCGCCGAGATCGAGGACATCAGAGGCGTCGAGACCTCGAAGGGCACGCTGGATACGCTGCTCGAAACGGAATGGGTGCGCATGCGCGGCCGCCGCCGCACGCCCGGCCGTCCCGTCACCTACGGCACGACAGACACTTTCCTCGACCATTTCGCACTGGAGGATATCCGCGATCTTCCCGGCATGGACGAACTGAAGGGGGCAGGGCTGCTTTCCGGCCGAATGCCGTCGAATTTCGCCATCCCGTTGCCGCCGGCCGATCCGGACGCCCTGACCGAGGACGAGGATGCGTTGACCGACATCGATCTCGAGGAACTCGGCCTGCTGACGCCGCGCGTCACGGAAGATTGACCGCAAGCGGCTGTCAAAAAGCTGCATTGCTGCGGTAGATGCGCCGATTGGTAGCGGGCAGCTTTGCCGAAAATGCGTGACATAAGCCGCGCCTTCATAAACTTTGTCGCTGTTGTGTTTGAATCCCAACGCGAAAACGCATAGATCATCGCCAGGGAAAACATTCGAGAGAGAGTTACAATGGGTTCATTTTCGATTTGGCACTGGATGATCGTGCTGGTGATCGTGCTGCTGGTGTTCGGCCGCGGCAAGATACCCGAGTTGATGGGCGACATGGCCAAGGGCATCAAGAGCTTCAAGAAGGGCATGGCCGACGACGATACCGCCGAAGACAAGCGCACCGTCGAGCACCGCCCGGACGAGACCGTTTCGGCAGTGAAGGAAAAGGCCAGCAAGAGCTGAGCCGAAGGTTGTTGCTTTTGTGCAAGTCGTTGTCCCAAAACCGCTTCGCACTTTTGGGCGACAAGCACTAGTCGGAACTGATTGCCATGTTTGAAGTCGGCTGGACCGAAATGCTGGTGATCGCGATCGTCATGATCGTGGTCGTCGGACCCAAGGATTTGCCCAATATGCTGCGCACCTTCGGCCGCACGACGGCGAAGCTGCGTGCCATGGCCTCCGACTTCCAGAAGCAGTTCAACGAGGCGTTGAAGGAAGCCGAGCTCGACGACGTCAAGAAGTCTGTCGATACGCTGCGCGGCCTCAATCCGGCGGCCGAGATTCGCAAGCAGCTCAATCCGTTCGAACAGGCGGCAGCCGAGGTTCGCTCCGGCGTCGATGCGGTGATGAAGCCGAAGCCCGCCGTCGACCCCTCAACGCCCGCGGCAGAAACACCACAGCCGGCCGAGCCGCTCAAGAACGGCGCGACGGTGATGCCGGGTGTCAACGGACCGGAAACAGCGCCGGCGGCGCCGATCCTTCCGGCGATGACCGATCAGGCGGTGGTGACACCGGGTGCAGCAACAGCAGCGCCACGAAACGCGCGCGCCAAGGGGGCTGCGATATCAAAGGCCCCGGCAACCAAAACAGCGGCAGCCAAGGCAGCACCGGCAAAGCCGGCGCCTGCGGCGAAGGTTGCGGCCAAGCCGTCAGCGGCGCCCGCCAAGGCTGCACCTGGAAAAGCCGCCACCAAGCCCGCTGCTGCACCGAAGGCAGTCGCAAAGGCTGAGCCGAAGCTTGCGCCGGCCACGAAGCCCGCGTCCAAGAAGACGGCGGGGGCCGCCAAGTGAGCATTACGGATAGCGAAAAGGACGAGATCGAGAAGTCGTCGGCTCCGCTGATGGAGCATCTGATCGAACTGCGCCGGCGGCTGATCTGGTCGATCGGCGGTTTCTTCGTCGCCTTCCTCGTCTGCTTCTTCTTTGCCAAGAAGCTGTTCAATCTTTTGGTCGTTCCGTTCAAGTGGGCCACGCAGTGGGCCGGGCTCGATCCGCACAAGGTCGAGCTGATCTATACGGCGCCGCAGGAATTCTTCTTCACCCAGGTCAAGCTCGCCATGTTCGGCGGCATGGTCATCGCCTTTCCGCTGATCGCCACGCAGATCTACAAATTCATCGCGCCAGGCCTCTACAAGAACGAACGCAACGCCTTCCTGCCGTTCCTTATCGCATCGCCGATCCTGTTCCTGATGGGAGCGTCGCTGGTCTATTTCTTCTTCACGCCGATGGTGATGTGGTTCTTCCTCGCCATGCAGCAGGCCGGCACCGACGACCAGGTGCAGATTTCGCTGCTGCCGAAAGTGTCGGAATATCTCAGCCTGATCATGACGCTGATCTTCTCCTTCGGCCTGGTGTTCCAGCTGCCGGTGGTGACCAGCCTGATGACGCGCGTCGGCATGCTGTCGTCGAAGGCGCTGGCCGAGAAGCGCAAATGGGCGATCGTCATCGCCTTCGTCGTCGCGGCGGTGCTGACGCCGCCTGATCCGATGAGCCAGATCGGTTTGGCCATCCCGACCATCCTGCTCTACGAGGTGTCGATCTGGGCGGCCCGGCTGATCGAGCGCGATCAGGTCAAGCAGAAGCTGGCGCGCGAGAAGCAGGAAGCCGCCGAAGCCGTGGCCGAAAAGGCGGCGGACGCGTCCTCAAAGCAGGCTCCTTCATAGGCCGTCGCGTTCGGGTATCCGCGTTAGCGGAAAAACGCGACAGCCGCCATCTTGCATCGATGAAGGATGCGGTTTACGCCCTCAGGCCTTAGCTCGAGGACGACCAACCATGCTTGATATCAAATGGATTCGCGACAACCCGAAGGCCCTTGTCGAGGCGCTGGCCAAGCGCTCGTGGTCGGCTGACGAGGCGCAGTCCACGGTCGATGAGCTAATCAAGAAGGACGAAGCGCGGCGCGAGCACGTCACCGAGCTGCAGACCAAGCAGGAACGCCGCAACGCCGCCTCGAAGGAGATCGGCAACGCCATGCGTTCGGGCGACACGGCACTTGCCGAAAAGCTCAAGGCCGAAGTCGGCGATATCAAGACCTTCATCCAGAATGGCGAGGCGCGCGAGCGCGAGCTCGACAAGACGCTGAACGATGCGCTGGCGGTGCTGCCGAATGTGCCGCTCGACGACGTGCCGGTCGGCAAGGACGAGCACGACAATGTCGTCAAGCATATCGTCGGCGAGGTGCCGACCCGGCCGAACTGGGTGAAGGAGCATTTCGAGATCGGCGAAGCGCTCGGCATGATGGATTTCGAGCGGGCGGCAAAGCTGTCGGGATCACGCTTCACCGTGCTGAAGAGCGGGCTGGCGCGGATGGAGCGCGCCATCGGCCAGTTCATGCTCGATCTGCACACGACCGAGCATGGCTATGAAGAAGTCATCCCGCCACTGATGGTGCGCGACGAAGTGCTTTTCGGGACCAACCAGCTGCCGAAATTCGAGGACGATCTGTTCTTCGTGCAGCATGGCGATGGCCGGCTCGGGTTGATTCCAACCGCCGAGGTCCCGCTCACCAACCTGGTGCGCGAAGAAATCACGGCCCATGAAAAGCTGCCGCTGCGCTATACGGCGCTGACGCCGTGCTTTCGCTCGGAAGCGGGCTCCGCCGGCCGCGACACGCGCGGCATGTTGCGCCAGCACCAGTTCTATAAGGTCGAGCTGGTCTCGGTCACCGACCAGGAGTCTTCGCTCGCCGAGCACGAGCGGATGACGCAGTGCGCGGAAGAGGTGCTGAAGCGACTGGAGCTGCCGTTCCGCACCATGGTCCTGTGCACGGGCGACATGGGGTTTGGCGCGCGCAAGACCTACGACATCGAGGTCTGGCTGCCCGGCCAGAACGCCTATCGCGAAATCTCGTCCTGCTCGGTCTGCGGCGACTTCCAGGCCAGGCGCATGGATGCCCGCTACAAGGACCGGGATGGCAAGGGCAACCGCTTTGTGCACACGCTGAACGGTTCGGGCACCGCTGTCGGCCGTGCGCTGATTGCCGTCATCGAAAACTACCAGAATGAGGATGGCAGCGTAACCATTCCTGAAGTGCTGCGGCCTTATATGGGCGGTCTGGCGAAGATCGAATCGAAGTAATGCGCATCCTTCTGACCAATGATGACGGCATCCATGCCGAGGGCCTGGCGTCGCTCGAACGCATCGCCCGCACGCTGTCGGACGATGTCTGGGTCGTGGCGCCGGAGCAGGACCAGTCCGGCTACGCGCACTCGCTGTCGATCTCGGAGCCGCTCCGGCTGCGCAAGATCGGCGAGAAACACTACGCCGTGCGCGGCACGCCGACCGACTGCGTCATCATGGGCGTCAAGAAGATCCTGCCTGGCGCGCCGGACCTGATCCTGTCCGGTGTCAATTCCGGCGCCAACATCGCCGACGACGTCACCTATTCCGGCACCGTCGCCGGCGCCATGGAAGGCGCGCTGCTCGGCATCCGCTCGATCGCACTCAGCCAGGGTTATTCCTATGTCGGCGAGGACCGCGTCGTTCCCTATGAGACCACCGAGGCGCTGGCGCCGGCGTTGCTGAAAAAGCTCGTCGCCATGCCGCTGCCGGACGGCGTGCTGCTCAACGTCAACTTTCCCAACTGCCTCCCTGACGAGGTTGCCGGCACCGTCGTGACGTCGCAGGGCAAGCTGGTGCACAGCCTTTGGGTCGACGAGCGCCGCGACGGGCGCGGCCTGCCTTATTACTGGCTGCGCTTCGGCCGCGAGCCGGTCGAGGGCAAGCAGGGCACCGATCTCCATGCTCTGCGCAACCGGCTCGTGTCTGTGACGCCGCTGCAGCTTGACCTCACCGCGCATGAAATCCGTGACCAACTGACCAAGGCGCTGTCTGAATAAGGTGTTCGCATGAAGAAGGTTCTGGCATGAACTTGCCGCTCGACGATCGCGAGGGTTTTGCCGCTTTCCTGCTGCGCCTGCGCGGCCAAGGCGCGGTGCCGAAGGCGCTGATCGCAGCCTTCGAGGCGACGCCGCGGCGCGGCTTCCTCAACGGCCAGTTCCATTCCATCGCCTGGTCGGACGGCATGCTGCCGATCGAATGCGGCGAGGCGATCGAGGGCGCCGATCTGCAGGCGGCGGTGATTGCGGCCCTGGCAATAGAGCCCGGCAACCGGGTGCTGGAGATCGGCACCGGCTCGGGCTACACGGCAGCGGTGATGTCGCGGCTCGCGGCGCGCATCGTCAGCGTCGACCGCTACAAAACGCTGGCCGAGCAGGCCAGGCAACGCTTCGAGGCGCTCGGCATCGGCAATGTCATCGTGCGCCAGGCCGACGGTTCCAACGGGCTTGCCAATGAAGCGCCGTTCGACCGCATCGTAGCCTGGGCGGCTTTCGACAGCCTGCCGCGCTTCCTGCTCGACCAATTGTCGAGCGGCGGCATCGTCATTGCCCCGATCGGGCCGGAGGAGGGCGAGCAGGTGCTGGCCAAGCTGACCAAGGTCGGCAGCCGCTTCGAGCGCGAGGATATCGGCACCGTGCGCCTGCAGCCGATCCTGCGCAGCGTCGCGGCGGTTATTTAGGTGCGCTGATATTCATGTGAGGCCGGCCTGCAAATGGCAGGTTCCTGCGCTTCCGGTGCTCACATGTTTGAGTACGCTCCGCTCCGGCCTTCGCCGGTCGAAGCCGTCATAAATGCCTCCGCTCTATGAAGGCTACGGCCGGCGTAGGCCGGTTCTCAGAACCTGTCATTTTCGACTCGGCCTGACCTGAATCTCAACGCACCTTCGGCGCGTTCGAAAATGTTTTAAGAAAATTTGCGTCTGATTCTATGGGGTTAACCCGCCAGTAACATTAACGCGCTTTAATCATGACCAGTGTGTACCGGGTCTGTGCGGGTTAGTGCGATGCAATTCAGTGTTTTGAAGGCAAACGGGCGTACTCTGTCGCGGGGCTGCGCTGTCCTCATGCTAGCCGGAGTGGCGGCGGGGTGTAGCTCCCAAGTCTCGCGGTTCAATGGTGTCGACGACGTCTTCACCTCCTCGACCAACAATCAGCGCGCCATCATCGACAAGCAGAGCACCGCTCAGCCCTATCCGGGCGATGTGGCGGCCGAGCCGATCGCTGCGGCACCTGTCGATGGCAGCCATAACCAGTCGGTCAGCCGCTCCAGCCTGGAGCCGGTCACCGTCCAGCAGCTGCCGCCGCCGAGCGCGCCCAAAGCTGCTCCGATGCGTACCGCTTCCGCGCCGGCGCTTGCACCGGCACCGCATGTCGACAGAACGACTACCGGCACCGTCCAGCCGGCGAGGCCGTTCAAGAATGCCGGTGACTCCGATCCGAAACCAGTTGCGGCTGGTACGCCGCATGCGACCGAGATCGTGGTCAGCGACGGCGAGACCATTTCCGGCATCGCTCATCGCTATCATGTGCCCGCCGACGTGATCATGAAGGTCAACGGCTTGAGCGCCACCAAGGGGCTGAAGACCGGTCAGAAACTGGTCATCCCGGCCTATGCCTATTCAAGCAAGGGGACAGAGCCGAAACTTGCCGACGGCAAGCCGGCAAACAGCCCCAAGGCGCCGGCGCCGGAAAAGGTCGCCGTGCTGCCGCAGCAGCCGAAACTCAAGGACGGCAAGTCCGCCGCGCAGGTTGACGCTTCGGCAGCGAACAAGCCGAAGACCGACAAGCCGGCGCAGACGGCCTCGGCCGCGCCAAAGGCCGGCGCGGGCACCTACACGGTCCAGTCAGGCGACACCATGTCCTCCATCGCCAGGAAGACCGGCGTTGGCGTCGTGGTGCTGAAGCAGGCGAACGGCATGCAGGACGGCCTGCTCAAGATCGGCCAGACGCTGAAGGTTCCGGCAGGTGGCACCGCAACGGTCGCCAGCGCCAAGCCGGCCAAAGTTGATCCGGTGACGACCGCGACCACCCAACCGGCGGCAAAGCCGACGGAGACACTCGCCACCTACACGCCGCCGAAGAAGGACGCCAAGGTTATCCAGCAGGCCGAGGACGACGATGCTGTTGCGCCCGATGCCACCGGCATCGGCAAGATGCGTTGGCCGGTGCGTGGCCGCGTCATCTCCAATTTTGGTGGCGGCAAGGATGGTGTCGACATCGCCGTGCCTGAGGGGACGCCGGTCAAGGCGGCCGAAAACGGCGTGGTCATCTATGCCGGCGACGGCCTCAAGGAATTCGGCAATACGGTTCTGGTGCGCCACGAAAACGGGCTGGTCACCGTCTATGGTCACGCCAGGTCGATCGAGGTGCAGCGCGGCCAGAAGGTCAAGCGCGGCCAGGAAATCGCGCTGTCGGGCATGAGCGGGACCACCGACTCGCCGAAACTGCACTTCGAAGTGCGCAAGAACTCGGCCCCGGTCGACCCCTCTGGCTATCTCGAATAGAACAATAAACGTTTTGCAGGCCGTCTGACCTCCAGTCCGGCCCGCCGGCTCAGCCCGCTCCGCAAGGGGCGGGCTTTTTCAGTGACCTGACGGAAATCAATCAGTCGTTCAGCGGCTTGCCGAGCCGGCCGGCCAGATCCTGGGTGAACTGCCAGGCGACGCGGCCCGAGCGGCTGCCGCGCGTCGTTGCCCATTCCAGCGCCTCGGCGCGCAGCTGCTCCGGGTCGATAGTGAGCCCGTGATGGCTGGCATAGCTGTTGACCATGTCGAGATATTCGTCCTGCGAACATTTGTGGAAGCCGAGCCACAGGCCGAAACGGTCGGACAGCGAAACCTTTTCCTCGACCGCCTCGGACGGGTTGATGGCGGTCGAGCGCTCATTGTCGATCATGTCGCGCGGCAACAGGTGCCGGCGGTTCGACGTGGCGTAGAAGATGACATTGGCCGGGCGGCCCTCGACGCCGCCTTCAAGGGCTGCCTTCAGCGACTTGTAGGAGGTGTCGTCATGGTCGAAGGAGAGGTCGTCGCAAAACAGGATGAAGCGAAACGGCGCCGCCTTCAGCAGGCCCATCAGCCTGGGCAGCGTGTCGATATCCTCGCGATGGATCTCGATCAGCTTGAGCGGCAGGTCGGATTTGGCCTGGGCGTTGATCTGCGCATGCACGGCCTTGACCAGCGAGGATTTGCCCATGCCGCGCGCACCCCACAACAACACATTGTTGGCGGCATGGCCGGCGGCGAAGCGTTCCGTGTTTTCGACCAGAATGTCGCGCACGCGGTCGACGCCGCGGATCAGGCCGATGTCGACGCGGTTGACCTTGCGCACCGGCTCGAGATAGCCGGGGTCGGCCTGCCAGACGAAGCAATCGGCAACCGCAAGATCGGTTTGCGGCACCGGCGGCGGGGCGAGGCGGGTGACCGCCTCGATCAGGCGGTCGAGCTTTTGGTTCAGGGCCTCGATGGTGCTGTCGGTCATGTCTCGTCTTTTATGTTTCCGCACGAACGTGCGTAGGGGCCGAAATCGTCTTGATCCGGGCGAGATAGAAACTGGTTCCAAGCTTTTGTTTGGGCATGATCTTTTGCGAAAACCACGCCCGTATTCCGGGAGCATGCTCTAACACGGGTCAACCGGCCGGAAAAGCAGCTGAAAGCCCGGCCGCGCAGTTGCATTGGTAACTTTACCCACTATATTCCGGCCAAATTTGGCGAGGCCGCCCTACGGCCTTCTTCGTAACCAGGAGTTCTTGATGTTCGTCACACCGGCATACGCCCAAGCTACCGGAACTCCGCTTGGTCCGTTCGGGGATATCGGCATGATACTCCCGTTCGTTCTGATCTTCGTGATCATGTATTTCCTCATCATCCGGCCGCAGCGCGCCCAGTTGAAGAAGCGCCAGGAGATGATCTCGGCCGTGCGCCGTGGCGACACGGTCATCACCGGCGGCGGCTTCGTCGGCAAGGTGACCAAGGTGATCGACGACAATGAGCTTGAGATCGACCTCGGCGGCGGCACCAAGGTGACGGCGCTGCGCTCGACGATCGCCGATGTTCGGGTCAAGGGCGAGCCGGTGGCCAACCAGAACGCCAAGAAGTAAGCCAGTTTCCCAAGCGGAGCGATCCGCGGGCAGAGCTCTGACAAAGACGGCGTATGGTCCATTTTTCGCGCCTGAAAATGATCCTGATCTGGCTTGCTATGGCCACAATGCTCGTCGACGCGCCCAGTCTTCACGCTGCCGGCGCGGACGTGCTGCTTCGATTGGACGCGACCGATGTGATCGATCGCCGGTTGGAGGCGACGCGTGACGAAATCAGGACGCTGCTGCGCGATGCAAGGATCGGCTATACTGGTCTTGCTAAGTCGGGTCGGGCCGTTCAGGTGCATATCACCGACGCCGCTCAGGTCGGCGCGGCCAAGATGGCATTGGAGGCGGTGACTGATCCTGTCCTTGGCAGCGCTGGTCCGGTCCAGGAAGTGATCCTGGATGATACCGGAGCAGCGTTGCTCAAGTTCACGGTAACAGACACAGGTATCAAGTATCGGATGTCGATCGCGCTTGCGCAGTCGATCGTGGTCATTAAGAATCGCCTGCGTGATCTAGGTGTAGCCGACCCAGTAGTGCGGCCAGAGGGCGAAGACGGTATGCTGGTCCGGACCTCGGGCGTTGCGGATTTGCAAAGGCTGAGGAGAATTCTCACCCGAACCGGAATGCTGACTTTTCAGTGGGTTGATGAGTCGATGCCGGTCGCTGATGCGATCAATGGCCGGACGCCCGCTGGCTCGGTGGTGGTTTATTCGAAGGACGATCCACCGGTTCCCTATCTGGTTGAGAGCCGAACGATCGTTTCCAGTGACGACATTGTCAATGCTCAGGCGACTCCCAACTCCGTCACAAATGAGCCGGCGGTTTCGTTCACCTTCGATTCCAGGGCAACGGCACGCGTTGCGCAGGCGACCTCGCAGAATGTCGGCAAGCTATTTGCGATGATCCTCGACAACCAAGTGCTTTCGGTGCCAGTCGTCCGCGAGCCAATTCTTAACGGCCGCGGCCAGATATCGGGCAACCTTACAAAGGAGAACGCCGATGATCTGGCCTTGCTTTTGCGTTCCGGACCGATGCCTGCACAATTGAAAATAGTCGAGTAGCGCACGATAGCGCCCGGCGGTGATCAGAATTAGAATGGAACCGACAGAGGCGATTGACGCCGAAACCGCTGCCGGCGGCAGCGCCAAATTGACCTCAGCGCGCTCGACAATCGGCGAAGTGCGGGTTAAGGGCGAGCCGGTGGCAAATAAGAACGCCAAGAAATAACCGAATTGTCGGCGGAACGATCCGCCAGTACGCCCTGACGGACAACGCCATATGCTGTATTTTTCGCGCCTGAAGATGATCCTGATCTGGATCGCCGTGGCCGTCACATTCATCCTTGCCGCGCCAAATCTCTTCCCGGCCAGCACATTGGCGCAATTGCCCAACTGGGTGCCGAAGCGGCAGATGACGCTTGGTCTCGATCTGCAGGGCGGTTCGCACATCCTCTTGCAGATGGACCAGAACGACCTGGTCAAGGCGCAGCTGGAAACGACGCGCGACGAGATCCGCACGCTGCTGCGCGATGCCAAGGTGGGCTATACCGGCCTTGGCGGCACCGGCAGGACCGTACAAGTGCGCATCACCGATCCAACCCAGATCGATGCCGCCAAGGCGGCGCTTAAGCCGCTGACCGATCCGGTCGCCGCCGGCCTGTTCACCGGTGGCTCCATCCAGGAGATGTCCCTGGATGATTCCGAAGCCGGGCTGCTCAAATTCACCGTCACCGACGCCGGCATCAAATACCGCACCTCGGCCGCATTGGCGCAGTCGATCGAAGTCGTCGAGCGTCGCGTCAACGAACTCGGCACCACCGAGCCGATCGTGCAGCGGCAGGGCGACGACCGTGTACTCGTCCAGGTGCCGGGCCTGCAGGATCCGCAAAGGCTGAAGGAGATCATCGGCCAGACCGCCAAGATGACCTTCCAGATGGTCGATACCTCGATGTCGGTGCAGGATGCGCTGAACGGCCGCCCGCCGGCAGGCTCCTCGGTGCTTTATTCGCAGGACGATCCGCCGGTTCCGTATCTGGTGGAAAATCGCGTCATCGTGTCCGGTGAAGATCTTGCCAAGGCGACGGCAACCTATGATTCCCGAAACAACGAGCCGGTGGTTTCGTTCGTCTTCAACTCGCGCGGTGCGACACGATTCGGCCAGGCGACGCAGCAGAATGTCGGCAAGCCGTTCGCCATCATCCTCGACAATCAGGTGATTTCGGCGCCGGTGATCCGCGAACCGATCCTCGGCGGCAGCGGCCAGATCTCAGGCAATTTCACCGCCGAAAGCGCCAACGACCTCGCCGTGCTGCTGCGCGCCGGCGCGCTGCCGGCAAAGCTGACCGTGATCGAAGAACGCACCGTCGGCCCGGGCCTCGGCCAGGATTCGATCCATGCCGGCAAGGTCGCCGGCATCATCGGCTCCATTCTCGTCGTCGCCTTCATGTTCGTCGCCTACGGACTTCTCGGCTTCCTCGCCAACATTGCGCTCGCCGTGCACGTGGCGATGATCGTCGGGGTCTTGTCGCTGCTTGGCGCGACACTGACCTTGCCCGGCATTGCCGGTATCGTGCTGACCATCGGCATGGCGGTCGATTCCAACGTGCTGATCTATGAGCGTATCCGAGAGGAGCGACGGGCCGGCCGTTCGGTCATCCAGTCGATCGACACAGGCTTCACCAAGGCGTTGGCGACCATCGTGGATTCCAACGTGACGTCGCTGATTGCCACGGTCGTGCTGTTCTATCTCGGCACCGGACCGGTCAAGGGCTTCGCCATCACCTATGCCATCGGCATTTTGACCACGGTGTTCACCGCCTTCACCTTCACCCGTCTGCTGGTGTCGATCTGGCTGCGCCGTGCGCGTCCGAAGGAATTGCCGCGTGCGCCGGTGACCTTCGTTCCGGCCGGCACGAAAATCCCGTTCATGGGCATCCGCCGCTGGACGTTCGCACTGTCCAGCCTGCTGTCGATCGCGTCGGTTATCGGATTCCTGACCATCGACATCAACTACGGCATCGACTTCAAGGGCGGCTCGATCATCGAGGTGCAGTCCAAGCAAGGCGACGCCGATATTGGCGATATCAGAAGCCGGCTGTCGGAGCTCAATATCGGTGAAGTGCAGGTCCAGCAATTCGGCGCGCCGAATGACGTGCTGATCCGCGTTGGCACCCAGGATGGCGGTGAGAACGCCGAGCAGACCGTCATCGACAAGGTGCGCGGCGAGCTGCAGGACAATTACGATTTCCGCCGCGTCGAGGTGGTGGGTCCCACCGTTTCGGGCGAACTGGCCAAGCAAGGCACGATTGCGATGATCATCGCGCTGATCGGCATCCTGGTCTATGTCTGGTTCCGCTTCGAATGGCAGTTCGCGGTCGGCGCAATCGTGGCGACGGTGCACGATGTGGTGATGACGCTGGGCTTCTTCGTCATCACCGGGCTCGAGTTCAACCAGTCTTCGCTGGCGGCGATCCTGACCATTATCGGCTATTCGCTCAACGACACGATCGTCGTCTATGACCGTGTTCGAGAAGATTTGCGAAAATACAAACGAATGCCGCTCCCACAATTGTTGAACAACGCCATCAACGAGACGCTGTCGAGAACGACGCTGACTTCGGTGACGACCATCCTGGCGCTGCTGGCGCTCGTGTTGTTCGGCGGCGAGGTGATCCGCTCGTTCACCATGGCGATGCTGTTCGGCGTCGTCTTCGGCACCTATTCGTCGATCTTCATCGCAGCGCCCTTGCTGATCCTGTTCAGGCTCAGGCCGCAGGGAGCGAGCGCCGATGAGGAGAAGCCGGTTGGTGGCGGCAAGGCCATGGCGACCTGACGGCTGCGCTGGTGGCAAAAGGCATCGTCATCCGCGAGGCGCATTTCCCCGGACGGGCGCCGATCGAAGCCTACGGCAATGGCGGCTTCCGCTTCGCCGACATGTCGCATCGCGGCTCGCTTCTTTGCCTGCCCTCCGGCATCCATGGCTGGGAGCCGGCCGATCCGCTGGCCCTGACGGCGGCGGATTTCGACCTGCTGCTGGCTGAGGCCGGCAAGGTCGAGATCCTGCTGGTCGGTACAGGCAAGGATTTGCGGCCCTTGCCGACAGCACTTCGGGCGGCGCTGAAAGCGGCTGGCATTGGCTCCGACCCGATGTCTACGGGGGCAGCGGTGCGGACCTACAATGTTCTGCTTGCCGAAGACCGCGCCGTGGCCGCGGCGCTCATCGCCGTCGACTGACGTGACCGATACAGCTGACATCGTCATGGAGACGGTGCGCGCCGGCGACCATGACCGCTATGTCAGCGCACTCTATGCACCGGCCAACAAGCGCGCGGCGCTGTTTTCGCTTTACGCCTTCAATGCCGAGATTGCGTCTGTCCGAGACCGCATCCACGAGGCATTGCCGGGCGAAGTGAGGCTGCAATGGTGGCGCGATGTCATCGCTGCTGAAGCCGCAGCCACAGGCAACCCGCTCGCCGATGCGCTGAAGGCGACGATTTCTGCCCATGGCCTGCCCAAAACTGCCTTCGACAACATGCTCGAGGCCCGCATCTTCGACCTCTATGACGATCCGATGCCGTCGCGCACCGATCTCGAGGGATATTGCGGCGAGACGGCGGCCGCGCTGATCCAGCTGGCGGCGATGGTGCTCGATCCCAATCAGGCGCCGCGCTTTGCCGAACTGGCGGGCAGGGCCGGCTGCGCCCAGGCGATGACCGGCCTGTTGCTGCTGTTGCCGCTGCATCGCCGACGCGGGCAATGCTTCGTGCCGGCGGATATCCTTGCAGCGGCCGGCTCGTCGCCGGAGGAGTTCGTCAGCGGCGACGGCGGCCCCGGCGCTCAGCGCGCGGTGGCTGCGATGATTGCATTGGCGCAGGAGCATCTCCGCGCTTTCGAGCAAGGGGCGTCCGCACTTCCGGAAACGCTGCGTCCGGCGTTCCTGCCGCTGGCGCTGACCAGCGCCTATCTCGGCAAGATGGCCAATGGCCGCTCGCCGCTTGGTGGCGCAGCCCGGCTTTCGGCTCTGCGCCGGCATTGGCTGTTGCTCAGGCGCGCAACGCGGGGTTGGCCAGCGAGTTGACGTAAACGTCAATCGCGTTAGGACTCTGAGACTTGGCTATTCAGCAGCTTCCGATGTTTGCGCCGGCAGCCCTAGCCACTCCCGACAATCTGCCCGCGCGCGTGAGGTGATCGCGTGGCGCTTGGCCACCGTCTTGTCCTTGCCGCGCAGGCGTTTGCCTTCGGTCTTCGGTGCTTCCACCGGCGGGAACAGGCCGAAATTGACGTTCATCGGCTGGAACGAGCGTTTGCCCGGCTCGTCGTCGGAAACGATGTGGCCGCCGGTGATGTGGTTGAGCAAGGCGCCGAAGGCGGTGGTGAGCGGTGGCAGCGATGGCGCGTGGCCGAGCCGCTCGGCGGCGGCGAAGCGGCCGGCGAGCAGGCCGATCGCCGCGCTCTCGACATAGCCCTCGCAGCCGGTGATCTGGCCGGCAAAGCGCAGGCCCGGCCGCGACTTCAGCTGCAGCGAGGCGTCGAGCAAGGTCGGCGAATTGATGTAGGTGTTGCGGTGCAGGCCGCCGAGACGGGCGAACTCGGCGTTTTCCAGGCCCGGAATGGTGCGGAAGACGCGCACCTGCTCGGCATGCTTCAGCTTGGTCTGGAAACCGACCATGTTGTAGAGCGTGCCCAGCGCATTGTCCTGGCGCAGCTGCACCACGGCATAGGCTTTTACCGTCGGATTGTGGGCATTGGTCAGCCCCATCGGCTTCATCGGCCCGTAGCGCAGCGTCTCAACGCCGCGCTCGGCCATGATTTCGATCGGCAGGCAGCCGTCGAAATAGGGCGTGCCTTCCCACTGCTTGAATTCGGTCTTCTGGCCGTCGACCAGCGCCTGTACGAAGGCGAGATACTGGTCCTTGTCCATCGGGCAATTGATGTAGTCCTTGCCGGTGCCGCCGGGCCCAACCTTGTCGTAGCGCGACTGGAACCAGCAAATGTCCATGTCGATCGTGTCGAAATGGATGATCGGGGCGATGGCGTCGAAGAAGGCCAGCGCGTCGGCGCCGGTTGCCTCGGCGATCGACTGGGCGAGCGACGGCGCGGTCAACGGGCCGGTGGCGATGATCGCCTGGTCCCATTCCGCCGGCGGCAAGCCCGGCACTTCCTCCCGCTCGATGGTGATCAGCGGGTGCGCTTCGAGCCTTTTCGTCACCGCGTCGGAGAAGCCGTCGCGATCGACGGCCAGCGCGCCGCCGGCCGGCACCTGGTTGGCGTCGCCGGCACTCATGATCAGCGAGCCGGCCAACCGCATTTCGGCATGCAGCAGGCCGACGGCATTGTTCTCGGCATCGTCGGAGCGGAAGGAATTGGAACAGACGAGTTCGGCAAGCCCATCGGTCTTGTGCGCATCGGTGCCGCGCACCGGGCGCATCTCATGCAGGACGACGGGAACGCCGGCTTGCGCTGCCTGCCATGCGGCTTCGGAGCCGGCGAGGCCGCCGCCGACGATGTGGATAGGATTTTTGCTCATGAGCGCCGGAATAATCGCTTGGCGCGCCGTTTGCAATTGGCCGGTGCGAGCGTGGGTCATTGTCGTGCAGCGACGGAGCTCGACTTTCTTATGTCCGCGGCGACGGTCTGATGGCGGCGTAAAGCGCCTCGATCGACTGCATGCGCAATTGAAAAGCCTGCCCAAAAACAACAACACCCGCCGCGGGAGGAGGTGCGGCGGGTGTCGTTTTTGGGGCCGATCCTCGGGAGGAGGTGGGGATCGGCCGTATTCGCCATTGCCGGGGAGGAGGTCGGCTTTGACGAAATTCTTTTCGCCGGATCGAGGGAGGCGAAATCCCTGGAAGACGACCTGCGTTCACTTTGAAGACGAACTAGCGTTCGCTTCGGAAAGACGAACTGCGTTCGCTTTGGAAACAGCGCCCGCCGCGGGAGGAGGTGCGGCGGGCGCCGTTTTGGTGGTCAACCCTCGGGAGGAGGTGAAGGCTGACCGTATCCGTCAGGGTCGGGGAGGAGGTCGACCCTGGCGAAATTCTGGTTAGATCGTCGCCCTGCGGGCGATGATCTTGATCTCGTCACGGACGATGCCGAGATCATGGAGCTGACGGTTCGAAAGGCGACCCAGCTCGGTAACGGTGTCGCGGTAAACGCGCCAGTTACGATAGTTGCGGATCAGGTTCATTGTCGTTCTCTTTTTCAAAACTGGTTCGGACCATTTGCGATCCGAAGAGGATTAGACCGCCTTGCGGGCGACGTAGTGGATGTCGCTGCGGCTGATGCCGAGGTCGGTCAGTTCACGGTTCGACAGGCGGCTCAGCTCGGAGACGGTGTCCCGGTAGCGGCGCCAGTTGCGGTAGTTGCGGATCAGGTTCATGGTAGTGCTCGTTTCGTCTTTCTTCGGATCATTCCGTTTGTGTACGAACAGTAAATAGGCTGGGTTATATCGATTTAAAAGTGCTGTTGGCGCATGGCAGCAATGCAAATTGTGCAATGCAACATTAACGCGCGTTCGCGGCTTCGTCATGAAGAAACCCGAATCGGAAAATGACGTTGCGTCAACGATTTGAGCGGATCGGCTGTCAGAAAGACCAAGGTGGGGGAGAAGCGGCATGGCGAGCTATTCGTCGCGGGCGAGGGCCGATATCGGGCGGTGGCTGCAGGCTGGCCTGATCGACGCGAAGACGGCCGATGCGCTTAAGCGCGACATCGACGCAAACGAGCGCAAATCGCTGAGCTTCGGCACTATATTGGCCATGATGGCGGCGCTGCTGTTCGGCGCCGCGATCCTGCTCTTCGTCGCCGCCAACTGGGACGCCATCCCGCGGCTGGTGCGGGTCGCGGCACTGTTTGCCGTCATTCTCGCCGGCTATGTCGGCGGCGCGGTGTTGAAGATGCGCGACCATGCGGCGATCGGCGAGGCGCTGTGGATCGTGGCCGCCGCGGCCTTCGGCGGATCGATCGCGCTGATCGGCCAGATGTACCATCTCACGGGTGACGAAGCCTCGGCCATCGTCACCTGGGGCATCGGCACGGCATTAGCCGCGGTGGCGTTGCGCTCGAACCCGCTGACGGTCGCTGCCGTCGGCATATCCGTTGCCTGGCTGTTCGTGCGCGCGTTCGACTTTTATGACCGCCCCGTATTTCCGGATTTCTTCGTTATCATGGCGCCGGTGCTTTTTGTCGTCTCGTTGTGGACGCGCAGCCAGCCGGCACGCCACCTGATCATTCTCTCGGTCATTTTCTATATCGCGGTGCGCGGCCTGGACCAGAACACGCTCGCCGTGGCTATTCCTCTCGTCGTGGTGTCGGCGCTGCTGTTTGCGGTTTCGATCTTCGCCGCTGGGCCGGCCGACCGGATCTTGCAACTCGGCGGGCGGTTGCCTTTGCACGCCTTGATCGGCTTTCTCACCGGGCTGGCGATGATGCAGATCGAACTGGGCGATGACAACGCCTTCAGCAACGGCTTTGCCATTGCGTCGGTCATCGCACTGGCCGGCATTGCCGCGGCGATCATGCTGGGCGGGCGCGAGAGCAGGGGGCTGCGCTGGGTTGCCTATGCCGGCTTTGCCTTCGAGCTCGCCATTATCTATGTCGTGACCTTGCAGACGATGCTCGGCACGGCCGGCTTCTTCCTGGCTGCCGCAGTGCTGTTCGGCATCCTGGCTCTCGTCATCATCCGTGTGGAAAAACGCATGAAGGCCCCGGAAGGAGCGGCAGCATGATGTCGGGAAAGAAACTTGTCATCTCGGCGCTGGTCCTGGCGCTCGTCCAGATCGGCTTCCTGAGCTGGATCATCGCCGGCCGCGCGGCGATCCTGCGCAACGGCAAGGAGGTCTTGCTGAAAGTCGAGCCGGTCGATCCGCGCGATCTGCTGCGCGGCGACTATATTATCCTCGGCTATGAAATATCGCGCTTGCCGGTGAAGCTGATCGCCAACATCCCGGCCGGCCAGCTCGTGAGCGAGAACACGCCGATCGTGGTCCGGCTGAAGCCGGGTGCCGACGGCTATTGGCATGCGACCACGGCCTGGTTCGGCAAGGCTCCGACGCCGGCGACCGCCGACGAAGCCGATATTGTCGGCCAGGTCGCGCCGGGCTGGACGCTTGATCCTGAATCCACGATCGCACCGCAATACGGCATCGACCGCTTCTACCTACCTGAGGGCCAGGGCATGGCGATCCAGAACGACATGCGGGTGCGGCCATTCGGCGTGCGCATCGCGCTCGCCGCCAGTGGCCAGGCACAGATCAAGGCGCTGATGGACGGCGACAAGACATTGTTTGAGGAACCGCTCTACTAGAAGACATTACCCAGGGCATGGATTTCGGCAACGATCGATCGCTTCGCCCTCATGCAAACCAGACGGGCGAAGACAATGCCGATTACGGTGACGACGCGCGAAGATATCAATCTCGATGCCGTTTTGCGCGTCGCCTGGAGAAACGACACGGTCGAAATCGGCGACAAGGCCTTGCAACGCATTGCCGAATGCCGCGCCTCGTTCCTGAAACTCATTGAGTCCGATCCGCCGCCGGTCATCTACGGCGTCACCACCGCGATGGGCGAGCTGGCAAGCCGCAAGCTCGAACTTGACGAGCGCGACCGCCATGCGCGCATCAAGGCTTTTGCTGCCGCCACATCGTTCGGTGAGCCATTGCCTGAGCGCGTCGTAAGGGCGATCGTGTTGGCGCGGCTGACCAACTTTATCGAAGGCAATGCCGCGACCACGCCGCGCATCGCACGGGCGGTCGCGGCGATGCTCGACGGCGGCCCGATGCCGGTGGTGCCGTCGCAAGGGCAGGGTGGCGCCGGCGAGATCCTGGCGCTCTATCCGCTGTTTGCTGCGCTTACCGCCAGCCTTGAGCTTGAGGTGAAGGAGCGCGGTTCGCTGATCAACGGCTCGCCCTGCGCGGCGGCACTGGTGGCGGACGCAGCACTTGCCGCGCGTCGTCGCCTCGCCATGGCGCACAAGGTGTTCGCGCTGTCGATCGAAGCGTTTCGTGCGCCGCTCGAGCATTATGATGCAGCGCTCGACGGGCTCTGGGGCGACGAACACGAAGCGGCCGCCTTGCAAGGGTTGCGGCAGTTTCTGGTCGGCGCAGGGGATGGACGGCGCAATTATCAGGCGCCGGTCAGCTACCGCATCGTGCCGCGTGTGCTCGGCCATGCGCATCGGGCGCTGGCCGGCGCCGAGCAGGCGGCGACCGTATCGCTGGCCTCGATCTCGGACAATCCAGTCTATATCCCGCCCGACGCGGCGCACCCGCTGGGGCGCTGCATCTCGGCCGGCGGCTATCACAATGCCATGGCGACGCCGGCGCTCGACGATCTGGCGGCGATCTGGGCCGATCTCTGCCTGCTCTGCGACCGCCACGCCTCAAAGCTGCTGAACGGCAAGGTGTCGCTGCTGCCCGACCTGTTGATGACCGGGCGGCATTGGGCCGACAGCGACGGGCACGGCAATGTCGGCTATGTGCCGATGGCGATCACCGGCTATCTCGAACAGGCCAAACTCGCGGCGCA
Source organism: Mesorhizobium sp. M0761 (assembly GCF_040320205.1). Classification (NCBI taxonomy): domain Bacteria; kingdom Pseudomonadati; phylum Pseudomonadota; class Alphaproteobacteria; order Hyphomicrobiales; family Phyllobacteriaceae; genus Mesorhizobium; species Mesorhizobium sp. M0761. The sequence goes on from NZ_JAMYPF010000003.1 coordinate 233,099, forward strand.
GCGCACCTTCATTCCGGGCACCGAATCGGCCGGCGCCGGCCAGGACGACGTCGCCACCACCGCATTCTTCGCCTGGACCAAGGAAGCGACGGCCGGCCGCTGCCTCGATGCGGCAATGGCGATGCTGGCCATGATCGCCTCGCAGGCCCTGTACGTGACTGAACGCGCCGCGCCGCCGGCATTGCAGGATTTTGTCGCGGATATCAGGAAGATCGTGCCCCCGGTCGACGCCGACCGGGTGCTGGGGCCGGAGCTGGCGAAATTGGCGGAGTGGTTTACCGGTCAAGTGTTTGAAGTGTAGGCCGTCGCCGCCAGTCCTCCTACGCCACGGCTTCGGAGGACACCCTTCGCTTTATCAAGCTCCTGGGTGGCCTGCCACCCGAAGCTCGATAGAGCGAAGGGTGGTGCGGATGAAGGGACTCGAACCCCCACGCCTTTCGGCACTGGAACCTAAATCCAGGGCGTCTACCAGTTCCGCCACATCCGCATTTGTCGGCAATCCCATGTAGCCATCATTCTGTCAATGTCGGGGCGAAAATGTCTGCCGTTGGGGCGGTCATTCGCTGCAACGCGAAGATGGTTGAAAATTGGCCTCGCCTGTGACAAAAGGCGTGTCAAATGTGACGGGACGCGCCGATCCGCTTCTGCAGAATGTGATAAGAAGTAGGAAAAACAAGAACTTATTCACATCTTGGAACGCAGTTTGGAACAATTTGAGCCGTAATTTCGGTCAAATCGCCAGGTTCCGTACCAAAAGCCATTCCCGGCAAGATTGTACCGGCAGGCTGTGAACGGCAAGACGCCGTGGCAGCCTCTTTGGTGAAGATAAAGGTTTTACGATGCAGGTCACCGAAACGCTCAACTCCGGTCTCAAGCGCGAGATCAAGATCACCGTGCCGGCCGGTGATATGGAAGCCAAGCTGATGGCGCGGCTGTCCGACGCCAGGAACAAGGTCCGCATCAACGGCTTCCGTCCCGGCAAGGTGCCTGTGCAGCATTTGCGCAAGGTCTACGGCAAGTCGTTCATGGCCGAAGTGGTCAACGAAATCCTCAACGATTCGACCCGTTCGATCATCACGGGGCGCGGCGAAAAGGCCGCCATGCAGCCTGAAGTGATCATGACGGAAGACGAGAAAGAGGCCGAGAAGATCCTGGCCGGCGGCGCCGACTTCGAATTCCGCCTCAACTACGAGGTCATCCCGGCGATCGAGATCAAGGATTTCTCCGACATCAAGGTGACGCGCCAGGTATTCGAAGTGCCGGACAGCGAGATCGACGAGCAGGTCCAGCGCGTTGCCGAATCGGCGCGAAGCTTCGAGCCGAAGACCGGCAAGGCCGCCGAAGGCGATCGCGTTTCGATCGACTATGTCGGCAAGATCGACGGCGAGGCCTTTTCCGGCGGCGCCGGCACCGACCAGCCGCTGGTTCTGGGGTCCAAGGAATTCATTCCGGGCTTCGAGGACCAACTGATCGGCGCCAAGGCCGGCGACGAGAAGCAGGTCACGGTCACTTTCCCGGAAAACTACCAGGCAGCGCATCTGGCCGGCAAGGAAGCCACCTTCGACGTCACCGTCAAGGAAGTGTCCAAGCCCGGCGCGCTGGAAATCAACGACGAAATGGCCAAGAACCTCGGCCTGGAATCGCTGGAGCGCCTGCGCGACGTGGTGCGCGGCCAGATCGAGAACCAGTTCGGTTCGATGACCCGCCAGAAGGTCAAGCGCCAGCTGCTTGACCAGCTTGACGCGGCCTATTCGTTCGAGGCGCCGTCGAAGCTCGTCGATGCCGAGTTCAACAACATCTGGACCCAGGTCAACCGCGATCTCGAAGCCGCCGGCCGTACCTTCGCCGACGAGGAGACGACGGAAGAAGAGGCACGCGCCGAATATCTGCGGCTTGCCGAGCGCCGCGTGCGTCTCGGCCTGGTTTTGGCCGAGATCGGCGAGAAGGCCGGCGTCACCGTTTCCGACGAGGAACTGCAGCGCGGCCTGTTCGAGCAGGTGCGCCGCTACCCGGCCAACCAGCAGCAGGAAGCCTTCGAGTTCTATCGCAGCAATCCGGAAGCCCTGAACACGCTGCGCGCGCCGATGTTCGAGGAGAAGGTCGTCGACCATCTGCTCAGCCAGATCTCGGTCACCGACGTCAAGGTCAGCAAGGAAGAGCTGATGGCTGACGACGAAGAGGGCGATACAGCCAAGGCCAAGCCGGCGAAGAAGGCCGCTGCCAAGAAGGCCGACAAGGCTGAAAAGGCCGACGACGCGGAAGAGCCGAAGAAGAAGGCAGCCCCGAAAAAGAAGGCCGCCAAGGACGCCGAATAAGCGCCTGACGACAAGATCAGAAAAGGCCGCCCTCGAGGCGGCCTTTTTCGTTGTGGCGGATGTGCCTTGAGCCACCGCAGCCCACCTGAACCTTTGTACGGTCGACCTGTTCTACCTACCGGCCAGATTCTGTGGTACACAAGTGCCGCAATTCCATCTGGGGAGGAGCGGAGAATCTATTCTGCCGTGCAGGGCGCATGCTGGTGCTACCGGCATGTGCAGACCGTCTCAGGCAAATTTGACGATCAGGGAGGAATGCCATGCGCTTGGTTGCGTTTTTCGCCGTCGTTTCCGTTGCAACTTTCATCGCCAATCCATCGCGGGCACAGGACGCCGCGGCGGGCGAGAAGGTCTTCACCAAATGCAAGGTCTGCCACGTCGCAGACCAAGACACCAACAAGATAGGCCCTTCTTTGCATGGCGTTATCGGCCGGACGGCCGGCACGCATCCGGATTTTAAATATTCCGAAGCCATGATCGCGGCCGGCACATCCGGCGTCAAATGGGATGAGCCGACACTGACGACGTATCTTCACGACCCCAAGGCAATGGTCAAAGGGACGAAGATGGCGTTTCCCGGCCTCAAGAAGGACGAGGACGTCGCCAACGTCATCGCCTATCTGAAGCAATTTTCCCCGTAACCTGGCTCTTCGGCCGGCCAGAGCGTTTCACCGTTTCACGGAAACGGCGATCCGCTCGATCTCTTTGTTCTTACGCAATTCCGGACGGAAAACCGCATACACTTTTCCTGGAATTGCTCTAGGCTGCCCGGTTTCCATCGATGGTCGTCTCAAATGTCGGTCAAGGAAAGCCTCAAGGATACCGGCGTCCGCCTCTCGGAAGCGACGGCCAGTGATTTCTTTGCGCTCTTGAAGCCTCGGGTCATGGCCCTTGCCGTCTTTACCGCCTTCGTCGGTCTGATGGTGGCGCCCGGCGCGATGAACCCGGTCATCGCCGTGATCGCCATAGGTGCGATTGCGGTTGGAGCGGGAGCGGCCGGCGCGCTCAACATGTGGTACGACGCCGACATCGACGCGCTGATGTCGCGCACGTCAAAGCGGCCGGTTCCGTCGGGCCGCGTCACGGCGGGCGAAGCGCTCGGCTTCGGCCTGGTGCTTTCCGCAGTTTCGGTCATGACGCTCGGCGTGCTGGTGGGCTGGCTTGCCGCGTCACTGCTGGCCTTCACCATCTTTTTCTACGTCGTCATCTATACGATGTGGCTGAAGCGCTCGACGCCGCAGAACATCGTCATCGGCGGCGCGGCGGGTGCGCTTCCTCCGATGATCGGCTGGGCAGCGGCCACCGGCGCCATCGGCATTGAAAGCCTGATCCTGTTCCTGATCATTTTCCTGTGGACGCCGCCGCATTTCTGGGCGCTCGCACTGTTCAAGGCCGGCGACTATGCCGCTGCCGGCATCCCGATGATGCCGAACGTGGCCGGCCAGGCCTCGACCAGAAGGCAGATCTTCGCCTATTCACTGCTCCTGGCACCAATCGGCGTGCTGCCCTGGGCGTTCGGATTCACGAGCGGGGTCTATGGGATTGTTTCGGCTGCATTGGGCTCGGGTTTCATCTGGCATGCCTGGAACGCCCTGGTCGTCCTCGACAAGGAGATGAAGCCGGCCAAGGCGCTGTTTGCCTATTCGATCTTCTATCTTTTCGCGATCTTTGCCGTGCTGCTTGCCGATACCATCGCGATACGCGCGTTCATGTCAGCCGGAGGGTGACGGCATGACGCTGTGTTCGGAAACCTCGCCTTCCGGGAGCCTTTTGTAAGAACGGGCGACAAGCTCCAGTCAATGGAGTATATTGATTGCGGTGCAGGTCGCGGTTCGCGTGGCCAGTCATGCAGAACGGCAGCACCGTGAAACCGCGACCTTGCCGGACCTGGTCTGGAGGAACGGGCATGACAAGTTTTCACGTGATTGCAGGCGCCAGCGAAACGCTGGAACACACCAAAATCCGAAAAATCAGCGTTTCCGATCTTTTCGATGCGCTCAAGCGCGGTGTTGACGATTTTATGGTCAAACCGTCGCACATCGTCTTTCTCTGCCTGATCTATCCGCTTGTCGGCGTGGTGCTCGCTGCCTGGACTTCGGGCGCCAATGCGTTGCCGATGTTGTTTCCGCTGGTGTCCGGCTTTGCGCTGATAGGTCCATTCGCGGCGATCGGCCTCTATGAGATCAGCCGCAGACGAGAAGCCGGGCTCGACACCTCCTGGACGCACGCTTTCGAGGTCAGGAATTCTCCGGCCCTGCCAGCCATCGCCGCAGTCGGGATCATGCTGGTTGCAATCTTCATCGCCTGGCTTTTGGCGGCGCAGGTGTTCTACGAATATCTCTTCGGCCCGGCTCCGCCTGTATCGATTTCGGGCTTCATCAATGAAATATTTGCCACCGGACGCGGCTGGTCTCTGATTGTCCTGGGGCACGCCATCGGCTTCGTCTTCGCCGCGGTGGTGTTGTGCACGACGGTTGTCGCCTTCCCATTGCTGCTCGACCGCGACGTCGGCGCCTACGAAGCCATCCACACATCGGTGCGAGCGGTGCTGGCGAACCCGATCCCCATGGCTGTCTGGGGACTGATTGTCGCCGTTGCCCTGATCATAGGCTCGCTGCCGGTGTTTGCCGGGCTGGCGGTCGTGCTGCCGATCCTGGGTCACGCCACCTGGCATGTCTACCGCAAGGTTGTGGAGCCGCCATCGTCCCCGACGCGGGTCGGCCTCTGACCCTGCAGATCAGCTGATGGGAAGCTTCATCTCCGGTCTTTGACCGGAGATGAAGCTGTGCGTCAGGGCCCCGGTCCGAAGAAGGACAACCGGGTGAGAAGCGTGTAGTCCGCTTCGAAGAGCATCATCGCCACGAACACCAATATCAGAAGCGGCGGCAGGATGATCGCATAGGTCAGCGCCAGCCGCTCCCAAGCCATGTGCATGAACACGGCGACGATCAGCCCGGCCTTGAGGATCATGAAGATCAGGATCAGAGACCATCTGAGATAGCCGTGGATGCCGAGATAATCGACCATGTAGGAGCAGGCGCTGAGGATGAACAGCCATGCCCAGACCACCAGATAGAGCTTGATCGGATGTTCCTGATGAACCTCCGCGACGCCGGTCGGTGGCCCTTCATGCGCATGATCAGAGTGCAGCGCGTGTTGCCCGAGGCCGTTTGCGGTTGCTTCAGCCATGTCAGCCTCTCACCAAAGATAGAAGAATGCGAAAATAAACACCCAGACCAGGTCGACGAAATGCCAGTAGAGCCCCATGATTTCGACGTTCTCGTAGCGACCCCTGCGGCTGGTGAAGAAGCCGGGACGACCGACGTCGTAGTCTCCACGCCAGACCTTTCGCGCCACGATGATGAGGAAGATCACCCCGATCGTCACATGCGTGCCGTGGAAGCCGGTGATCATGAAGAAAGTCGAGCCGAATTGTGCCGCGCCCCAGGGATTGCCCCACGGCCGTACGCCTTCGGTAATCAGCTTGGTCCATTCGAAGGCTTGCATGCCGACGAAGGTGGCTCCTAGCGCTGCCGTCAGAAGCATGAGGATTGCGGTTTTGCGGCGGTCGCGGCGATAGCCAAAATTGACCGCCATGGCCATCGTTCCGCTGCTCGATATCAGCACGAAGGTCATGATGGCGATCAGGATCAGTGGAATGTCCGAACCGCCGATGCGAAGCGCAAAGACCTCGCTCGGATTGGGCCACGGCACACGTGTGGAGACGCGCGCGGTCATGTAGGAGAGCAGGAAGCAGCCGAAGATGAAGGTGTCGCTGAGCAGGAAGATCCACATCATGGCCTTGCCCCAGGACACGTTCTTGAACGCGCGCTGATCCGAGGACCAATCGGCGGCGATGCCTTGCCAGCCTGCGGGCCGCGTCTCCGTTTGGCCGGTATGCGTCAGTGTCGTTTCTGCCATGCTCCTCGACCTCCTAGGTCAGCAACTGCCGGCAAATATCGATGAACGTCGCGGCCCAGCCGGCTAAAAGAGCGAAGATGGCGAGCCAGACGAAAAGCAGGAAATGCCAGTACATGGCGCATAATTCGACGCTGAGGCGAAGCCGTTCCGGCCGTGCCCCGTTCCAGGCGCCGGCGGTTGTCCTGCCCAGGCCCACCAGCCCTCCCACTATATGCAGGCCGTGCATCCCGGTTATCAGGTAGAAAAAACTGTTGGCCGGATTGGAGGCCAGAAAATAGCCATCGGCGGTCAGGTCCCGCCATGCCATGAGCTGCCCGATGAGGAAGGCGATCGCGGTGAGCCCAGCCGCGGCAAGGCCGAGCCTGACCGTGTCCATCTGGCGCTTGCGCGCCGCGATCGAGGCGCATTGCAGCGCAACGCTGCTCAGCACCAGCATGCCGGTGTTGAGCCAGAGCAGGCGTGGGATGGGCAGCGGCTGCCAGTCCGACAGCGCCATACGCATGAAGTAGGCGCTGGTGAACAGCGCAAACAGGCAGCCGACCACGGCGAGGAAGACACCGAGGCCAATCTTGGCGGTCGGCAGGCTCGATCGGTCGAAGGCGACAAAATCTCCTGCCACACCTTGCTCGAGCCATGGTTTCGCCATCAGCCGCTGATGCGAGAGCCACCAGCCGGCAAAGCCGGCGATCACGAGAAGGAAGACCAGGATGACGCTCATGCCGGCTCCCTGGAGGGGCCGAACGTGCCCGGCATGTTTTGCGGAATGAAGTCCTCCTTGGCGCCCGGCACGCTGTAGTCATAGGCCCAGCGATAGACGATCGGCAGATCCTTGCCGAAGTTGCCATGCGCCGGTGGCGTCTGCGGCGTTTGCCATTCGAGTGTCGTGGCTCGCCATGGATTGCCACCGGCCTCGCGCCCATGGCGGATGCTCCAGATAAGATTGAACAGGAAAACGATCTGGGCGAAGCCGACGATAAACGCCATGATGCTGATGAACGAGTTCAGGTGATGCGCCGACTCCGTCATGACCGTCACGTCGGTCAGTTCGGCATAGCGCCGCGGCACGCCCATCAGGCCGATGTAATGCATGGGAAAGAAGATCAGGTAGGCGCCGAGGAATGTGACCCAGAAATGGAACCGGCCGAGCGTCTCGTCCAGCATCCGGCCGGTGACCTTCGGGTACCAGTGGTAGATCGCGCCGAAGATGACGACGATCGGAGCAACACCCATGACCATATGGAAGTGAGCGACGACGAACATCGTGTCCGACAGCGGGACGTCGACGACGACGTTGCCGAGAAACAGCCCGGTCAACCCGCCATTGACGAAGGTGACGATGAAAGCCATGGCAAACAGCATCGGTATGGTGAGATGGATGTCGCCCCGCCACAGCGTCAGCACCCAATTGTAGACCTTGATCGCCGTCGGGATGGCGATGATCAGTGTCGTGGTGGCGAAGAAGAAGCCGAAATAGGGGTGCATGCCGCTGACATACATGTGGTGCGCCCAGACCACGAAGCTCAGCGCGCCGATGCCAACGATTGCCCAGACCATCATCCGGTAGCCAAAAATGTTCTTGCGCGCATGCGTGCTGATAAGATCGGAGACGATGCCGAAGGCTGGCAGCGCCACGATGTAGACTTCCGGGTGGCCGAAGAACCAGAACAGATGCTGGAACAGGATCGGGCTGCCGCCATTGTGCTGTAGCTGTTCCCCCATCTCGACGACCGCGGGCATGAAGAAGGAGGTTCCGAGCGCTCGGTCAAGCAGCATCATCACGCAGGCGACGAACAGCGCCGGGAACGCGAGCAGCGCCATGACGGTGGCGGTGAAGATGCCCCAGACGGTCAGCGGCAGGCGCATCATCGTCATGCCGCGCGTGCGGGCCTGCAGCACCGTCACGACATAGTTCAGACCGCCCATGGTGAAGCCGATGATGAACAGGATCAGCGAGACGAGCATCAGGATGATGCCCCATTCCTGGCCGCCAGGTGTGCCGGTCATGATGGCTTGCGGCGGATAGAGCGTCCACCCGGCGCCGGTCGGTCCGCCGGGCGCAAAGAAGCTCGACACCAGCACCAGCACGGCAAGGAGGTAGATCCAGTAGCTCAGCATGTTGATATAGGGAAAGACCATGTCGCGGGCGCCGACCATCAGCGGGATCAGGTAGTTGCCGAAGCCGCCGAGGAAGAGTGCGGTGAGCAGGTAGATCACCATGATCATGCCGTGCATGGTGATGAACTGGTAGTAGGCCTCGGGGGTGATGAAATCGAACGTGCCGGGGAAGCCGAGCTGCAGCCGCATCAGCCAGGACAGCACCAGCGCGACCAGGCCGATGGCCGTTGCGGTCGCCGAATACTGGATGGCGATTACCTTGGCGTCCTGCGAGAAGACATACTTCGTCCACCAGCTGTGCGGATGGTAAAGCTCCATTTCCGCGACTTCGGCGGGCGGGACGGCATCTACAGGCGTGATATCGACCATAGGCGGAGCACCTCCGTGCCCTTCAGCGGGACCCGACAGTTTCGAGTTTTGCCGCAACTTCTAGAGCTGACGCCGTCGCGTTGCCCGGCGCCTGTTCCACCGAGCCCGTCTGCTGCGGCGCCGACAACTGCGCGAACGTCTGCTGCTGGTCGAGCCAGGCCACATAGTCCTGCTCGGTATCGACCATGACGATGCCATGCATCATCGGGTGCCCCTGGCCGCACAGTTCGGCGCACAGAACCTGGAAGGTCCCGGTCTTGGTGGGGGTGAACCAGAAATAGGTGACCGAGCCCGGTATCATGTCCATCTTGGCGCGGAATTCCGGAACGTAGAAATCGTGCAACACATCGATCGAGCGCAGCAGCATCTTGACCGGCTTGCCGACCGGCAGATGCAGGTCGGCCGCTTCGACCACGACGTCGTCCTGGCCGCTGGAATCCTTGGCGATCACGCCCAGCGGATTTTCAGCGGTGACGTCGCGGGTGTCGGATGTGCCGAGTTTGCCGTCCTTGCCGGGCAAGCGGAAGCTCCACTGCCATTGCTGGCCGACGACTTCGACCACGGTTGCGTCGCTTGGAACGTTGACGAACCGGCTCCAGACAAACAGGCCGGGAACCAGCATGGCGGTAACACCCACTCCGGTGACGATCGTCAGCCACCATTCGAGCCGCTTGTTCTCCGGTTCGTAGGCCGCCTGGTTGCCTTCGCGGTGACGGAAGCGGAAAACGCAATAGGCCATGAATAGGACGACTGCGGCGAAGACGACGCCGGTAATCCAAAAGGTGATGATGATGGTGTTGTCGATATAGTCCCAATTCGAGGCAATCGGAGTCCACCACCATGGGCTCAGGAAGTGGAACAACACCGAGCCCACGACGATCAAAACGAGTACAACCACTATGGGCATGTCCCGTTCCTCCCGGTATTTCAGGGGGCGCGAAGCCGTCCCGGGAAAATACCAAGTGCATCATGCGTGATTTGCGATCGAAATTCTAGAGCCGGTTGTGGAAGGAGCGAAAAATTGCTTCTGCGGCGCCCGGACCTTGCTTCGTTGGTGACGCCGGAGCGACACCTGACCCCCCAAATCAGGGAGGGCAGGGGCTGGTTTGATTCGGCTTGCCTTGTTCCAGCGGGATCAAAGCGCCTTGATGATGATGCACCCGGCCAAAAGCAGCACGACGCCGGCGAGCCGCATGCCGGAGACAAGCCGCTGCGGCAGGCGGAACCAGCCGAAGGTGTCGACGAAGATGCCGGCGACCTGCTGGCCGGCCACCGTCAGGCTGACGGCAGCTGCCGCTCCGATGACGGGGATGGCGGTGAACACGGTCGTGACATAGGTGGCGCCGGCAAAACCTCCGAGCCAGCCCCACCAGGGCATCGACGACAGGCCGGCGAGGCGAGGGCGGGGCGTCTTCGTCAGGGCAAGCGCGATCAGAAGCACCGCGGCCATGGCCAGCATCGCCACCAGGAACGAGATGGTGCCGACCGCAAACGGCGCGCACGCCAAGGTCGTGCCGAAGCAAGGCGTTTACAGCGCCTTGCACCGGAAGCACGGCGCCTGCCAGCAGCGCCAGTCCGATCCACCCTGGTCTTGAGGATGCGGTATTGTCGGCCGCGCCCTTCTGTCCCAGAACGATGAGGGCAGCCCCGGCAAGCAAGACGAGCATGCCGAAGGCAGGCCCGGCTCGCAGTCCGGCTTCGGGGATCCCGAGCCAGCCGAACGTGTCGAGGGCGATGGATGCAAGCATCTGCCCAGCGATGAAGAGCCCGACGGACACGACGGCGCCAAGGCGAGGGAACAGAAGAATGGTCGAAACGACGTAGAAGGCCGAAGCCATGCCGCCGATCGCATGCCACCATTCGGCTTGCCGAACGGCAAGCAGAGCCGGTGTCGTTCCGGTGAGGGCCGTGATCGACAACAGCACGATGGCGCCGACCGCGAGCTGAAGCGTGGTCGCGGCAAAGGGTGAGCCGACCGCCTTTGAAAGTTGGGCGTTGGCGCCAGCCTGCACTGCGAGCAGGCCACCGGCGACAAGCGCCAGAGGGATGAAGAGGATTTCCACGATCGTATTCCTTGAATGCGGGGTGCGGCTGCTAGGGCATGATCCCAAAAAGTGGGTGCCGGTTTTTGGAAAAGATCATGCTCCAACAAAGGGTTAGATCATGATGAGATTTCAACCAAATCTCATCATGATCTAAGCGGCAGCCGATGCTTCGGGCAGGGCGGGAACGGCAATGCCTCTGACAACTGCGGAGCGTCGGCCTATGGCCGCATACCAACGCGCCAGGTCTGGCGCGTCATCGAGGCTGAGGCCGAGCCTGGTGACGGCCGCGTCGATCCATGGCCATGTCATCACATCGGCGATGCCGTAGCTTTTGCCGACAATGTGCTCATGGTGCTTTAGCCGGCTATCGAGAACGCGGAAGACACGTCCGGTTTCGCGCTCAAAACGCTCGATCACGTAAGGGATTCTTTCCGGCGCGAAGATTTTGTAATTCCACAATTGGCCAAGCGTCGGGCCGACATGGGCCGCCTGGAACAAGGTCCAGGTCAGCGTATCGTCCGCCTCCTGCGCGCCCACCGGCTGAAGCTTGCCCGACCGTCGCGCCAGGTAGTGTAGGATGGCGCCGGATTCGAAGACCGTGCGGCCGGCGTCCCGGTCGACGATCACCGGGATCTTGTTGTTGGGATTGAGCGCCAGGAAATCAGGCTTGGTCTGGTCGCCCCTTTCGATGTCGACCAAGCGGACCGAGTAGGGCAGGCCGACCTCTTCCAGCATGATCGAGGCCTTGTGCCCGTTGGGTGTCTGGCAGGTGTAGAGTTCTATCGGCGTCATGGCTCTTCTCCGCGACTGTTTCTTTTGTCGTCGGACTCCATATGGCGTGCGTGCATGCGCAGATCGACATGCCGATTCGCCCGCTTGCTCTGCGTTTTTGCACAGCGAAGCGTCATTTTGACTCGCGGAGCGCAGCGCTTTCTTTTATCTTTCTGCAAGAATGCACAGCTCACGCGATATCGACTGGGAAGATCTGCGCATGGTGCTGGCCGTCGCCGATGGCGCTTCGCTGGCGGCGGCGGCTCGGATCCTGGGCGTGAACCACACGACTGTGCTGCGGCGCGTCAACGCCTTCGAGGCGCGGCTGGGTATCCGCCTTTTCGATCGGCTGCCGACTGGCTATGCCCTCACCGCGGGCGGCGAGGAACTGCTGGGCGCGGCACGCACAATGGCCGAGACGGTCAATGAACTGGCGCGCAAACTGTCGGGGCAGGATCTCAGGTTCGAAGGCAGGTTGCGGGTCACCACCACCGATACGCTGATGGCGTCGGTGCTGCCGCCGATCCTGGCGGCGTTTCATAAGCTCCATCCCGGCATACGGGTCGAGGCGATGACGCAGAATTCCATCGCCAACCTGACGCAAAGGGATGCAGACGTGGCGATCAGGCCGGTGTCGCAACCGCAGGAAATCCTGGTCGGCCGGCGCATTTCGGGCGTCGCCTTCGCCGCCTACGCGACACGTTCCTATGCCGAAACGCTACCCCCGGAGCCGAGATTGGGTGCGCTGCGCTGGATCGCGCCCGACGACAGCCTGGCCAACACCGGCGTCGCCCGCTGGATGCGGTCGTCGCTGCCCGATGTCGAGATCGCCATGCGCGCCGATTCCCTGGTGACGATGTCGCATGCGGCGGGCGCCGGAATCGGGGTTGCGGCGCTGCCCTGTTATCTCGGCGACAGCCTGCCCGGGCTTGTAAGGGTCGGAGGGCTGATCGAGGAGATCGGCTCGGCGCTGTGGGTGCTGGTGCACGACGATTTGCGCCGCACGGCGCGCGTCCACGCCTTCACCAAATTCGTCTCCGGCGAATTGCAGCAGCGGCGCGACCTTCTTGAGGGCAGGCTCGGCGCCGGAGCTTGAGACGCACGCCAGCTGACGCTGGGGTTCAACTCCGCAACAGGTTCCCAAGCTCGGCAACCGTCATCACGCGCCCGAACACCTTGCCTATGATGTCGAGGGTTGCATTGTGCGATGCCTCGTCCAGTCCGCCATTGGCGTCGCTGATGAAACCACCTTGTAGTCGCGCATGAAGGCGCTCCGCGCGGTGGATTCGCAGCAGATGCTGGTCACGGTGCCGATGATGATCACCGTGTCGACCCGGCCTGCGCCACGGATGTTGCGCAACACGGTCTCGAGCTGCGTGTTGTGGAAGGCATCGTAGCGGTGCTTCTTGATGACGACATCCCCAGGCAAGGGCGCAAGCGCGGCGACGATTTCGGCGCCGGCGCTGCCTTCCCGCATTCCTTTGGTTTTCAGCTTCGGCTGATAGCCGGTTTCCAGCGGCGAGATATCGAAATGGTCGCTGAGCACATGCTGGGTGTAGATAACCGGGACGCCTTGCGCGCGGCAAAGCTCGACCACCTGCCGCATCGCCGGAATGCGATGGCGGGCAATGGCCACTTCCATGACGGCGCCCTCATCGACAAAGTCGCTTTGCATGTCGATGACCAGAAGGGCTGCGCGTTGCTTGTCGAACGGCCATGGTTCGTCGCCGGGCTGGGGCATTGCGTGTTTCCTGTTTCCGACGTTGATCAGGTGAGCAGCAGGCTCTTCATCGAGACATCGCAATTCCTGCCGATGACGATGTGATCGTGGATGGATGGAGAGATCAAGGTCGTGGCAATCTCGCAGCGAGCTCCGGGATTGGTTTGGGCGACTTGACGCGTCCTCGCTTGGCCTACGGGTCGATGACCGCGATCGCATCGATCTCTATCAGGTAGCCGGGAGACATCACCGCTATCCCGACCACTACGTTTGCTGGCTTGTGATCGCCGAACAGCTCGACCTGGGCCGCTTCGATGATCGGCACGTGTTCGTCGCGTTTGTAATCGACGATGTAGATCGTGATCTTGCAGACTTGCTCGGGCCGAGCGCCGGCGGCAGCAAGCGCTCGGCTGAGATTCCCGAACGCCAGGCGCGCCTGGACTGCGAAATCACCATGGCCAACGAGCTTGCCGTGTATGTCTTCTGGCTGCTGGCCCGAGACGAACACCAGCTTGCTTCCTGTCGCAACGACGACCTGGGAGTACATTTCCGGAATCGGCAGATCATTTGGATTTATGCATTCGAGCGTCATTGAATAGATCTCCTGCAATGGCTGACGGGAACTGGCTGCTTCGTATTCGCGAGTCTACGACATTGTCGCCGAAGCGGGCGCTTCCGTCGCATCATCACTTCTACACCGCAAGCGTGGGCGTTTGAGCCAAGCCGGAATGTTGCTGATTGGCTCGCGAGCGGTGGCGTTTGGGATGACGGCACCGGCGCCCATCAGGCTCAGATCAGCAGCAGGCCCTTCATCGAGGCGTTGCCTTTCTTGCCGATGATGATGTGGTCGTGGACGGCGATGCCGAGCGGCTTGGCGCTGTCGATGATCTGCTTGGTCATTTCGATGTCCGCACGCGATGGTGTCGGATCACCTGATGGGTGATTATGCACCAGGATGACGGCGCTGGCCGACAGTTCGAGCGCGCGCTTGATCACTTCGCGCGGATAGACCGGCGTGTGGTCCACGGTGCCCACCTGCTGTACCTCGTCGGCGATCAGCACGTTCTTCTTGTCGAGGAACAGGATGCGGAAATGTTCGCGGTTCTCGAACGCCATCGCCGAGCGGCAGTACGCAAGAAGCTGCGTCCAGTTGGACAGCACCTCGCGGTCGCGAACCTCGGTCCGCGCCATGCGCTGCGCGGCAGCGGCAATCACCTTCAGGTCGACCGCCACGGCGGGGCCGATGCCCTTCACCTCCTGCAGCAGCGCCACCGGTGCGCCAAGCACTTCGCCAAAAGTGCCGAAGCGCGCCAAAAGCGCCTTGGCGATCGGCTTGGTGTCGACGCGCGGGATCAGGCGAAACAGCAGCAGTTCGAGAAGTTCGTAGTCGGGCAGGGCGTCTGCGCCGCCGGCAACGAAGCGCTCGCGCAAACGGTCGCGATGGCCGTGATAGTGTGGCTTCTCCATCGATTTGTCTGTTGGTGCCTTGTCCTTCGCCGGTGGTTCAAGCCACCGCTCGGAGAAGAACCCCCGTTCGTCGTCACCGCTGTTCCCCACCCATCCCCCACACTCCCCGAAGGCTTCGACGGCAGATTAGAGCGGTAAGCAGCGCGCGGTCGAGTTTTTTCGGCGACGGCGCCTCAAAGCTGCGGCTTGAGGCGATCTTGTTTTCAGCTGACCGGCGGCAGGCCGGGGCGGTCGAGCTTGTTTGGCGACAGGGTGAAAATCTCGCAGCCAGTTTCGGTGACGCCGATCGTGTGTTCGTACTGCGCCGACAGCGAGCGGTCGCGCGTCACCGCCGTCCAGCCGTCCGACAGCACTTTCACATGCGGCCGGCCAAGATTGATCATGGGCTCGATGGTGAAGATCATGCCCGGCCGCATCTCGACGCCATCCGAGGCGGTGCCATAGTGCAGGATGTTGGGTGCGTCGTGGAACAGCTGGCCAACGCCGTGGCCGCAGAAATCGCGCACCACCGAGCAGCGCTCTGCCTCGGCATAGGTCTGGATGGCGGCGCCGATGGCGCCGGTGCGGGCGCCGGGCCGGACCGCCGCGATGCCGCGCATCAGGCACTCGTGGGTGACTTCGAGCAGGCGTTCGGCGGCGCGCTTGATGGTGCCGACGGGATACATGCGCGAGGAATCGCCGTGCCAGCCGTCGAGGATGTAGGTGACATCGATGTTGACGATGTCGCCATCCTTCAACGGCTTGTTGTCTGGAATGCCGTGGCAAACGACGTGGTTGATCGAGGTGCAGGACGATTTGGTGTAGCCGCGGTAGTTGAGCGTCGCCGGTAGCGCGCCTTGGTCCATGCCGAATTCGAAGACGAAACGGTCGATGGTCTCGGTGGTGACACCCGGCTGGACCATCGGCACCAGTTCATCAAGGCAGCGCGCGGTGAGATCGCAGGCCTTGCGCATGCCGGCAAATCCTTCTTCGCCGTAGAGGCGGATCTGGCCGGTATTCCTGAGGGGTGCCGTGGCGGCGTCGAGATAGGTGACCATAGTGTCCGTTTGCCTGTAAGCGGGCGGCGCATATCAGCCCGTTAGAAAATTTCCTCAGATTTGGCACTGCAAGCCGCAAGGTTCAAGGAAGAACTGCCGGCAATGGACTGATACTGGCGATATTCCTGGCTTGCGCGGCCGCTCAGATGACATCCAGGTGCGCGATCTCCTCCGAATGCCGAGATCGCACTGACGACACATTTTCGCGCAAAAGCAGCCAAAGCAACTTTTGACGACGAACGGCGTTGCTGTGGTCGACGCCAGTTCGGGAGATATAGAATGGACAGATTGCAATTCGAGGTGCCGGTGCGCATCGCGCCCGCGCCCGGGCTGCCGGTAGAGGAAATATACAGCGTCGAACAGGCGCTGGATATCCTGCATGACTGGCCAAAGAAGCGACAGGGCAAGGTCTATGAAGCGGCGTTCAATGCCTGCTTCGGGGCCACGGTGGATGTGGTCAGGACAGAGGACGCCTGGCGCGCCTTCATGGCGTTTTGCCGGGTCAGTGGCCTGCTGGCCAGGGATATGATGGTTACTGCCAAGCGCGCCGGCGAGGCGAGGGGCCTGAGGGTCTAGAGTTCTGCTTGGCCTGGAGGCCGGCCAACCGACTCGTTCCAATCGGCGCGGACTCCGCGGCGTTAAGGTTCCGTTTCCGACTTCACAGCTAGGCATGAGGCCATGGAGCAGCGTCTGATTCGTTGCGTCGGTTTCATGGTGCAGAACATGTCTTCAGCCAATGTGCGTACCTTCCCACTAGATCGGCAGACCGTGCTGGTGCGCGAGGTCGCCGCAAGGCTGGGCAGACTGCACGGCGACACGGCCACGTCGTTCTGGAAGGCCACGGCGCGCGAACTCCTCGACAAGGCGGTCGCGGCCGGCTGCGATGCGGCTTCGGCGGCCAACGATGTCCGCCGGTTTTTTGCCGCGGTCCAGGACGAGATGCATTTCAAGGCGGACGATGCCGCACCAGGGCAGCGCCGGACGCGCACCCGCCCCTAGCCTCAAAACACACGCGCTCATCATCGTGTGGCCAACCGTGGACCGGTCTTGGCGTCGACGGATCTCAGGTCCTACGCTGTCGATTGTGCCGTCCCAGCCACGGCGAGCGCCTTGTTGAACGCGAGACAGGCGATGAAATACTGGTCGCGCTCGGCCCTGGCGACGTCGGTCATCGCCAAGGAAATCGTCGAGCGCTATGGCGGGCTATCATGCCGGAGACCTGCCTGACGGCCGCCTTTGCAAACAGTGGGTTTCAAGGCGGCTTAGCGCAAGGCGTCGGCCTCTCGGCGATCCCTGTGCCGACCCGATCCGAATCGGCTATGCCTGCGCGATGCAGGAAACGTCTCTCTACATCCCGGTGAAGCGGTTTCTCGAGAGCCTGGAATTCACGGTCAAGGGCGAAGTCGGGCACTGCGATATCGTGGCGGTGCGCGACGGCGAGCCGCCTGTGCTGGTCATCTGCGAACTGAAATTGCAGTTCAACCTCGAACTGGTGCTGCAAGGTGTCGATCGCGCCGCGGCATGCGACGAAGTGTGGCTGGCCGCGCGCATGTCGGCGCGTGGCAAAGGCCGCGAGCACGACCGCCGTTTTCGCGCGCTGTGCCGGCGGCTCGGCTTCGGGCTTCTGGCTGTCAGCGGCAAGGGGGAGGTCGAAGTGCTGCTCAGCCCGGCGGCTCTGCCGCCGCGTCGCGATCCGAAGCGCCGCTCCCGACTGATGGAGGAACACCGTCGCCGGCGCGGCGATCCGGTGGTCGGCGGTGGCTCGCGCGCCCCGATCATGACCGCCTACCGGCAGGATGCGCTGGCCTGCGCCGCAGCCATGACCGACGGGCCGAAACGCCCGCGCGATCTGAAAGCGATTTCGCCCCGCGCGCCCAGCATCCTATTGGACAATGTCTATGGCTGGTTCGCCAGGGCCGAGCGCGGCGTCTACGCGCTGACCGAGGGTGGTCACGCGGCGTTACAGCGCTGGCCGCAGGTAGCACACGACCAGGGGTGAGTGGCCGGAGATTGCCGCGAGCAGGCGCCGAGGGAAACCTCGGCACGGCAGCCGCTGTTCGCCGTTTCAACCGATTCGCCGCGCCACCGTTCCAGCCGCTGCTAGTTCGGCGGCTGCCGCGAGCTTCCTGTTTTCCTGAAAGATCTGGTACGCCCAAGGGGAATCGAACCCCTGTTACCGCCGTGAAAGGGCGGTGTCCTAACCGCTAGACGATGGGCGCGCTCAGACGAAGCGGCTTATAATTGCGTTGTTGCCAACCGGCAACCCATCAGCCGCCAGATGCGGAAACTTTTTTCAAGAGGGGCGAAAAGGGCCAGTTTGGTGAGCCAGCCCGGGTTTTCTGCCCTCGCGTCATTGCACATCTTTGGAGATTAGCCTGAACGCCCCGCGACTTCGTCATCCTTGGTCTGCGCTGCGTCGCTGCGCTCCTTGCTTCGCCATAGGATGACGAAGTCGCGGGTGCCTCGGCTAATCTCGAACGTCGCTGATAGCTAATCGGAAAAAACGGCGGGCTGCTAACAGCCCCTCGGCCCGTTTGCCGAATGGGGATGCTAACCCCGCCGGCGGCAGCGCCAGTTCCAGTCGCGCTCGGGGCCGACGTCGACGTGAACGGATTCGGTATGGCAGTAGGTGCCGACGCCGCCGCGGCCGGGCATGGTTCGGATGTAGCTCGCCAGTTCCCATTTGGAGACGCCGGGAACCTGGATGTCGGCGGCGGCGCAATACATGTGCAGCGAATTCTTGGCGCCGTTGGCGCGGCGGTTGCGGGCCGGGTCGCGGTAGCCTGATGTGACCATCATCTTGCGGCCGTAATGGCCTTCGATGGTCTTCAGCACCCGCACCAGCGACGGCTTCAGGCAGGCGACGTCGACGCTCTCGTTTTGCTTCAACAGGCCATTGGGCGCCAGCCGGGCGAGGCCGGCGGCGGAGGCCACCTGATAGGCGCCGCCCGAACCCTCGTCCTCGTTCAGGTCGACGTCGCTTTCGTCGTCGAGGCCGGATTTGCGCTTGATCTCGAACAGCGCCGTCTGGCGCACGCCGGGCAAGGCATCGCTGCCGGTGATGTGGTTGCTCTCGTTGCCAAGCGAGGCAAGCTGCAAGGGCTTGTCGGCGGAATTGGCTGACGCTAGCGTGATGATCGGCTTTGCCGGGGCGGCCTTCTGGGAAGCAACCGCAGGCTGTTCGCCCGAGCGCGAGTTGACCAGCGGAGCAGGTGCCGCCGAGGTTGGCGTGGTGCTGAACAGTGAGGCCAGGAAGCCCTTCTTCGGCGTGTCGATCTGCTGGGGCGCGGCGGTCACGTAGACCTCGTTGGTCGCGGGTGCCGCTGCCGTCGCTTTCGGTGCGGTCACGCCGGCATCGGCGGCGGCGATCTTCTGCGCCACGGCGTCCGTTGCGGCCGCGGTCTGTGCTGACTGCTGCAGCGACTGCGGCGTCTGGCCGACAATGGTTTCGGAGCCGGCGGGAACATTGACCGGGAAGCCGGTGCCGGGCTTGGCCACCGGCACATAGGCGACCTGCTCGGGCAGTGTCGCATCGCCCGCTGCCGTCATCATCATCTGCGGCCCGGTGGATGTGACCTGCACGGTCGAATCGCCCGGCGCCGCAGGGCTGGCGCCGGAAGCCGCGGAGATGTCAGAAGCGGTCGCGTTGTAGCCAGGCATGCCGACGGACATTGTGGGGTCGCCAGCGGAGGTGCAGGACGCCAGAAGCACGGAGAAAAGCGCTGCCGCTATAGTGCGACCTTCTCTCCCCGCGAGACGCGATCCTACTGATTTCAAACTAAATTCCCCCTCGGTGTCCGGCCGGACTGCTATTGGTGCGGCGTCGAAACGTTCACATCCAATAACCTTGTGTTCCCAAACCGGAAACGAGACTTGTGTCAATTCTGCAAGCCTCTGAATTATTTGCTCGTTGGAGGCCAATTGAGGCTTCTTGAAGGTTGACGACACCATTTCGCCCCGTTTTGCCGGCTCGTCAACTCACCAGACATTACATTCCGTTACACACAGGCACCTGCAAAAGGTGCCGGCCGTTACACACGCACCTTCACATAGGTGCCGGGGGCATCACCCAGGGTTTTCATGTGCTTGCCCGGTTTGCGGGCCGGAACGAGGGTGTCGTCCTGGGTCTCGATCCAGTGCTGCCAGTGCGTCCACCAGGAGCCGGGATGCTCCACCGCGGAGGCGAGCCACTGGTCAAAATCGCCTGTCGGTTTGCCGCCGGTCCAGTACTGGTATTTCTTGGCTGCCGGCGGGTTGACGACACCGGCAATGTGGCCGGAACCAGCCATCACAAACTCGACGTCACCGCCGAAATATTGCGAGCCGAGAAACACGGAAAGGGCCGGCGCGATGTGATCTTCCTTCGACGCCAGGTTGTAAACCGGGATGGTGACGTCGGCCAGCGACAAAGTGCGGCCGGCGAGTTCCATCACGCCACGCGTCAGATTGTTTTCGAGATAACAGTTGCGCAGGTAGAAGGAGTGGTTGGCGGCCGCCATGCGGGTGGAATCGGCGTTCCAGTAGAGCAGGTCGAAGGGAAGGGGATCCTTGCCGCGCATGTAATTGTTGATGACATAAGGCCAGATCAGGTCGCCCGAGCGCAGCATGTTGAAGGCGGTCGCCATCTTGGTGCCGTCGAGGTAGCCCTTTTCGTTCATCGATTTCTCGACCGCTGCCACCTGGTCCTCGTCGACGAAGACTTTCAGGTCGCCGGCATGGGTGAAGTCGACCTGCGTGGTGAAGAAAGTCGCCGATTTGATGCGGTTGTCGCCTTCCTGTGCCAGCAGTGCGAGTGCGGCCGCCAGCAGCGTGCCGCCGACGCAATAGCCGATGGCGTTGACCTCTTTCTCGCCGGTCGCCTTCTCGATCGTGTCGAGGCCGTATTGCAGGCCCTCCCGTATGTAAGCTTCCCAGCCCTTGGCGCCGTGCCGCTCGTCGGGATTGATCCAGGAGATGACGAACACGGTATGGCCTTGCTCGATCGCCCAGCGGATGAAGGACTTTTGCGGGTTGAGATCGAGGATGTAGAACTTGTTGATCCAGGGCGGGCAGATCAGCAGCGGGCGCTTGAGCACCGTCTCCGTCGTCGGATCGTACTGGATGATTTCGGCGACATCGCTGCGGCCGACCACCTTGCCGGGAGAGGTCGCGACGTTCTTGCCGATCTCGAAGGGCGAATAGTCAGCTTGTCTCAGCTTCAGGTCGCCCTTGCCGGCGGCGATGTCTTCGGCCAGCATCTTCATGCCGCGCACCAGGTTTTCTCCATTCGAGGCGACGGTTTCTCGAAACAGCTCCGGATTGGTCAGGATGAAGTTCGACGGCGAGATGGCATTGGACACCTGCTTGACGTAGAAGCTCGCCTTGTGGCGGGTGTGGTCGTCGAGGCCCTCAGCGTGCTCGACCAGGTCGGCCGCCCAGCGCGAGGTGACGAGATAGGCCTGTTTGAGGAAATCGAAGAAAGCGTTGCGACCCCATTCGGGGTCTTGAAAACGCTTGTCGCCGCGCTCGGGCTTGACCGCATCGTCCGGCGCTTCGGCATTCGGGCTAACCTTCTGGATGGCGTTGCCCCAGACCGTCATGTAGCCGGCGAACAGTCGCGTCTGCGCTTCCAGCGCGCGTTGGGGGTCGGCCAGCCAATATTCGCTGAGCTTGGAAAAGGTTTTGACCATGTCGACCACGGGTTCGGCGACATGATCGCGCACCTCGCCTTTTTCGCGCGGCTCGGCCCAGGCCGAGGCGGCTTTGCCGGCCTGCTCGACCATGCGCGCCATGTTCAACGCGAAGCGTTCCGGGTCTTTCACCAGATATTGCTCCACGGTCGAAGATTGATCATCTTCCGCTTTGCTCGAATCAGGTGTTTTGGACATGGCTCGCGGGGTTCCTCCCGAGGCGTTTTCTTGACATATTATCATGGGACATCTGACCGGGTCCAATGCGCTGTACCCCGGCTGCCAGGAAAACAATATGACGATTAACACCGGCAAGACCATTTTTTCGGGGGCAGGCCGCTTTTGCCGCATCGCGGTTGCAATCGCCTGTCTGGCGCCAGGGCTGCTGGCGGCAAGTGGCTGCACGAGCGCCAACACCGGCAACGGGATGAATGTCGGCCTGACCCAGGGCGCGCAGGACACCGGCTCTTATCCCAATCTCAACATCCCACCGCAGGTGGCGGCAAAGCAACTCACCCCTGAGGAGACGCAGGCCAAGCTTGCCCAGTTGAAGGGCGAACAGCAGGGGCAAGCGGCCAAGGGCGGCGGCGGTGCCCCGTCCACCAGCCCGGCGGCGCTGAATTCGCTGGCGAAGAACCATGGCAAGGACACGCTGAAGCAGATCGAAGCCAAATGCGATCCCGCCCTCGACCCTACCTGCAAATAAGGCTATATCGCGCGCCGAAAGCGGTCTTTGCCAAAGGCGCCTAGCCAAGCCAACTGTGCTAAAGCCAATCTTAAATCGTCTGGAACTGACATGGAAGAATTTCACAAGGTCCGCCGGCTTCCGCCCTACGTGTTCGAGCAGGTCAACCGGCTGAAGGCCAGCGCCCGTTCGCGCGGCGCCGACATTATCGACCTTGGCATGGGCAACCCGGACCTGCCCACGCCGAAGGCGATCGTCGACAAATTGTGCGAAGTGGTGCGCGATCCGCGCACGCATCGCTATTCCTCCTCGCGCGGCATCCCAGGTCTGCGCCGCGCCCAGGCCGCCTATTATCAGCGCCGTTTCGGCGTGAAGCTCAATCCCGACACGCAGGTGGTGGCGACGCTCGGTTCGAAGGAAGGCTTCGCCAATATGGCGCAGGCGATCACCGCGCCGGGCGACGTGATCCTGTGCCCCAACCCGACCTATCCGATCCATGCTTTCGGCTTCATCATGTCGGGCGGCGTCATCCGTTCGCTGCAGGTCGAGCCGGATGACGGCTTCATCCCGGCGCTCGAGCGCGGTGTCCGTCATTCGATCCCGAAGCCACTGGCATTGATCCTCAACTATCCGTCGAACCCGACGGCGCTGGTCGCCTCGCTCGATTTCTACAAGGACGTGGTCGCCTTCGCCAAGAAGAACGACATCATCATCCTGTCGGACCTTGCCTATTCGGAGATCTATTTCGACGGCAATCCGCCGCCTTCGGTGCTGCAAGTGCCGGGCGCCATCGATGTCTGCGTCGAGTTCACCTCGATGTCGAAGACCTTCTCCATGCCCGGCTGGCGCATGGGCTTTGCCGTCGGCAATGAGCGGCTGATCTCGGCGTTGACGCGGGTGAAGTCCTATCTCGACTACGGCGCCTTCACGCCGATCCAGGTTGCGGCGGCGCATGCGCTGAATGGCGACGGCGCCGACATCGCCGAAGTGCGCGAGGTCTATTTGAAGCGCCGCGACGTCATGGTCGACGCCTTCAGCCGCGCCGGCTGGACCATTCCGGCACCGGCTGCCTCGATGTTCGCCTGGGCGCCGATCCCGGAGCCGTTCAAGCATCTCGGCTCGCTTGAGTTTTCCAAGCTCCTGATCGAGCACGCCGACGTGGCGGTGGCGCCGGGCATCGGCTTTGGCGAGCATGGCGACGATCATGTCCGCATCGCGCTGGTCGAGAACGAGCACCGGATCCGGCAGGCGGCGCGCAACATCAAGCGCTTCCTGGCGTCCAGCGCCAAGCAGCCGAACAATGTGGTGCCGCTCGCCGCGCATCGCTAAAGTCGCCGCACATCTTATTCGAGCAGATTTTTTGAGGGGCGTCGCCGGGCATGGCTGAAGCGTTGCGTGTTGGAATTGCGGGTCTGGGTACGGTTGGCGCCTCGGTGGCGCGCGTGCTGCGCGACAAGGCAGCGGAGCTGACGCGCCAGTGCGGACGCGATGTCATCGTCACGGCCGTTTCCGCGCGCGATCCCAAGCGCGACCGTGGCGTCGACCTCAGCGCCGCCAAATGGTTCGACGATCCGATCAAGATGGCGCAGGCCGCCGATATCGACGTCTTCGTCGAACTGATCGGCGGCGACGAAGGGGCAGCGCGCGCGTCGGTCAAGGCAGCACTTGAAGCCGGACGTCATGTCGTCACCGCCAACAAGGCGCTGTTGGCCAAGCACGGCGTGGCGCTTGCCGAAATCGCCGAGAAGAAGGGCGTGCTGCTCAACTACGAGGCGGCAGTTGCCGGCGGCATCCCGGTCATCAAGACGATGCGCGAGGCGATGGCCGGCAATTCGGTCACCCGCGTCTTCGGCATCCTGAACGGCACCTGCAACTACATCCTGACCCGCATGGAGGCCGAGGGCATCTCCTTCGACGAGTGCCTGAAGGACGCGCAACGGCTGGGCTACGCCGAAGCCGATCCGACTTTCGATATCGAGGGCCATGACACGGCGCATAAATTGTCGATCCTGACCAGCCTGGCCTTCGGCACCAGGATCGCCGCCAACGACATCTACATGGAAGGCATTTCCAATATCAGCCAGGCCGATATCCGCGCTGCCGCCGATCTCGGCTACCGGATAAAATTGCTCGGTGTCGCGCAGCGCACCGACAGCGGCATCGAGCAGCGCGTGCACCCGACCATGGTGCCGACCGCTTCGGTGATCGCACAGGTGCATGGCGTCACCAATGCGGTGGCCATCGAAACCGACATTTTGGGCGAACTGCTGCTCTCCGGCCCCGGTGCCGGCGGCAACGCCACCGCGTCCGCCGTGGTCGGCGATATCGCCGACATCGCAAAGAGCCGGCCGGGCTTCCAGCACGGTCCGGTGTTCGGCCTGCCGGCCAAGGAATTGCGTCCCTACAAGAAGGCGCAGATGCGCAGCCATGCCGGCGGCTATTTCATCCGGCTGACCGTGCACGACCGCATCGGCGTCTTCGCCGCGATCGCCAAGCGCATGGCGGACAACGACATTTCGCTGGAATCGATCGTCCAGCATGCCGTCAGCGGCGAGACGGACGCGCAAAAGACGGTGATCCTGGTCACCCACGAGACGACGGAAGCAGCGGTGCGCAAGGCTGTCGACGGCATCACCAAGGACGGCCACCTCACAGACAAGCCGCAGGTTATCCGCATCGAGCGTGCGGGCTAGGCCAAGTCATTTTTTTCCTTTAACCGATTGATGCTGCTGCTGAAAAGTGGTTTCGGACGCCATAATGCTCTATCTCTTTGATTTGGAGCCGGATTGAGATTTCAGGTCGAACCCACCAATCATCATCGGGCTCTGGCGGAGGCGTGAGCCGCGAGATCAAGGCGCGTCACCAGGATGTGGAAAAGTTTTGAGACTTTCCTGTTTAGCCGTCGCATATTGCCGGAAATGACAATCTATAGATTACGCCTCCTATGACGGGCGACAAACGCCTCTTCCTCGATATCAGGCAGTCGGCGACCGGTGTTTCCTGGGAACACCGGTTGAGCGAGCGGCAGGACATGACCGCGCTTGCCATAGCGCAGGGCCACGGCGTGCCCGACATTGTGGCTCGCGTGCTCGCCGGGCGAGGCGTCACCGCCGACCAGGCCGAGCGCTTCCTCGATCCGACGCTTCGCAATCTGTTGCCGGATCCGGCTTCGCTGACCGACATGGGCAAGGCTGCGACCCGCATCGCCGAAGCGGTCATGGCCAAGGAGAAGGTGGCAATCTTCGGCGACTACGATGTCGACGGCGCCGCCTCTTCGGCGTTGCTCAAGCGCTTCCTGACGCATTTCTCGGTGCCTTCGGAGATCTACATTCCCGACCGCATCTTCGAGGGCTACGGCCCCAATCCGGAGGCTATGCGCGAACTGGTCTCGCGCGGCGCGACGCTGATCGTCACCGTCGATTGCGGCACCAACAGCGCTGTCTCCATCGATGCCGCCAAGGCCGCAGGCGCCGATGTGGTGGTGCTCGACCACCATCAGGTCGGCGGCCCGCTACCGGAGGCGACCGCGGTCGTCAATCCCAATCGCGAGGACGACCTTTCCGGGCAAGGCCATCTGTGCGCCGCCGGTGTCGTCTTCCTCACTCTGGTGCAGACGGCGAGGGTCCTGCGCAGCCGATTGCCCGACGCAGCGCCACCGGACCTGTTGTCGTTGCTCGACTTGGCGGCGCTGGCCACGGTTTGCGATGTGGTGCCGCTCATCGGCGTGAACCGCGCTTTCGTCGTCAAGGGACTACAGATGGCGCGGCAGCAGAAGAATGAGGGGCTCGCCGCACTGGCGCGGGTGTCCCGCATCGGTGAGCCGATAAGCACCTTTCATCTCGCCTATCTGATTGGGCCGCGCATCAATGCCGGCGGCCGCATCGGCGATGCAGCACTTGGCAGCCGGCTGCTCGCCACCGACGATCCGGTTGAGGCCGGGACCATTGCCGAGACACTCGACCGGCTCAACCAGGAACGCCAGCAGATGGAGCTGGAGATGCTGGCAGCGGCGCGCGCCGAGGCTGACGCCGAACTTGCCGGCGGCAACGGGCCGGCCATCATCGTCACCGCCAGCACCAATTGGCATCCCGGCATTGTCGGCTTGATCGCCTCGCGGCTGAAGGACCATGCGCGGCGGCCGGCCTTCGCCATCGCCTTCAACGCCAATGGCATCGGCACCGGCTCTGGCCGTTCGGTGTCGGGCTTCGATCTCGGACGGCTGGTGCGCGCAGCCGCCGATGCCGGGCTGATCGTCAAGGGCGGCGGCCACGGCATGGCCGCCGGCATCACGGTGGAACGCGCCAAGCTCGGCGAACTCCGTGCTTTCTTCGAGGAGCGCGCGGCGGCCGAAGTGTTCCGGCTGCAGGACGAAGAAAGTCTGGCCGTCGACGGCGCGCTCGCCGCCGAGGGCGCGACGATTGCTTTGCTCGATGCATTGGAAAAGGCCGGGCCTTTCGGCGCCGGCCATGTCGCGCCGGTGTTCGCGCTGCCGCGCCATCGGCTGGCCGACGCGCGGGCCGTCGGCACCAACCACATCCGGGCTGATCTGCAGTCGGAAAGCGGCGGCCGCATCCAGGGCATCGCCTTTCGATCCGTCGATACCGCGCTGGGCGAATTCCTGTTCAAGAACAGGGGCAACACGATCCATGTAGCCGGCTCGCTGTCGGGGAATTATTGGAACGGCAACCGCACGGTGCAGTTCCGCATCACCGATGCGGCCAAAGCCTGACATTGCCGAATTGGTTTAAGCGAGAACCGTCTGCAGCCGCTTCAACTCGCTGATCTGCGCCATCGTCGCCTGGTAACCGACGCTGATCGCCTCATCCGCGCGGTGGAATTCGGTCAAGCCGATATGGCTGAGTTTCGGTTGGAGCGACATGTCGGGCGGATCGCCCGCCAGCCTTGCGCGTGAAATCCGGTCCTGGATGATGTTGAAAGCTTCGACCATGACGCCGGTGATGCCGAGACGGCTTTGGTGCGGCTGGTGGTCGGGGCTGGCCTGGCCTGGCCGGGGCGCGTCCTTCTCGATGAGCAGTTCGCCGGCGCTGTGCTTGATGACGGCGGCGCGGCCGAACAGATCGTAGTGAAGGTTGACCGCGACGACCAGCGGCTGCTCGTAGGCGCGGCAGACCGAAACCGGAACCGGGTTGACCAGCGCGCCGTCGACCAGAATGCGGCCGTTGCAATTCACCGGTTCGAACACGCCGGGCAGCGCATAGGAAGCCCGCATCGCGGTGATCAGCGAACCGCTGGACAGCCAGATCTCATGGCCGGTGCGAATTTCGGCGCCAACGGCGACGAACGGTTTCGTCAGATCCTCGAAGCGGATGCCTGCCATGTGCTCGCGCAGCCTGACGTCCAGTTTCATACCGCCGAACAGGCCGCTGCCGCGCAGATTGAGATCGAGCAGGCCGAAGATGCGCCGCTTGGTCAGGCTGCGGGCGAACTCCTCGAGTTCGTCCAGCTTGCCGGCGAGATAGCAGCCGCCAACCAGCGCGCCGATCGAGGTGCCGGCGATCATTGAGACTTCGATGCCGGCTTCGTCGAGCGCGCGCAGCACGCCAATGTGCGCCCAGCCGCGTGCGCAGCCGCCGCCCAGCGCGAGCGAAATGCCTGTCTTGCCCGCGGGTTGCGGGTCAGGCACGCCGCCGGACGATGAGGGGCCATTGGCCTCCCGCACGTCCGGTCTGCTACGCAATGACGCCCACTCGAGCATCATGATCTCCCTTGTCCCGCGTCCGTTCTACAGGAAGGACGTTTGAGAATAGTGAATATGAGTGGTTTGCGACTGTTGAATGGTTCACGCGGGCTTCCGATACGTTTTTTCCGCATCGAACAGCGGCGTGCTGCCATCGCCGGCAAGCGTTGCCTTGCCGCCGATTAGCCCCACCGTCCGATAAAAACATGAACGCCGGCCGGTGTGACAAGTTGCGTCGTGGCCCAACACTTTGACGCGCAACCATATGGCGTCCTGGTCACAATCCGTGAGCATCTCGACGACCGTCTGAAAATTGCCTGATGTTTCGCCCTTCTTCCACAGCGTGCTGCGCGAGCGCGACCAGTAGTGCGCGATGCCGGTTTCGAGCGTCAGCGCCAGCGCCTCGGGATTCATATGCGCGACCATCAGCAGCATACCGTCAGCGGCGTCGGTGACGACGACGGTGACCAGCCCGGCAGCATCGAAGCGCGGGGAAAACACCGCGCCTTCTTCGAGAGCCTTCTTGTCTGATGGAGCCGTGGGAAATGTTAGTGCCGACATCGCGGGTCCTTGATCTAGCGATGCCGGCGAGGGGCTTACGCCCCGAGGCCGCGCACCATGGTGACGAAACGGACCTGTTCCTCGGGCGTGTCCTTGAACACGCCGGTGAAGGTCGAGGTCAGCGTGGTGGAGCCCTGCTTGCGGATGCCGCGCATGGCCATGCACATATGCTCGGCCTCGATCATGACGGCGACACCGCGCGGAT
The DNA here is from genome assembly GCF_040320205.1 of Mesorhizobium sp. M0761. Classification (NCBI taxonomy): domain Bacteria; kingdom Pseudomonadati; phylum Pseudomonadota; class Alphaproteobacteria; order Hyphomicrobiales; family Phyllobacteriaceae; genus Mesorhizobium; species Mesorhizobium sp. M0761. The sequence goes on from NZ_JAMYPF010000003.1 coordinate 261,677, forward strand.
TGAGCACGTCCTGGATGACGCCGGCGATCTGTGCGGTCATGGCCTCCTGAGTCTGCAGGCGATGGGCGAAGATATCGACGACGCGCGCGATCTTGGACAGGCCGACGACCTTGCCGTCCGGGAGGTAGCCGACATGCGCCTTGCCGATGATCGGCACCATGTGGTGCTCGCAATGCGAGTGGAACTGGATGTCCCTGACGATGACGAGATCGTCATAGCCGGCGACTTCCTCGAAGGTGCGGCCGAGTTCTTCGGCCGGGCACATGTCATAGCCGTTGAACATTTCGAGAAAGGCCTTGGTGACGCGCTTGGGCGTGTCGATCAGGCCCTCGCGGTCCGGATTGTCGCCGGTCCAGCGCAACAGCGTGCGCACGGCGGCCTCGACCTCGGCTTCGCTCGGCCTGTCGGTGACCGGCTTGTCCAGATAGTCGGAAGGGGGCATGATTTTCTTGATGACGGCATCCATAAAGGCGTCTCCCGTAGTTCCTCTCTCAGGAGGAACGAGTTGAACGGACCACGACCTTTCGGGTGCTGAAAACTCGCCCGGTTTCCAGCCCGCAAGCGGCGTGAACGAAATGGGCAAGGACGATGGCTCTGCGTTGCCTTGTCGATACCCGACTGCCAGCATTATATATGGTCGTGCGCAGCGAATGAAAGACGCCACAGCGGCAATCGCTGTTCGCTTGGCGGCGACGGATTGGAAAAATATGATTGACGACGTCTACAATGCGAAAATTCTGGGTTTTGCCGGAAACATCGCCCGCATAGGCCGGCTCGATCATCCGGATGCGAGCGCCAAGGCTCATTCCAAATTGTGCGGCTCGACGGTAACCGTCGACCTCAAGATGGACAATGGCGTCGTCACCGATTTCGCTCATGACGTGAAGGCCTGCGCCCTCGGCCAGGCTTCGTCCTCGATCATGGCTCAACATGTCATCGGCGCCAGCGCCGACGAATTGCGGGCGGTGCGCGACACCGTGCTGAAGATGCTCAAGGAAAACGGCGCGCCGCCGCAAGGCCGCTTTGCCGATCTGAGATATCTGGAGCCGGTGCGCGACTACAAGGCGCGCCATGCCTCGACCATGCTGACCTTCGATGCGGTCGTCGATGCCATCGGTCAGATCGAGAAGAAACGCGCAGAAGAAGCAGCGTGATGTTGGTACATGACGGCTCCTCCAACAGCCGGTGAATTGTCAAAATTGGGCGCTGAACACGTCGAGGAGCTTCTCACGTAACCGGGCTCATGCCTTGGTTTGCTGCGCCCGTCTGCTTTCGGCAAATTCGCTTCTCACCCAGTCGGCGAAGGCCTTGGCCGGCTCCGCCAGGTCCTTCAAACTCCTGGCGACCAGCCAGTAGGCGCCCGATGCGACATCAATGTCGAACGGCTTGATCAGTGCGCCGGATGCAATCTCCTCGCCGATCTGCAAGAGGTCGCCCAGCGCCACGCCGTGGCCGAGCAGGGCCGCCTGCTTCGACAGCGACACATCCGCCAGCATAGGGCCGCGCGCCGGAATGGTGTCGGCGGCGACGCCGGCTGCCTCGAACCAGCGCGCCCAGCCTTGACGATTCTCCTCGTGCAACAGCGTGTAGCGGGCAAGGTCGAGCGGCTTTTCGAGGGCAGGGCCCGATGCCAGCAAGGCGGGCGACAGGACCGGTGAATCGACGGTCGAGGCGAGCCATTCGGCCTCGCTGCGCGGCCACGAGGTGGCGCGCGCGCTGAAGCGCAAGGCGAGTTCAGGCTGATCGCTGCGGAACTCGATCGGCCTTGGGTCGACTTCGAGGGAAACGTCGATATCAGGCCGCAACTGGCTGAACCGGTTGAGCCGCGGCAACAGCCATACCGAGGCCAGCGACGGCTCGACACTGACGCGAACCACCGACTGTGCCGGGGCCGCCACCAGGTCCGAAAGCAGCCTGTCGATGTCGTCGAAACTCCTGACCAGTTGATCGAGCAGGCGCTGGCCGGCCTCGGTCAACTCGACGCGGCGGTGATGACGGTGGAACAAGGGCTGGCGCAGGAACTGCTCGAGTTCGCGGATCTGCCGGCTGATGGCGGCCTGCGAGACGAACAGCTCCTCGGCGGCCCGGCTAAAGCTCAATTGCCGGCCAGCTGCCTCGAAACTTCGCAACGCCGTCAGCGGCAGCCGTCCGCGCTTCATTTCGCATAACCCGAAGTTATCCGGACCGGAAATTATACTCGTTTGAAGGCGAAGGCCAGCGGGCGTCTAATCCGCCTCAAAGGAGATGCGCCATGATCCAGTTACTGAAGATCTTTTGCGATGTGATGCGGATCGCGACATTTCAGTGGCATGGCGACAGGCGGCATCATGTGCAGCGCACCGAGCAAAGGCCGGCCACCCGCTGGGCGGCTCCATCGGAGCGGCATCCCTTTCGCCGCTCGCGACCTGAGCCGACAAAGAGGCGAGTGAGTGAAGAGGATTGCGTTTGCCGGCCGAAGCTCACATCTATCGGTTTGGAAACGCAAGCTGACCCGGAAGCCGGTTTCGGGTCGCGTTCGGAAAGAGACTGCGGTGGGCGACCAGCATCGGCATGTGCATGCCGCCGGACGGACCCGGCGCGGGCGCAACTGGCCCGGTCCCTGGCGCAAAACACCCGGCCGCATTTTCGGCACGTCGCTGGTGCGCCTCTATCAACTGACGCTGTCCGGATTTGTCGGCAATTCCTGCCGGCATCTGCCGACCTGTTCCGAATACGCGCATGAGGCGATCGCCCGCCATGGTCTGTGGGCCGGCGGCTTCATGGGGCTGTTCCGCGTACTGCGCTGCGGCCCTTTCGGTTCGCATGGCATCGATCGCGTGCCGGAGGTACTCGATCAGCGCTATGTCTGGTTCATGCCATGGCGTTATTGGCAGATCGGCAGGAAGCGCGGCGAGGCCTGACGGCGGGCGCGCTGGTCCCTGATCCAGATCGCCAGCGCGGCATTTCTTTACAATCCGGTAAGGTTACAACGGGCTGCACAAAGACTGCGCATTTGAGTCAAAATCGAGCCAAGACACTTGGCTAAGCGCCTCCTGTTCATTCCCAGGAGAGCCCACATGCGTCGGATCGAAACCCATCCCTTCATCATTGCCGCGGTCCTCTTCCTGCTGGCCTGGTTTCTGGGATTTCCGATGCGGGCGCAATCGGCGCCGCTTGGCGATTTCGCCTGCACGCTTATCCAGGACGCGGCGAGCGGCGAGACGCTCTATCAAAGCGGCGTCTGCGACCAACGCGTCAGCCCGGCGTCGACCTTCAAGGTGCCGCTGGCGCTGATCGGCTACGACAGCGGTGTCCTCAGCGACGCGCATACACCGAGCTGGGACTACAAGCCTGAGTTCAACGCCGTGAAGCGCGACCACAAGGCCGTCGACCCGACGATCTGGGAGCGCGACTCGATCGTATGGTATTCGCGCGAGATCGTGCGCCGGCTCGGCGCAAAAAGCTTTGCCCTCTACGTCTCGAAATTCGGCTACGGCAACATGGATGTCTCGGGCGATGCCGACAAGGACAACGGGCTCACGCAATCCTGGATAAATTCCTCGCTTGAGATATCGCCGGTCGAACAGACAGCCTTCCTGCGCCAGCTGCTCGCCGGCAAGATGCCGGTTTCTGCCAAGGCGCATGAGATGACCCGAGCCATCCTGCCGACTTTCCAGGCCGGCGGCTGGACGGTGCGGGGCAAAACCGGCAGCACCAGGCTGGGAAACAGCAAGGACAAGCGCTCGCTGGGCTGGTTCGTCGGCTGGGCCGAAAAGGGCGGCCGCCGGATCGTCTTCGCCCGGCTGGTCGTCGACACCAAGCCGATCGACACACCGAAGGGCCCGGCGACCCGCGGGGCGTTCCTGAGGGATTTGCCGCAACTGGTGAAGTGAACTTGCTTTAGCTTCAAGTGCTCCGGCGGGCACGAAGGATGTGGCCGCCGGAATTCCTTGTCTCCGCCTTTGGCGTCCTGGAGAAGCGGGCGGCGATGTCGCTGCTTTCCAGATCTTCGATCTCATCGAAGCCGAGTTCGCGCAGCGATTGCGCCAGTGCCGCGGGCACGAAGAAGCTGATCCAGGGCTCTCCGGCAGCGGCGACGCGCGCCGCATGGAAAGAGAGGGCAGCCTGTCCAGCCGCATCGCGGTTCTCGGCCGGCTCGCTGTAGTCGAAGACGACCTCCGAACCGGGCATGCCGGCAATCCAAGACAGGGTGCTGAAGGTTGCGTCCTGGCTCAGATACGGAACGACACCCAGCCAGATGAAGAAACTGGGCGCGGTCTGCCGCAAACCGGCCGATGCCAGTTCATCCGCGGGGCGCTGGCGCTCGAAGTTGACCGGCACGAACATGGTGGCCCGCGGTTCGGCAAGACCAGCATCGGCGATGCATTTCCGTTTCCAGGCCTGTGTCGCCGGGTGATCGACTTCGAACACCGCGACATCAGGGTACGGATTGCGCAGCGAGAAAGTGTCGAGGCCGGCGCCGAGCACCACCACTTGCCGGACGCCCCGGCGCACCGCCGCAGCCAGCCAGTCCTCGGCGAGGCGGGCGCGCGCTGCCACGAACAGGCGCATGCGCCGGCTGCGCTCACCTTCCTGCTCGAGCTCCTGCACCGTCGGTGCGGCATCGCCCAGTATCGCACTCGCATATGGGTCGCGAAACAGCGCCGCCTGCTGCGAGAACTGGTGGAGGGCCCGCATGCGCGCGACGCCCAAGGCGGTTCGGCTGGGTTTTGCGTCTTCCATGCCGGGGATTCCAACCTCGTGTCGGGGAAATTCGCAAGCCTGTGCGACTGGCCTGCGACATCTGTCGCGCCATTTCCTGACAGCTGCGCCAACGACGGCTCTTTACCTGATGCCGCGTGGCCTCTAAAACCCGCCCGCTGCCGGATGCCTCCGGCTTCACACCACGACCACCCGCGCTCGTTTGCGGGACTGGATAGGAGATACCCGATGCTGAATTCCGTTTCCCTGACATTTCCCGATGGCTCCGTCCGCGACTATGACGCGGCGATGACCGGTGCGGGCCTCGCCGAATCGATCTCGAAGTCGCTGGCCAAGAAGGCTGTCGCCTATGCCATCGACGGCACCGTTCGCGATCTTTCCGACCCGCTTGGCAAGTCCGGCAAGGTCGAGATCATCACCCGCACCGATCCGCGCGCGCTGGAGTTGATCCGCCACGATGCAGCACACGTGCTGGCGGAGGCCGTGCAGGAACTGTGGCCGGGAACGCAAGTGACCATCGGGCCGGTGATCGAGAACGGATTCTATTACGACTTCGCCCGCAACGAGCCGTTCACGCCGGACGATTTCCCAGTGATCGAAAAGAAGATGCGCGAGATCATCGCGCGCAACAAGCCGTTCACCAAGGAAGTCTGGTCGCGCGACAAGGCCAAAAAGGTCTTTGGCAACAAGGGCGAGCGCTACAAGCTGGAACTGATCGACGCCATTCCCGAAGACCAGGATCTCAAGATCTATTCCCAGGGTGACTGGTTCGACCTCTGCCGCGGCCCGCACATGGCCTCGACCGGCCAGATCGGCAACGCCTTCAAGCTGATGAAGGTGGCCGGCGCCTATTGGCGTGGCGATTCGAACAACCCCATGCTGACCCGCATCTACGGCACGGCCTGGGCCGAGCAAGCTGAACTCGATGCCTACCAGACGATGCTGGAAGAGGCAGAGAAGCGCGACCACCGCAAACTCGGCCGCGAGATGGACCTGTTCCATTTCCAGGAAGAGGGGCCGGGCGTCGTCTTCTGGCACGCCAAGGGCTGGAAGATGTTCCAGAATCTGGTCAACTACATGCGCCGCCGCCTCGACGAGCAGGGCTACCAGGAGGTCAACGCACCGCAGGTTCTCGACAAGAGCCTGTGGGAGACGTCGGGCCACTGGGGCTGGTATCGCGATGCCATGTTCAAGGTGACGGTGGCCGGCGACGACACCGACGACGACCGCGTGTTCGCGCTGAAGCCGATGAATTGTCCGGGCCACGTGCAGATATTCAAGCATGGGTTGAAATCCTATCGCGATCTGCCCGTAAAGCTTGCGGAATTCGGCAATGTGCATCGTTACGAACCGTCCGGCGCCTTGCACGGGCTGATGCGCGTGCGCGGCTTCACGCAGGACGATGCGCACATCTTCTGCACCGAGGAGCAGCTGGCCGCGGAGTGCCTGCGCATCAACGATCTGATCCTGTCGACCTACGCCGATTTCGGCTTCGACGATGTCAGCGTGAAGCTGTCGACGCGGCCGGATAAGCGCGTCGGCACCGACGAGGCCTGGGATCATGCCGAGGCGATCATGGGCAACGTGCTGGATACAATCAGGACGCGCTCGGGAAACCGCATCAAGACCTCGATCAATCCGGGCGAGGGCGCTTTCTATGGGCCGAAATTCGAATATGTGCTGAAGGACGCCATCGGCCGCGAATGGCAGTGCGGCACCACGCAGGTCGACTTCAATCTGCCGGAACGCTTTGGCGCCTTCTACATAGGTTCGGATTCGGAAAAGAAGCAGCCGGTGATGGTGCATCGCGCCATCTGCGGTTCGATGGAACGCTTTCTCGGCATCCTGATCGAGCATTATTCCGGCCATTTCCCGCTGTGGTTCGCGCCGCTGCAGGTGGTTGTGGCCACGATCACCTCGGATGCTGACGATTATGCGCGAAAGGTTGTCGCACAGATGAAGGCGGCAGGACTTTTGGCCGAACCGGATCTGCGCAACGAGAAGATCAACTACAAAGTGCGTGAGCATTCGCTGGCCAAGGTTCCTGTGATCCTCGTCTGCGGCAAGCGCGAGGCGGAGGAGGAGACGGTCAACATCCGCCGGCTCGGCTCGCGCGATCAGGAATCGCTCAAGCTGGCGGAGGCGCTGAAGCTGCTTTCTGACGAGGCTGTTTCGCCCGACCGCAGGCGAAGCGCGGCCTGAGCAAACAATGTTTCGGAGAAATGGCGGTGGAGCGATCCACCGCCATTTTCACATGCCTGTCACGCGAACCTTGTAACGAGCCCCCATGCTCAAGCTGAAGATACGGGAAAGACCGTTTCCCGAACTCTCCTACGCCAATGCGAGCCAACCGGCGCTGACGCGCTGGTTCATCCATTCCATTGAAGGCCTCTCGGGGCGCGACCGGTATGCCGCGCTCTACGATTTCTGGCGCCGCCAGGTGGCGCCGACGGGCGAGCGGGTGTTCAGCCGCATGCTGGAGCTGATCGACGTCAAGGTGCGCAGCACCGATCGGTGGCCGCCGGCGGGGCTGCCGGACACGCCGCTGGTGATCGTCGCCAACCACCCGTTCGGCATTGGCGACGGCATTGCCGTGCTGTCGCTGGTCGAGCAGCTCGGGCGTCCGTTCCGCGTCATGATCCACAAGGATCTGCTGAAGGTCCGCGAAATGGAACCGTACTCGCTGCCGATCGACTTTTCCGAGACCAAGGACGCGGTGAAGAACAACATGGCGGTGCGCCACGAGGCAGTGCGGCTGTTGAAAGAGGGCGTCACCATCGTGGTATTTCCGGCCGGCGGCGTCGCCACCGCGCCGAGAGGCTTTGGCCGGGCGCGAGACCTGCCGTGGAAGATGTTTCCGGCGCGCCTCGTGCAGGACGCCAAGGCGTCGGTGGTGCCGATGCATTTTTCCGGGCAGAACGGCCGGCTGTTCCATCTGGTCAGCGGCCCGATGAACATGGGGGAGCGCGAAGGAAGGCTGGCGAAATTAGTCGGCAAGGCGTCGCTGACGTTGCGCCTTTCAATGCTCATCCGCGAATTCGCGCGGCTGTCCGGCAAAGCGATCGACGTTCGCGTCGGCAACGTACTGCGCTGGGATGAGCTGGAGCCGCTGCGCGACCGCAAGACCTTGCTTGATCGCCTTCATCGCGGCGTCTTCGATCTGGCGCCCGACGCACCGCGCAGCCGCGTCCACTTCCTGCCGCGCCGTATGCGCAAGGCAGCCTGACGAAACGGGTACCACTTCAATAGAGCGGCAAACGCGCCGGTTAGTCGGCGCCTTCCTCGGGATCGATCGCCGAGGCTTCGGTGGCCAGAACCTCGATCTCCTGGTTCTGGCCGGCGACGACGGTGAAATCCTTCTGGTAGATGCGGTCGCGGTTCTTGGCGATGATGGTGTACTGACCTTCGGCCAGCACCATCGAGGCGAAGGCGCCGACGGCTTCCTTGATCGGGTCGCCGGATTCGTTGAGTAGCGACCAGGATGTATCGGCGATCGCTTCGCCGCCGGTCTCGCGCACCAGCTTCATGGTCTCCTCCGCCGCGCGATGCTCGACGGTGGCTTCGGTCAGCTTGCCGGCTTCGACACGGATGTCAGAGCGAATAACGGCATTGACCGCGCCATAGGTGGAGACGACATGATAAACGCCGGCGTTGAGCCGCACGACGCTGTTCGGCTCGACATCGGGGATGATCAGAGCGCGGTCGCCATTGGCCTCGGCGGTGCCCTCATAGATGGAAAAGCGCAGCTTTTTCGGCGGAATGCGCACGCCGCCCGACAGCACCGCGTCGAGCTTGAGGCCGCCGGCATCGAGCACCAGGCTTTCACGCTTGGCGTCCTTGCCGACGGTGATGCGCTTGGTGGCGCCGGCGCGTCCGTATGAGGCGTGGACCAGATAGCTGCCGGGTTCGAGCTGGAACACGGCGCTGCCGCCATGCGCGGAAGCCACCATCGGCAGCTTGCCGTCGCTCGCGGCCTCGGGCTTGAAGACGCGCCAGACGATGCCGCGCGTGATGTCGGCGCCCTTGTCGGTCAACTGCGCCGACAGCGTTATGGCACCGCCGCCACCGAGTGCCAGCGGCGTCTCGCCCTTGGGCGGTGCATAGCTCGAAATATCGGGGAGTTTCAGATTGCCGATGCCGTCGGCATTCTGCGCCATGGCCATCGAGGCCGGCGCAAACAGCGCTACGGCGAGCCAAATCAGGAAAAGGCGCGATGTCCCCTCAAACATGCCTTGCGTTGAAGCCCAAGGCGGTGGCAATTTCAAGGCTTAAGAGTCCGACCGCCTTGGCAACAGGTTCTTTCGTCCGGCGCGCCCGCGCCAATGCCCGAGCCGCCCCGATCCGCAATGGCGCGCTTCAGCTCAAAATCGAGTGCTTTAGGAGACCTGGCCCCCATGGCGTCGCCGATCATCGACTTCCTGCTGACCCGAAACTCCGCACCTATTCCTGAATTGAAGGAACCGGCGCCCAGCGATGCCGATATCGCGACCATGATCGCGGCTGCAAGCCGTGTGCCCGATCACGGCCGACTGGAGCCGTGGCGCTTCATCCTTTATCGCGGCGAGGCGCGCGTCGAGATCGGCAGGAAGCTGGCGGCGCTCGCCGAACAGCGCGAAGGGCCGCTGCCGGAAAACCGCCGCAACCAGGAGCTTGCGCGGTTTTCCCGCGCGCCGCTGGTGATCGGCGTGGTGTCGGTTCCGAAGGACAATCCAAAAATCCCGCAATGGGAAATGTTCCTGTCCGGCGGCATGGCGGCGCTGAACCTGATGATCGCGGCCAACGCGCTGGGCTATGGCACCAACATGATCAGCAACTGGTATTCCGACGTCGCGGAGGGCAGGGCGATCCTGGGGCTGGCGCCGCAGGAGCGCGTCGTCGGCTTCATCCATGTCGGCTCCTACCAGGGCCCGGCGCCGGAACGGCCGCGGCCCGATCCGGCAAAGCTCTATGCCGATTATACTGGGCCGTGGAACGGCTGACACCCGAAAGCGATTCCCCTTTATTTAAACACAGGCTAAGACGGCGGCTTGGCGATGCGTGGGGTTGGCGTATCGATCATAGGATATTGGGGGTCGCCGGCGACATGAAGAAACGAGACTCGCTGGGAACCCGGCTGCGCTACGGGTTTGACAAGAGCATGGCCGCCGGCCCGATCGCGCTGATCGGCTGGCTCGCCCTCGCTTCGCTGCTGATCATCATCGCCGCCGCGGCTTTCCTTGCGGTGACCCGCATCGCGCCGGAGGGCGGCGAACCGCTGAACTTCTTCGAAGCGCTCTGGGAATCGCTGATGCGTACGCTCGATTCCGGCACGATGGGCGGCGACACCGGCTGGGCCTTCCGCCTCGTCATGCTCTTTGTCACGCTTGCCGGCATCTTCGTCGTGTCGGCGCTCATCGGCGTGCTCAGCGCCGGCGTCGACAGCAAGCTCGATGAATTGCGCAAGGGCCGTTCGCGGGTGCTGGAGAGCGACCACACCATTATCCTCAACTGGTCGCCGTCGATCTTCGACGTCATCTCCGAACTCGTCATTGCCAATGCCAGCCGCCGCCATCCGCGCATTGTGGTCATGGCCAATATGGACAAGGTCGCGATGGAGGACGAGATCGCGGCCAAGGTCGACAGGCTGGGCAACACGCGCATCATCTGCCGCAGCGGCGACCCGACCGACCTCTATGACCTCGCCATCGTCAACCCGCAGACTTCGCGCTCGATCATCGTGCTGTCGCCGGACGGCGACGATCCGGATTCGCAGGTGATCAAGACGGTGCTGGCGCTGGCCAACGACCCGAACCGGCGCACCGCGCCCTACAACATCGCCGCCGAAATCCGCGACGGCAAGAACGCCGAGGTCGCCCGCGTCGTCGGCGGGGCCGAGGTGCAGCTCGTGCTGGCCGATCAGCTGATCTCGCGCATCGTCGTGCATTCGAGCCGGCAGTCGGGTCTCAGCGGCGTCTATTCGGAGCTGCTCGATTTCGACGGCTGCGAAATCTACACGACCGAACAACCGGATCTGGTCGGCAAGACCTTCGGCGAGGCGGTGATGGCGTATGAGCATTGCGCGCTGATCGGGCTTTGCGACCAAAAGGGGCGGGTCAATCTCAACCCGTCGTCGGAGCTGGTGATCGGCAAGGACATGCGCGCCATCATCATTGCCGAGGACGATGCCGCCATCAAGCTGGGAGGCGCGGCGGCCAAGATCGATACCGCGGCGATCCTTCGCCATCAGCCTGTCGAGGCGAAGCCCGAGCGCACGCTGATCCTCGGCTGGAACCGCCGCGGTCCGATCATCACCTATGAACTGTCGCGCTATGTCGCGCCCGGCTCGATCCTGACCATCGCCGCCGACACACCCGGCCTCGAGCAGGAAGTTGCCGGACTGCCGGTCGTGGGCGACAATCTGTCGGTGTCCTGCCGCATCACCGACACGTCGAGCAGCACCGAGCTTGCCAGCCTGGACGTGCCTTCCTACGACCACGTGCTCGTGCTGGGCTACAGCGAGACCATGGCGGCGCAGCCCGCCGATACGCGCACGCTGGTGACGCTGCTGCATCTGCGCAAGATTTCAGATGATGCCGGCACGCATATCAGCATCGTCAGCGAGATGATCGATGTGCGCAACCGCGAGCTGGCAGCGGTGACCAAGGCCGATGATTTCGTCGTCAGCAACCGGCTGGTCAGCCTGATGCTGGCGCAGGCGTCGGAGAACCAGTATCTCGCCGCGATCTTCGATGATCTGCTCGACGAAGAGGGCTCCGAAATCTACATGCGCCCGGTCGGCGACTATGTCGCCATCGACCAGCCGGTGACGTTCTGGACGATCGCGGAATCGGCGCGGTTGCGTGGCGAGATCGCCATCGGATACCGGCGCGTCCGCACTGCTGAAGCCGATGAGCGGGCGCTGGGCGGCGTCACCGTCAACCCGTTGAAGTCGGAAGCGCTGGCCTACCTGCCGGAGGACCGGGTCATCGTGCTGGCGCGGGACTAAACCCCGGCCGCCTTGGCCCGGGCCAGAATCCGTTCGGCCAGCCGCAGATGCGGCCGGTCGTACATCTTGCCGTCAATGCCGACCACACCAGGATTTCCTGCCGCCTCGAAGGCAGAGACGATCGCCTGCGAGCGCTCCACCGCCTCGGCCGATGGCGTGAAGGCGGCGTTGATGACCGGCACTTGCGCCGGATGGATCGCCATCTTGCCGGTAAAGCCGTCACGCTCGGCCTCCGTGCATTCGGCTTCGAAGGCGGCCATGTCGCGAAAGGCGGGGAAAACCGTGTCGATCGCCGCGACTTCAGCTGCGCCGGCGGCAAGGATGGTCATGGTGCGGGCAAGGCGGAAGACATCGGTGTAGCGGCCGTTGTCGTCGCGCGCAGCCTGCGCGCCGATCGCCGCCGACAGATCTTCGGCACCCCAGGTGAGGCCGGCAAGCCTGGCGCTTGCCCCGGCATAGGTCGCGGCGGCCAGCAACCCAGCAGCGGTCTCGGTAATGATCGGCAGGATCTTGATCGCGCCATCCGGCAATCCGTTTTCGGCCTCATGTACGCGGAGCTTTACGGATAGCTGCTGGACATCCTGGCCGCTGTTCGACTTCGGCAGCATGATGCCGTCGGGTTTGACCGGAACCAGGGCGGCCAGATCATCGTCGGTCAACCCGGTCGATAGGTCGTTGACTCTGATATAGATGGCGGAGCTTGTCTGCTGCCTGTTGCCGGCAATAAAGCGTGCTGCGATGTCGCGTGCCGACGGCTTGTTTTGTGGCGCCACGGAATCCTCAAGGTCGACGATGACCACGTCGGCGCCGGCGCCAAAACCCTTCTCCAGTTTCTTTTTGGAATCCCCGGGCACAAACAGCAGCGAGCGCATCAGGCCGCCTTTTTCATCATCATCGCCTGGCGCGTGCATTTGGCAACGAGCACATCGTTCTGATTGTAGGCGTGATGCTCGAACTCGACGATGCCGCGGTCCGGCTTGGATTTCGAGTCCCTGACTGAGAGCACCGTCGTTTCGACACGGATGGTGTCGCCGTGGAAGACCGGGTGCGGAAACACCGTCTCCTTCATGCCGAGATTGGCAATTGTGGTGCCGACGGTGATGTCATTGACGGAAATGCCGATCATCAGGCCGAGCGTGAACAGCGAATTGACCAGCGGTCTGCCCCATTCGCTCTTGGCGGCGAAGTCGAAGTCGATGTGCAGCGGCTGTGGGTTCAGCGTCATCACCGAGAACAGCATGTTATCGCTTTCGGTGACGGTCTTGCGCAGCGTGTGCCGAAAGACATGTCCGACGACGAACTCTTCGAGATAAAGCCCGGGCATCGTTTTTCTCCTCCGCTGCCTGACGGTTGATAGGCGCTGCCCATGCCACCCGCAAGTTTTAAGTCTTTGTTTTGATGCATGTCGTTGCCTCGAAACCGGGACCACTTTCGAGCGACATGCATTAACAAACATGGTGAACCGTTCGTAAACCATTTCTGCCTAGGGTCATTCCTGGGGCCGGAAGCTTTCCGGCAAGGGGCGTAGCAGGCAGTATGGTTGTCTCGCATTTTCTCAAATGGATCTACACCGCGAGAGTTTCGGAGCGCGCCGCGGCGGCGAGCGCGCTGGCCCGCGCCTACGTCAATTCCGACCTGCCTTTCGAAGACCGTTGCGCGGCCGAAGCGGCGCTGACGCTGCTGCTCGACGACGCCTCGTCGAAGGTGCGGCTGGCTATGGCCGAAGCGCTGTCGATGAGCCATCACGCGCCGCTGCAGATCATCAGCGCGCTTGCCTCCGATCAGCCGGAAGTGGCAGCCCTGGTGCTGGCGCGCTCCCCGCTGCTGACGGACGCCGACCTGATCGACCGCGTCGCGGCCGGGCACAAGGCGACGCAAAAACTGATCGCCGACCGGCCGGTCGTTTCGATGGCGGTTGCCGCGGCGATCGCCGAGATCGGCGAACCGGAAGCGTGTGCGGCGCTGCTCGCCAATGACGGCGCCGACATAGCCTCGCTCTCCTTCCGCCGCATCGCCGAGCGGCATGGCCATATCGCTCATTTGCGCGAGGCAATGGTCACGGATGTGCGGCTGCCGGCCGACTGCCGGCACATGCTGCTGGTCAAGCTCGGCGAAACGCTGAAGGCTTCGCCGCTGGTGATGGCGCTGATGGGGGCGGCCAGAGCCGAGCGCGTCACGCGCGATGCTTGCGTCAAGGCTTCGGTGCGGCTGGTCGAAGGCACGCGCGCGGAGGAACATGCGGCACTTATCGAACATCTGCGCCTGCGCGGCGACCTGACCGCAAGTTTCATCATCCGTGCCATTGCCCACGGCAAGGTCGACTTTTTCGGCTCGGCCCTGGTTGCGCTCAGCCAGCAGTCGGAGCAGCGGGTGCGGGCCTTGCTCGCAGGCGGCCAGGACGTTGCGTTGCAGGCGCTGTTCCGCGGCGCCGGCCTTGCCGCTTCCACCCATGGCATCATCCTGCGCGCGCTCAAAATCTGGCGCGAAGTCGCCAACGGCAAGCGCCTCGCCGGCGTGCAGGAGGTCAGCTGGCTGATGCTGAAGGACCTCGGCGGTCCGGCCACCGAGGGCGATCTCGCCGGCCTGGTCAAGTCGATCCATCTCGACGCGCTGCGGGAAAACGCGCGCGGGCATGCGCTGGCGATAGCCGCGGCCTGACGCCCTAAACTCGGTCCTTGGCGAAGAAATCCGGGAAATCCTCGATCGCGGCGGCGATGATGCGCAGCGAGGCTGCGATCTGCAGCATATCCGCACCGCCGCTGCGCTCTGAAAGGCTGGCTGCATATTGCCGGGCCACAGTGACAGTTGCTGTCTGCGGATCGCCGGGTGCGCGAAAGAGCAGTTCACGCGCCAGGCCGCGCAGGAAATTGGCAATCGAGAGCGCGGTGTCGGAAGGAGTGGACGGGCTCTGCTGCGCGGCGCGCAGGCGCAGGATTTCGAGGCCGACGGCAACGGCGGCGACCCCGCCGCCCAAGATCGCATCGCCCTTCCTGCCGGCATTTTGCAAGAGCGGCATCAGCTGGTTGATGCGGTCATAGGCCAGACTCTCGAAGGCCGAACGCCGCGGTACCCGCTCGTGCAGACACAGCCGCGCCAGATCCTCGCGCATGGCGCGCACGATGCGGTTGGCCGCGCGCCATGGATCCACCGGCAGCACCACGATGAAGACGCCGATGGCCAGCAGGATGCCGACCAGCACCGACGCCGAGCCGGCGAAGAACGGGCCTGGGGCATAGGTCATCGCCTGATGCGGGCTGAGGAAGGCGAGGAAATTGATTGCAAACGCCGTCGCCACGCCGACGGTGCGTGGATTGGCCATGCCCAGCGCCGTCGGTACCAGGATCGGCACGACAAACAGCGTGAACCAGCCGAAGCCGGGCAGGGCAGGCAGCGCGACCTGGCCGACAAGGAAGGCAAAGGGCAAAGCCAGCAGCGTTCCCTTGAAGAAGCCCCAGGACACCCGCACCGGGTCAGGCCGCGCGGCGAAAAGACTGGAGACGACGGCAACGAGGATGACGGTGCCGGCCGCATCGGACCATTTCGTCGTCAGCCAGAAGGCGGCGACCGCCAACGTGGCAAGGCCGGCGCGTATGGCATTGCGCGAAGCCCCGGGATAATCGCGGTGCACCACCAGCGCAGGCGGCTGCCTGTTGCTCCGGCTGGGGCCCGTCACCGGTGCGCGCAGGGCGTCGACGCCGCGCAGCACCTGCTTGAAGGCTTCGGCGAAATCGGCGGCGATGGTGAGGCGGGTTATGGTGCCGACCCTGTCGTCGCCCTGATCGGTCGAGGCGTCGGGCATTTGCCGGGCCTTGCCGGCAATCGCGTCGAGCCGCGTCACCCAGGGCGACGTGTCGTCCAGCGCCTCGGGCTTCGCTGCCAGCTCGCTGACCAACGACTGCAGTTCGGAGCGTACCGGAATGAGCGCTGCGTTTTTCGGCGCGGCATGCGAATGCAGCGCGCGTGCCGCCGACAGCGCCGACAGAAGCTGACCGATGGTGAGGCGGACCGGATGGGCGCGGGTGGCGAAGCTCGGTGCTTCGAGCCGGGCATAGGTGCGCATCTCGGCCAGCATCTGGGCGTCGCTGATCAGCTTGCGGTGCAGGCCGGCCAGCGTCGCCGGGTCGCCGCCGGAAAAAGCGCCGCCTGCATAGGTTGCGAGGTCGAGGATGCTGCGCTTCAACCTGGAGATGATGGCATCAGCGGCCAGCTTGGGCAGGATCAGCCGGCTGGTCAGGCCGGCGCAGACGATGCCGAGCACGATCTCGGCGCAGCGCGCGACAGCGAGATCGACGACCACGTGCGGCTGGCCGAAAGCCGGCAGCCCAATGATCATCGCGGTATAGCCGGCAAGTGCGGCGCCATAGGCTTCCGGATTGCGCAGCAGCGACGAAACCAGCGTGCACAGCCCAATCCAGACGGATAGCGCCGTGACCAGCAGCCAGGGATTGGTGCCGAAAACCGAGGTGATGCCGATCGCCGCAAGTCCACCGGCCAGCGTGCCGAGCAGCCGGTAAAAACCTTTCGCCAGCACCATGCCGGCGACCGGCTGGGCGACGATGAAGACCGTCATCATCGCCCATTGCGGGTGGTCGAGTTTCAACGCGTAAGCAGCGAGAAGCGCGATCAGACCGGCCGAAACCGTGCGCAGGGCGAAAATCCAATCCGAGCGCGTCGGCTGCGTCAGGCCCGCCAAACTGGTTTCGAAGTCGCTCTTCAGCCGCACCCGGATCACAAGCTGGTCTCCGTATCGGAAGTGCAGGCTAGAGCAATTCCAGGAAAAGTTTGAAACGGTTTTCCGCCCGGAACTGCGTCAAAACGAAGAGTCGGCCGGCGCTCAGATATCCAGCACTTCCGTCGCGGCGAATTCGGCGCGTTCCTGGATGAAGCGGAAGCGGGCTTCCGGCTTGGTGCCCATCAGCGCGTCGACAGCATCCTTGGTCGCCGCCACGGCGTCGATGACATCGACCCTGAGCAGCGTGCGCTTCCTCGGGTCCATGGTGGTTTCCTTGAGCTGCGCGGCCATCATCTCGCCCAGGCCCTTGAAGCGGCCGATCTCGACCTTGGCGCGGCCGGTGAATTCGGTGCGCAACAGCTCGTCCTTGTGCGCATCGTCCCTGGCATAGGCAACCTTGCCGCCTTGCCGGATCGAATAGAGCGGCGGCACCGCCAGATAGAGATGGCCGCCATTCACCAGGTTCGGCATTTCCTGGTAGAAGAAGGTGATCAGCAGCGAGGCTATGTGAGCGCCGTCGACGTCGGCGTCGGTCATGATGATCACGCGGTCGTAGCGCAAATCCTCGTCGCGGTATTTCGAGCGCGTGCCGCAACCGAGCGCCTGGATCAGGTCCGAAATCTGCTGGTTGGCGGCGAGCTTGTCATTGCCGGCGCTGGCGACGTTGAGGATTTTGCCGCGCAGCGGCAGCACCGCCTGGCTGGCGCGATCGCGCGCCTGCTTGGCCGAGCCGCCGGCCGAGTCGCCTTCGACGATGAACAGTTCCGCACCCGCGGCGGCGTTCTGCGTGCAGTCGGCGAGCTTGCCGGGAAGGCGCAGCTTGCGCACCGCGCTCTTGCGCGACACTTCCTTTTCCTGGCGCCGGCGCACCCGCTCGTCGGCGCGCGCAATCACCCATTCCAGCAGCTTGGAGGCTTCCTGCGGATTGTCGGCCAGCCAGTGGTCGAAGGGATCGCGGATGGCGGTCTCGACAATGCGAATGGCTTCGATCGTTGCCAGCCTGTCCTTGGTCTGGCCGACGAATTCCGGCTCGCGGATGAAAACCGACAGCATGCCGGCCGCCGAGATCATAACGTCTTCGGAGGTGACGATCGAGGCGCGCTTGTTGCCGACCAGGTCGGCATAGGCGCGAAGCCCGCGCGTTAGTACATTGCGAAAGCCGGCCTCATGCGTGCCGCCTTCGCCGGTCGGGATGGTGTTGCAGTAGGAGTTGACGAAGCCGTCGCCGCCGAACCAGGTCACCGCCCATTCCAGCGAGCCGTGGCCGCCCTGTTTTTCGCTCTTGCCGGCGAAGATTTCGCGGGTCACCTGGAAATCATCGCCGAGCGATGCCTTGAGATAGTCCTTCAAGCCGCCGGGGAAATGGAACTCCGCCTTGGCCGGCGTCTGGTCCTTTTCCTTGATCAGCGATAGGTCGCAGCTCCAGCGGATCTCGACGCCGCCGAACAGATAGGCTTTCGAGCGGGTCATGCGATAGAGCCGCGCCGGCTCGAAGGCGGCGCCCTTGCCGAAAATCTGCTCGTCGGGATGGAAGCGGATTTTGGTGCCGCGCCGGTTGTGCACTTCGCCGAGCTGCTCCAGCCCGCTCACCGGAACGCCGCGCGAGAACCTTTGGCGGTAAAGCTGGCGACCGCGCGCGACTTCGACTTCGAGATGGTCCGACAGCGCATTGACGACCGAGACGCCGACACCGTGCAGACCGCCGGAGGTCTCATAGACCTTGCTATCGAACTTGCCGCCCGAATGCAGCGTCGTCATGATGACTTCGAGCGCCGGCTTCTTGAATTTCGGATGCGGATCGACCGGGATGCCGCGGCCATTGTCGGTAACGGTCAGAAACCCGTCGGCCGACAGCTCAACATCGATGAAGGTGGCATGGCCGGCGACCGCCTCGTCCATCGAATTGTCGATGACCTCGGCAAACAGATGGTGCATCGCCTTGTCGTCGGTGCCGCCAATATACATGCCGGGACGGCGCCGCACCGGCTCCAGCCCCTCCAGCACCTCGATGTCGGCGGCGCTATAGCCCTCGCTGCCGTCCTTGGTCGCGGCAGGACGCTTCGTGGCCTGCACCAGCGGGTCGGCCGGGCGCGAAGGTGTCCGAGCCGGTTGCGGCTGCTTTTCCAGATTGCCGAAAAGATCGTTGTTGTCGTCCATGCCTGCCATAGAATCCGGTGCCGCGAATCACCCGTCGATACTGCCACGCTTTTCGGCGCCAAGCGACGGAAGTTCCTGTTACGTTCGGGGATTAACCCCTTCTTATCCTAAAACCTTTCGATAACCAAGCCGGCGGAAATAGGTCCGTGCGGAGCCGCTGGGATTCCTGAATCTTTAACAAAGCGGCCTAGCGTCGCCCCAACAAAACAAAAGACCACGAGAGTCAGGGGTTGGTTGTGAGGGGCAAGGCCATAACGATGATTGGCATCGCTGCCGTCTTCGGCGCGATTTCAATCTTTGCCGCGGATTTCTGGGTGAAAAGCCAGGCCAAGGCCGATGCCGAAGAGAAAACGGCGTCGATCCCGGCGCCCGCCGTCCCCAAGGTCGTCTTCAAGACCATCGTGGTGGCCAATGCGCCGCTGCGTTACGGCATGGAGCTTGACCGGGCGCAGCTCAGCGAAATCCCATGGTCCGAGGATTCGGTGCCGCAGGGCGCGTTCACCACAGTCAATGCATTGCTCGCCGAAGGCAGCCGCGTGGTATTGTCGCCGATCGAGATCAACGAGCCGGTGCTGATCAGCAAATTGTCGGGGCCGAACGGCCGCGCGACGCTGTCCAACATGATGACGCCCGGCATGCGGGCGGTGACAATCCGCACCGACGAGATCGCCGGCGTCGGCGGCTTCGTCATGCCGGGCGACCGGGTCGACGTGGTGCTGACACGCGATGCGGGCGAAATCCAGGAAGTGGCCAAGAACGCGCAGGGCGCTGCCGGATCGACCGTTACCTCCGAGATCGTCGTCTCCGACGCCAAGGTGCTGACCGTCGGACAGGGCGCCGACGAGCGCCAGACCACGCCGCAGATCGCCAATTCCGTGACCATCGAGGTGACGACCGAAGGCGCGCAGAAAGTGGCGCTTGCCCGCACCGTCGGCACCTTGTCGCTGTCGCTCCGCTCGGCCGCCGACGGTGGTGCCGCCAAGGACGGCGTCACCACCATCTCGTCCTTCGGCGGATCGGTCGCCTCCGGCGTCCAGGCCGCTGCCGGCGCGCTGTTCACTGCCGCGACCAAGGAGCCTGAGAAGCCGAAATTCAAGACGATCATCGTGACGCGCGGCACGCAGGTCGAAGAATACCAGGTTCCTGCGCGGGACCAGCAATAACTGCCGGTGGGGACCGGGCGAGGGACGGGACAGATGTCGGGACTTCATGCATTTCAGACGACGAAAGGGCTGCGCCCAATGCGGGCGCTTGCGGTGGGGGCTTGCCTTGCCGCGGCCGTAATGCTCGGCCTCAGCGCGCCAGCCAAGGCCGACAACGATATCGTCCATGTCTCGTCGACAACGAATGCGTCGATCAAGGTGGCCAAGGGCAAGCCGAAGACGGTCATGACCAATGCCGCCTTCTACCAGATCGTGATCGGCGATCCGGAGATCGCCAACGTCAATCCGCTGACCGACAAATCCTTCTATGTGCTGGGCAACAATCTCGGCACCACCGGCATCGCGCTGTTCGACGAGAACAAGCAGCTGGTCGGCACCGTCGACATCGAGGTGACGCTGGACACCGACCAGCTGGCCAGCACCATTCGCGCCAGCGTGCCGGACGCCAAGATCAAGGTCGGCTCGGCCAATGGCCGCGTCGTGCTGTCGGGCGAGGCCGATGACGCGGTCGCCGCCGAGAAGGCAAGCAAGATCGCCAGCCGCTTCTCCGGCAATGAAGAAGTGATCAATTCGGTCAACATCTCGTCCTCGCAGCAGGTTCAGCTCAACGTCCGCTTCGTCGAGATCAATCGCCAGGCCGGACAGGATCTCGGCGCCAAATACAGCGCCAATTTTGCTTACGGCATTGGCGGGCGCGACGTCACCATCGAGCCGGGCTCGGTGCCGGGAGCCGGCAATGGCGAGATCATCGGCCGGCTGCTGTCCAACGGCCTGTCGATCGACGTCGCCATCAAGGCCCTAGAGGAACGTGGTCTCGCCCGGCGGCTGGCCGAGCCGAACCTGATCGCCCGTTCGGGCCAGACGGCAAGCTTCCTCGCCGGCGGCGAGTTCCCGATCCCGGTCTCCGAGGACAATGGCAAGATTTCCGTCAGCTACAAGAAATACGGCGTCAGCCTCGACTTCACGCCGACGGTTCTCAAGGACGGGCTGGTCAGCCTCGACATCGCGCCGGAAGTGTCCTCGATCGATGCTTCGGCCTCCTATAATATCGGCAATATCTCGGTGCCGGGCTTTATCGTGCGCCGCGCCAGAACATCGGTCGACCTGAAGAACGGCCAGAGCTTCATGATCGCCGGCCTGCTGCAGTCACAGAACGACATCACCACGTCGCGTCTTCCCGGCCTTGGCAAGCTGCCGGTGCTCGGCTCGCTGTTCTCCTCCAAATCCTATCAGCGGCGCGAGACCGATCTGGTGATCATCGTCACCCCCTATCTGGTCAAGCCGGTCGATCCGTCGAAGAAGCTGCTCGAGCCGACCGACGGCACGCAGCCGGCCAGCAATGTCGACTATTTCCTAAACAACACCGAGGAAGTGAAATCGTCCGACGCCAATCGTGCGGTGGCAATGGCCAGCGGCAGCACGGCACAGCCGGCCGCGGTCACCACCGTCGGGCATTTCCTCGACCTGCCGAAGGATTGAAGCCATGCGCTTGCGACCATGCATCGCCCTGCTGCTCGCCGGCCTCGCCAGCGGCTGCACCAGCGACGACTATATCCGCTCCGAGGGACCGACGATGGCGGCCGGCAACGCACAGGCTGCCAATACGGCCATGCAGATGGTCGATCCCTGGAAATACGGCGTCCAGAACACCAGGCTGCTGGTGCCGGCGCAACGCAGTGAGGCGGCAGTCAACGCCGCCGACCAGGCTGCTGCTGCCAAGGCCGTGCAACCGACAGCGACAACCGATTGATTTGCCCGGTGATTTGACCGGGAATGACCTGACAGGCTGACAAAATGGCAAGCGGCATCAAGACCAAGAAGATCCTGCTGGTGTCCAGCGACCGGACCTTTGCGCAGGATACGCGCACCGCGTTCGCGGCCTCGGAGGTGATCCAGCTTTCGACCGTCGAGAAGAACATTACCGAACTGCGCGGCGAGGTCCAGGAAGCCGATTTCGGCGCGCTCATCGTCGACATGGATGCGGCAAAGCTGGAAGAGATCGAGTCGCTGCAGCGCATCATGCGCCGGCTTGAAGGCCTCGTTCCGGTGGTCGTCGTCACCCAGGAATTCAACGCAGCCGCAGTGCGTATCCTGGTGCAGCTCCAGGTCGCCGATTTCCTGGTCAAGCCGATCACCACCGCCGATCTGGTGCGGTCGGTCGTGCGCGCGCTGCAAGGGCCGGGGCGCGAGGAAAACACAGAGTCGCAGATCTATACCTTCATGCCGGCCGCCGGCGGCGTCGGCACCACGACGCTGGCGCTGCAGACCGCCTTCCAGCTGCATCATTCGGTGACGCGCGGCGCGTCGACCTGCGTGGTCGACCTCAATTTCCAGCAAGGCGCCTGCGCCGAATATCTCGACCTCGAGCCGCGCTTCGACATCACCGAAATCGAGAACCAGCCCGAGCGCCTCGACCGTCAGCTGCTGGATGTGATGCTGTCCAAGCATGCGAGCGGGCTCTGCGTGCTGGCGGCGCCAACGCATCCGTCGGAAATGCGCTCGTTCAAGACCGATGTCGTGGTGCGCATGCTCGATCTCGTTTCGGCCTATTTCGACAACGTCGTCATCGACATGCCGCGCACCTGGTTTCCGTGGACGGAAACGGTGCTGCTCGGCTCCAACAAGCTTTACATCGTCGCCGAAATGACGGTGCCGTGCCTGCGCCATACGCAGCGGCTGATCCAGGCGGTCTACGAGACGGCAGGCAAGGAAGTGAAGCCGAACGTGATCGTCAACCGTTTCGAGCAGAAGATGTTCGACAACGGCATAAAGCAGGCGGATGTCCAGGAAATCCTCGGCGAGCATTTCGTCGGCGGCATCTCCAACAATTACCGGCTTGTGCGTGAAGCGGTCGACCGCGGCGTGCCGCTGCATGAGATCGACCCGAACGCCAATGTCGTCAACGATCTGAAGAGGATCATCCTGCCGGAAGAAGCCGTGGTGACGCCGGAGAAATCGCGCTCGCTGTTCGGCATCGGCAGGGGCCTCCTGAAGAGGAAAGCCGGATGACCAGCCGCTTCTCGACCCTGCAGAACCGTGACGTCCGCGCGCTGAAGCCGGCCGAGGCGGCGCCGGTCGCGCATCACGCCGTGGTCATCCCGACGAACCGCAAGGCCTTGCCGCCGAAGCCGGAGACAACACCGGGAAAAAGCGCCAACAAGGTGCTCGATGCCCGCGTGCGCATCCACCGGCTGCTGCTCGAGGAAATCAACCTGGTCGCGCTGGAGCGCCTGCCCAAGGATGAGATGCGCCGGCAGGTGCAGGAGTTCGTGTCGGAAAAGACCCGCCAGGAGCGTATGGCGATCAACACCGTCGAACTTGAAGCGCTGGTCGATGACATCGTCGATGAGATGGTCGGCCTCGGCCCGCTGGAACCGCTGCTCAAGGACCCCGACATCAATGACATCCTGATCAACGGCCACCAGAACTGCTTCGTCGAAAAACGGGGCAAGCTGCAGCAGGTCCATATCCCGTTCAAGGACGAGGCGCACCTGTTGCGCATCGTCAACAAGATCGTCGCCGCCGTCGGCCGCCGGGTCGACGAATCGCAGCCGATGGTCGATGCCCGCATGCTCGACGGCTCGCGCTTCAACGCCGCCATTCGCCCGGTCGCCGTCGACGGGCCGCTGGTATCGATCCGCAAGTTTTCCAAGAACAAGCTCGGCCTGCACAAGCTGGTCGAGTTCGGCGCCATCACCCAGAATATGGCCGAGGTGCTGGCGGCGGCAGTCCACGCCCGCAAGACGACCATCATCTCGGGCGGCACCGGCACCGGCAAGACGACGATGCTCAACGCATTGTCAGCCTTCATTCCGGAAGACGAACGGTTGATCACCATCGAGGACGCGGCCGAACTGCAGCTGCAGCAGCCGCATGTCGCGCGCATGGAAACGCGCCCCGCCAACATCGAAGGTCATGGCGAGCTGAAGCAGCGCGACCTGGTCAAGAACGCGCTGCGCATGCGCCCTGACCGCGTCATCCTCGGCGAGTGCCGCGGCGAGGAGGCCTTCGACATGCTGCAGGCGATGAACACCGGCCATGAAGGCTCGATGGCGACCATCCACGCCAACACGCCGCGCGACGCCATTTCGCGCCTCGAGCAGATGCTGGGCATGACCGGCATGCCGATGACGGTGCAGTCGATCCGCAGCCAGATCGCCAGCGCGCTCGACCTTATCGTCCAGCTGACGCGACTGTCGGACGGCAAGCGCAAGGTGACCAGCGTCGCCGAGGTGACCGGCATGGAAGGCGACGTCATCCAGATGCAGGAGATATTCCGCTTCGTGCGCACCGGCATGGAAGCCGACGGCAAGATCCTCGGTCACTACGAGGCGACCGGCATTCGCCCGCGTTTCCTCGAGGACCTGCGCAATATGGGCATTGAATTCCCCGGCAAATATTTCGAACCCGGCCGGCCGCAGGAGTAGCCGGGTGTTCGAGAATTTCAGCCCGATCTATGTCGTCTATGCCGCGGCAGCGCTGACCGGCATCATGATCGCCGAAGGCTGCTATCTGCTCTATGCCGGCCGCAGCGACAAGCGCCTGGCTATCAACCGGCGCATGAAGCTGCAGGAAAACAAGATCAGCCAGGAACAGGTGCTGATCCAGCTGCGCAAGGAACGCGGCCTCGATTCCGGCACGTCATTCTTCTCGCCCGACCGTTTTCGCGCCCTGCGCACGCAGTCGGGCATGGTGATGCCCTTGCCGAAATTCCTGACGATGACGACGGGCGTGGCGCTGGCGATGATGCTCGTCGCGCTCTGGTACGGCCTGCCGCTGTTGCTCGCCATTTTGCTGTTTGTGGTGCTGACAGCGCTGCTGCCGGTAATTGTGCTGCGTTCCAAGCGTGCCCGGCGGGTGAAGCGTTTCGGCGTGCAGTTGCCGGAGGCGCTGGAATTGATCACGCGCGGCTTGAAGGCCGGGCATCCGGTTCCGGTGGCGATCTCGATGGTGTCGCGCGAGATGCCCGATCCGATCGGCACCGAATTCGGCGTTATCTCCGACGAGGTGACTTATGGTTCCGACCTGGTTTCGGCGTTGAATTCACTGTTTGATCGCGTCGGCCAGGAGGATCTGCCGCTGTTCGTCACCGCGGTTTCCATTCAGACGAGTTCGGGCGGCAATCTGCGCGAGATCCTCGACGGGCTGTCGACGACGATCCGCGAACGCGGCAAGCTGCGCCGCAAGGTGCGCGCCATTTCGACCGAGGGTCGTATGTCGGCCTATATCCTGACGGCGGTGCCGGCGCTGCTGTTCGCCGCCATCATGGTGATGATGCCGCAATTTTATCAAAGCGTCTGGGATGTGCCGAAGACCTGGTATCTGCTGGGCGGTTCGGTGACATGGCTGATGCTGGGCAACATCATCATGTTCAAGATGTCGAACTTCCGGTTCTGAGATGGAGCAGCTGATCCAGTTTCTTGCCTCGCTGGCGCCGACGTCGCTGATGCCGGTAGCCGCGATGCTGCTGGCATTGGGCGGCAGCGCGGTGGCATGGCCGCTGGTAGTGGCCAAAGGCGACCGCAACGATCTCAAGCGCCGGCTCAAGATCGACGACAGCAAGACTCCCCAACAGGCCGAGGTGGCGCCGAAGAAGAACCAGAGCGTCGTGCGCGAGAAGGCGGTGAAGCGGGCGCAGGAATTCTACGCCAAGAGCGATCCGGAAAATGTCGCCCGGCTGCGTATGAAGCTGATCCAGGCGGGCTATATGGAGCCGCGCGCGGTCGGCACATTCTTCCTGATCCGCTTCGCCTGCCTGGTGGGCGCAGCGATCGGCGCGTTCCTGGTCAACCATTGGATGGGCAGCGCCGATTCCACCGCGACCAGCCGCTGGACCTTCATCATCCTGTCGGGAGCCGCCGGCTATTTCGTGCCCGGCCTGGTGCTCAGCCAAAAGGTGCGGGAAAAGATGCGCGAATACCGCAACGGCTTTCCCGACTTCATGGATTTGATGATCGTCTGCTCCGATGCCGGCATGAGCATGGAGGCCGGCATCGAGCGCGTCTCGAAGGAACTGGCCAAGACCTATCCGTCGCTGAGCCAGAATCTGCAGCTGGTGTCGCTGGAACTCAGGGCCGGCCGCAGCCTCGACGATGCATTGAAGGCGCTCGCCGACCGCCTCAGCCTGGACGAGGTGCGCTCCTTCGCCACGCTCTTGCAGCAGTCGAAGGAACTCGGCACCAGCCTCGCCGGGGCGCTGCGCGTGTTCTCTGACGAAATGCGCCACAAGCGCATGTCGTTGGCCGAGGAGAAGGCACATGCCTTGCCGGCCAAGATGTCGGTGCCGGTGGTGGTGTGCATCCTGCCGGTGGTGCTGATGATCGCCGTCATCCCGATCATCGTCAAAATGACGGCGGTTCAGTAGATACCAAGGCAGTAGATACCAAGTGGCCGCCCGGCGGCTTTCTGCGGTTACTCACTTCAACTACGCTTCGCCTGGATGTCATATCCGGCCGGTTTGGCCGCTCTCCTTCGGCAAAATCCGCAAAAAGCAAAATGAGTGAGCCGTCCATGCGAATAGTCTTGTGCACCGCCTTCCTCGGCCTCGCCGCGGCCAGTCTGTCGCCGGCGTCGGCCGCGGCCGACGATTGCGGCGACGCTGCCGCTCTGGTGCAGCAGGCATATCCCAAGGCCCAAAAGAGTGCCGATGGCGCCTCCTTCACGCTCGAACCTCATACCAGCATCGCCCAGACGCTTTGGGATGGCGATGCGCCATTCGGCGTGGTCTGCAAGATCTGGCCCGCCCATGACGACCTGTTGTTGGTCGCCGTGCCGCTGATCGACAGCTCCCAATCCAGCGACGACGGGCATGTCGGCGATGTCGAGCTTCTGGTCGTCGACAGGAAGTCCCGGCAGGTGCGCCAGCGCCTGCTCCAGCCCGGGCTGATGACCGATGATGCCGTCGGCATCCGCGAGATCGACTTCGATACCGGGCGCTACAGATTGGCGCCCGATGTCGGCGCCTTCGGCCTGCGCATCGACATGGCAAACCATTCGCAGCCGAATCCTTTCAGTGAAACCGACCTGCGGCTCTATGCCCTTGACGGCGGTGCTCTGCGCCTGGTGCTCGACGGCATCATCGTGGCCGGCTTTGGCGGCGAAGGCGACACCAATTGCGCAGGATCCTTTCAATCCAACCGGGTCAGCCTGGCGATGAGCCCGGCGAGACATCACGGCTATCACGACATCACAGTGTTCGAGCGGTTGGACACCGACAATCCGTCTGTCGACAAGAATGGCGAGTGCCAGTCCCATCCCGGCAGGTCCATGAAACGAACCTACCGGCTGCGCTACGACGGCAGGCGCTATCAGTTTCCGGCGGGGCTCAAGGCGCTGGAGCCGGAATAGGCTTCGGTTGGTTAATGGCTTCTGTGCCCGAAACCAAATTTTAGGCGCGTTTCCGCACTGAAGTTTAATCGCCCTGTTGTAGCCTGCTTCCTCAGAGAACGACCCGGTAAATCGGGCGATTGGGGCCAGGGGCATGCGTCACAGAAGTTTCACGGCAATGGCCGCGCTAGCGGCCGTCTTGATGGTCGGCGGCTGCACGACCGACAACGTCGACAAAACCAAGACCACATCGATCCAACCGGTGGCAAAAGACGTCAGCACCTCCGACCTTGCGCAAGGCAAGGCGCAGTTCCGCGAGGCCAATTACGGCCTTGCCGAACAGCATTTCCGCAAGGCCGTGGAACTGAAGGCCGACAGTGCCGAGGGATGGATGGGGCTTGCCGCCTCCTATGACGAACTCGGCCGCTTCGACTTCGCCGACCGCGCCTACGACCAGCTTTTGAAGGTTGCCGGGCGCAAGCCGCAGATTGTCAACAATATGGGCTATTCGCAGCTGCTGCGCGGCAACAAGAAGAAGGCGAGAGCGCTGCTCATGGAAGCAAGGGCCGGCATGGCCGACCCGAGCGTGATCAACGCCAATCTGGCGCTGCTCAACAAGGGCTGAGACTAGGGACACTCGCGTGCCGAGCTTCCCGGGACGGCAGTCGACGCTTTGTAAACCCTGTCGGCAGGTTGCTTTGAAAACCGGCCGAAAACGGTATCTCCGGCCGGTTGCATGCCTATGATGCGCCACAAATCGAAGATCCCAAAGGTTGCCGCTCATCCATGCTGGATTTCAGTTCGCTATTGCTGGCGGCTGCGCTGTCGGGCACATGCCTGAGCGTCACCATGTTTGTGATCTGGTTCACGGCGCCGCGTGCACGCTTCGTGCTGACGGTTGCGTGCGGTATTCTCGTCCTTGTGGCCCACGTCATCGTCTTCTGGCGCTACACGAGGGAGCCCAGTCCGTTGCTTTGTCAGGCAGCGTTGGCGCTGCTCAGCCTCGGTTTCCTGGCGCTTTCACTTTCGGCCATGCAATATCTTGGTGTGCGCAATTACAGCCGCGCTGTCCTGCCGGCCATGCTCGCGATCGCTGTCTGCGCCGGCGTGACCTATCTCGGTTTCGATGGTGTCGGCTTCATCCTCACCTATACGACGGTAACAGTGCTGCTCGCCTCGATCGGGGTGATGTTCTGGATCAAGGGCGGTCAGGATCGCGGCATTCTGCTGGTCGTTTCGGCGCTAAGCGGCGTCTGCGGCGTATCCTTCGGGCTCTGCGGCGCCGTGCTTCTGGTCAAGGGCCATTGGGTGCTCGGCGTCGCACCCGACAATTGGGCCGAGCGGTTGAATTCGGTCGTGGCGGTCGCCTGCATGACGGCTCTCGGCGCGCTGACGCTGTCGCTGCATCATCTGCAGGCACAGATCGAACTGAAGGCCGAGACCCTGACCGACCCGTTGACCGGTCTGATGAACCGGCGGGCTTTGAACTCGCTCTATCGCGAGCGCGTCTTCGGCCCGTTCATGTCGGTCGCCATGTTCGACCTCGACCACTTCAAGCGAACCAACGATGTCTATGGCCATCCCGTCGGCGATCGGGTGCTCTGCCGTTTCGCCGCAGTCATCAAGAAGTATGACAGGGTTGGCGTCGACGCCTTCCGGCTGGGCGGCGAGGAGTTCGCGTTGGTCATGTCTCGGATGACCGAAGACAAGGCCTACGATTTCGCCAGCAGGATCGGCGTCGCCTTCGGCACGGAAGTGGTGCCGACGCCGCGCGGGCCGTTGCGCAGCAGCGTCAGCGGCGGCATTGGCTTTGGCAAGGAAGACGGCAGCAGCCTGGATGAAGTGCTGGCCGAGGCCGACCGGGCGCTCTACGCGGCCAAGAACGCCGGGCGAAATCGCGTGCTTGTCCTCAACGGCAAAGCCGACGGACCGGCCCTGCGCTCAGCCTGACAGGCCAGAGTGTTATTCGGCGGCGCCGAGATATTCCGACAGCGGCGGGCAGGAGCAGACGAGGTTGCGGTCGCCGGCGACATTGTCGATGCGCGAGACCGGCGGCCAGTATTTGGCCGCTGTATCGACATCGCCGGCGGGGTAGGCCGCTTCCAGCCGCGAATAGGGGTGGGTCCACTGGCCGGCAAGGGTTTCGGCCGCCGTGTGCGGGGCATTGACCAGCGGGTTGTCCTCGAGCGGCCATTCACCCTTCGCCACTTTCGCTGCCTCGCCGGCAATGGCGATCATCGCCTCGCAGAACCGGTCGAGTTCGCGCTTGGGCTCGGATTCGGTCGGCTCGACCATCAGCGTGCCGGCGACAGGGAACGACATGGTCGGCGCGTGAAAACCGTAATCGATCAGCCGCTTGGCGATATCGTCGACGCTGATGCCAGCGCTCTCCTTGAGCACGCGCGTGTCGAGGATGCATTCATGCGCGATGCGATCGTGCCTGCCTTTGTAGAGAAGCGGGAAGTGCGGCGCGAGCCGCGTCGCCACATAATTGGCCGAGATGATCGCCGTCTCCGTCGCCTGCTTCAGGCCGGCGGCGCCCATCATGCGGATGTACATCCAGGTGATCGGCAGGATGGAAGCGCTGCCGAACGG
The DNA here is from genome assembly GCF_040320205.1 of Mesorhizobium sp. M0761. Taxonomy (NCBI): domain Bacteria; kingdom Pseudomonadati; phylum Pseudomonadota; class Alphaproteobacteria; order Hyphomicrobiales; family Phyllobacteriaceae; genus Mesorhizobium; species Mesorhizobium sp. M0761. The sequence continues at coordinate 291,336 of NZ_JAMYPF010000003.1, forward strand.
GGCAGCGGACACGGCATGCGCCGAATCTTCGGTGACATGACCCGGCAGATAGGGTTTCAGATGCGCCCTGACGCCGATCGGACCGACGCCCGGACCGCCGCCGCCATGCGGGATGCAGAAGGTCTTGTGCAGGTTCATGTGGCAGACATCGGCGCCGATATCCGCGGGCCGCGCCAGGGCGACCAGCGCGTTAAGGTTGGCGCCGTCGAAATAGACCTGGCCGCCATGTTCGTGGATGAGAGCGCACAGGTGGCGCGCGCCTTCCTCGTAGACGCCGTGCGTCGAGGGATAGGTGAACATCAGGGCTGCGAGATTCTTCGAATGCTCGTTGGCCTTGGCCCGCATATCGTCCATGTCGATATTGCCGTCCTCCAGGCAACGCACGACGACGACGCTCATGCCGGCCATCGCCGCACTCGCGGGATTGGTGCCATGCGCGGACTGGGGGATCAGGCAGATGGTGCGATGGCCTTCGCCACGCGAACGGTGATAGGCGCGGATGGCGAGCAGGCCGGCATATTCGCCTTGGCTGCCGGCATTGGGCTGCAGGCTGACGGCGTCGAAGCCGGTGATCTCCGCCAGCCAGCCTTCCAGCTCGCCGACCATGGCGCGATAGCCGGCCGAATGGCTGGCCGGCGCGAAGGGATGGAGGTTGGCGACAACAGGCCAGCTGACCGGCATCATTTCGGCCGCCGCGTTGAGCTTCATGGTGCAGGAGCCCAGCGGGATCATGGTGCGGTCGAGCGCCAAATCCTTGTCGGCTAGCCTGCGCAGCAGGCGCATCATGTCGGTCTCGGAGTGGTTTTCGCGGAAAACCGGCTGGGTCAGAAACTCCTTGCCGCGCGGCTTGCCGGGCATCGCGCCGGCCTCAGTAGCGCCGGACTTGGCGCCGAACAGGGCGGCGATAGCCTCGAGATCCGCCTCGGTCGAGGTTTCGTCGAAGGCGATGCTGATGCGGTCGGCATCGATGACGCGCAGCAGCCGGCCACCTTTTTCAGCGGCAGCGGCGATCGAAGCTGCCTTGCCCTTCACTTCGGCCGTTGCCGTGTCGAAACGGCTTGAGCCGAGCACGGAAACACCGGCGGTTTTCAGGCCTGCTGCGAGGCGGTTGGCAAGCTCATGGATGCGCCCTGCGATCGCCTGCAAACCAGTGGGGCCGTGCCAGATCGCGTAGGCCGTCGCCATGTTGGCAAGCAGCGCCTGCGCGGTGCAGATGTTGGAGGTCGCCTTGTCGCGGCGGATGTGCTGTTCGCGCGTCTGCAGGGCGAGGCGATAGCCGGGACGGCCCTTGCTGTCGATCGACTGGCCGACGAGGCGGCCGGGCATCAGCCGGGTCAGCTTGTCGGAGACGGCGCAATAGGCGGCGTGCGGGCCGCCAAAGCCCATCGGCACGCCAAAGCGCTGCATCGGGCCGACGGCGATGTCGGCGCCAAGCCTGGCCGGCGCTTCGGTCAGCGTGAGCGCAAGCGGATCGGCGATGAAGACGACCACGGCGCCGGTGGCGCGAGCCTTCTCGATCGCCGCCTTGTGGTCGCCATAGACGCCAAACGTGTCCGGCCAGGAGACCAGCAGGGCGGCGGTGTTGTCGTCGATGGTCTCGCCATCGATCTCGATGCCGAGCGGCTCGGCGCGGGTGCGCACGACGTCCAGCGTCTGCGGATGCGGCGTGCCGGCTAGCGCCACCTTGGTGCGCTTGTCGCGATGATGGCGCAGCGCGATGCCGACCGCTTCGGCCACCGCCGTCGCTTCGTCGAGCAGGGAAGCCGAAGCCACCGGCAGGCCGGTCAATTCGGTGACCAGGGTCTGGAAGTTGAACAGCATTTCCAGGCGGCCCTGGCTGATCTCGGCCTGGTAGGGCGTATAGGCGGTGTACCAGGCCGGGTTCTCGAACAGGTTGCGCTGAATGACCGGCGGCACATGGACGCCGTGATAGCCGGCGCCGATGAAGCTCTTCAGCACCCTGTTTCTTGCCATGGTCGCAGCCAATTCGGCCAGCGCTTCGGCTTCGCTGGCCGGCGCGGGAAGGGCCAGCGGCAGATCGAGGCGGATCGACTGCGGCACAGCCTGGCTGATCAGCGTCTCGACGGAGGGAACGCCGATCACGGCAAGCATGGCTCTGACGTCGTTTACATCAGGACCGATGTGGCGGGCCGAGAAGGGGGTAAGTGCTGCGCTCATGGCAATAGGTCCTGATGTCAACCGATATGGGCTTTGTAGGCGGCCTCATCCATGAGGCCTGCGAGTTGGCCTTCGTCGGCGAGCTTCATCTTCCACAGCCAGCCGTCGCCGGTCGCAGCGGAGTTGACCAGCGACGGGTCCGAGGACAGCGCGCCGTTGGCGTCGGTGATCTCGCCATCAACCGGCGCATAAACATCGGATGCCGCCTTGACGGATTCGACGACCACGGCGGTGTCGCCCTTACTGAGTTTGGTGCCGATTTGAGGCAGTTCGACGAAGACGAGATCGCCAAGCTGTTCCTGCGCATAGTCGGTTATCCCGACGGTGGCGATGCCTCCCTCGACGCTCAGCCATTCGTGATCTTGTGTGAAATAGGTTTTTGCCATCGGAATTATCCTTTGCGGTAGCGATGAGGAGTGAAGGGCAAGGAACTGATATCGACCGGGATTTTCGTCCCGCGAACGTCGGCGAACAGTTTCGTGCCCGGCTTGGCCAAGGCCGTTGACACATAGCCCATGGCGACGGGATGGCCGGCCGACGGGCCGAAGCCGCCTGATGTCACGTAGCCGGTCGGATCGCCGTCGGCATCGAACAAAGCAGCGCCGGCGCGCACCGGCTGGCGGCCGTCCGGCTTCAGGCCGACGCGCTTTTGCGACGGCCCGCGCTCCAGGATGGACCGCAGCGCATCGGCGCCGATGAAGGACCCGCCGGCGCGGAGATCTTTGGGGATCGCCCACATCAGGCCGGCACTCGCCGGATCGATCTCCGGCGTGATGTCCTGGCCGTGCAGGCACAGGCCGGCCTCCAACCGCAGCGAGTCGCGGGCAGCAAGGCCGATCCACAACACACGCTCGTCCTCGAGCAGTTTCGTGACCAGAGCGCGCGCATCCGCCTCCGGCAGGCCGATCTCGAAGCCGTCCTCGCCGGTGTAGCCGGAGCGGCTCATGAACCAGTTTTGCTTCGGCTCGATGCCATGCATGAACAAGAGTGAGCCGGTCTCGATGCCGGCGCGGGACAAGGCAGCCCAGGCTTCCGGCCCCTGGATCGCCAGGAAGACGCGGTCGAGCGCATCGACTTTGACGTCGAAGTCCGCGGCCAGCGCACGCAAATGCTTCTCGTCCTCGACCGCATTTCCGGCGTTGGCGACCACCATGAAGCGCTCGGCGCCGAGCCGGGTGACGATCAGATCGTCGATGATCCCGGCGGCCTCGTTGAGGAAGAAACTATATTTGGACTGTGAAATCTCAAGCGCGCCGGCATCGAGCGGACTGGCGCGGTTGAGCAGTGCCGCAGCGCCCGGTCCGCTGACAGCGAACAGCTTCATATGCGAAATGTCGAACAGGCCGGCATGTTCGCGGGTGTGAAGGTGCTCCTTCATCACGCCGGCCGGATAGGTCAGCGGCATCGACCAGCCCGCAAAGGCGCCAAAGCGTGCGCCGGCGGCGGTGTGCAGATCTTCGAGAGGAAGGTGTTTGGTGTCGTCGCCCGTCATGTCATCTCCAGAGTCGCACGCAATCGGCCGCTGCTGGCGACCAGTCCGTGCCCCTCTGTCTGAAGCCTGAGAGACTCGCGCAACCGGAACTCTGTCGGCGACGCTTACACCTTCGGCGCGGGGGCAAGCCCCGACTTTCCAGAGTGTCTTTCCCGTCTACGGTTCTTTTGCCTGAGAGATTTCGGGCGATTTCCCCTTCGGCGGCAGCTCGCGCTGCTCTCTCCCGCAAACAGGTAGGACTCAAAACTTAAGCCCTCGACGCGCCATCCATAGCTTGTCGGCGACACCTTGTCACCTGCCAGCGACACGTAAAGCGCGTCGTCTTTACAGTCTTCGCTAGCCACGCCGTTTGCCGGTTTTTCAAGACAATGGCGATATTCTGGGCTGACGGTTTGGCCGGCAATTGCGTTGGGCACGGCGGATGGGGATTGACAGATGGGCGAACGGATCGGGAGCGCGCCGGTGGCGGGGCTGGCCTCGAAGGACCGCATCACGGCGGAAGATGTCGTCATGCTGCGTCGCGAAGTGTTCGCCGACGGCGTGGTGACGCGCGGCGAGGCTGAAGCACTGTTCGCGCTCGATGCGACAGCGACGGACAAATGCCCGCAATGGCCTGAATTCTTCGTCGAGGCCGTTACCGACTACATCGTCCACCAGGAAAAGCCGGCAGGCTATATCTCTGAAGACAATGCCGGTTGGCTGATCCAGACCATCTCGCGCGACGGAATGGTCGACAGTGTGACCGAACTGGAGCTGCTGGCGCATGTGCTGGAAAGGGCGAAATCATCGCCCGGCCGGCTCTCCGCCTATGCGCTCGAGCAGGTCGCCAACGCGGTGGTCGACGGCAAGGGACCACTGATGCTCGGCGGCGCGCTGGTTCCCGGGCTGGTCGCCAAGGCAGAGGTCGATCTGTTGCGCCGCATTCTCCATGCCTATGGCGGCGACGGTAACATCGCCATCACACGGGTTGAGGCCGAGGTGCTGTTCCAGATCAACGAGCAGACCGCAGCGGCCCACAACGACCCGTCCTGGAACGACCTGTTCGTCAAGGCGCTCGCCAATTTCGTCATGTGTTCGGCCGGCTACGAAGCGCCGACGCGCGATGTGGCGCTGCGTCGTGACAGTTTCTTGGACCAGGCCGAGCCCGAAATTGGTGGCTTCTTCAGCCGCATGGTGTCGGGCGGACTGGCCGGCATCATGGAAGCCTATCGTTCGCCCGGCGATATCGAGGCCGAATGGGAGTCGAAGAACCGTGCCGCCGAGGCACTCGCGCGCCGCGCCGAGACGATCGACGCCAGCGAGGCGAAATGGCTGGCCGATCGCATCGGCACCGACCGCCCGCTGCGTGACAATGAACGCGCGCTGCTGACGCTGATCAAACTCGCCTCGCCGGAGATACATCCGGCGCTCAAGCCACTGCTCGACAAGGTTGCTTAAGCCGCGCCGTTTTCTGCGACCGTTTTGCAGAGGACGATATTGGAGTGTCTTCAGGCCAATCGCCAAGTTCGGCCACGCGCTCGAAACCGGCTTCCTCAGGCAAGCTCGGTTCGGTCGGAGTCAGATCGTGCTCGGTCAGAATGCGAGGCCATCAAATCCCGCCATACCAGTCATAGCCATTGTCTTCCCAATAGCCGCCGCGGCCGCCGCCGATATTGGCAAAACTGTCGACGAGCTCGATCTTGTAGAGATACTTCGGCATCTTGTAGCCGAGCTGTCGTTCGACGCGCACGCGCAGCGGCGCGCCGTTTTCGACCGGCAGCGGCTTCCCGTTGAGGCCGTAGGCGAGGATCGTCTGCGGGTGGCGGGCATCGATCAGGTCGATGGTGCCGTAATATTTGATTTCCCCGGAGAGGCTGCGATCGATCGTATCGAGGCAGTGGAACATGACATAGCGGGCCTGCGGCTTGACCACAGCCTGGTCGAGCACCAGCGACAGCGGGGTGCCGGTCCATTTGGCGATGCAGCTCCAGCCTTCGACACAGTCGTGGCGGGTGATCTGCGTGCGGCTCGGCATGTTCTCCAACTGCTCGCGGCTGAGCGACAGCGGCTTTTCGACCAGGCCCGTTACCTCCAGCCGCCAGTCGGCGAAATTGTTGGCGAGCAGGCCCTTGTAGGTGTCATCGTCGGGCGCGGTGACGCCGTTCGGCCGCTGCGGCTGGCGGATGTCGGCCTCGGTGAATTCCGGCGCCAGAGCATCGCGGCCGGCAAGCCAGCGTTGCGCGCGGTAGGTCAGGCCATTGGCGTTTTCGAGGAAACTGCGCAGGCCGTCGCCCATGCCGAGCTGGCTGTCGAAGGCATCGCAGCCCGACAACATGATGCCGGAAACGCCGAGGCCGGCGCCCGTCAGGAACTTTCGGCGGCTGATCTGGAATTTGGCCATCTCACGCACTCCTCTCGGTGTCGCCATGCCTTGGCGGATCGGTGCGGTACCAGCCGGTGATGATCGAGCGCAGTTCGTTGATCGGGCCGGCGGCGAGGATCATCATTATGTGGACGATGAAAAAGCCGACCAGCAGCACCATCACCGTGAAATGGATGGTGCGCGCCGTCTGCCTTCCGCCGAGCAGTTCGTTGAGCCAGGGCAGCACCGAGTTCATGCTCGGCGACATGGCAAGGCCGGTGATGATCATGAGTGGCAACAGCACGAACAGTACGCCGCCATAGGCCATTTTCTGCAGCGTGTTGTATTCGCGTGTGTGGTGGAACCTGAGCTTGGCGTGCTCGATGATGTCCTGCGGCAGCCGCTTGAGATCGTCAAGGCGCGGCGCCAGATCGCGGCGCAGATGGCCGTTGACCAGGCTGGCGACCAGCCAGACGACCAAGGTGGTTGTCAGTATCCAGGCGAAGAAGAAATGCACAACGCGGGCGGTGCCGAGATCGTAATAGGACGGGATTGTCGCCCAGGACGGGAAGGCACGCGACGTTTGCTGCCGGGCCGGGCCCGACCAGCCGAGCACGCCTGTGGTGTCGAAGCGATGGCCGAAGATTTCGGTATAGCCGCGCGGGCCGGTGGCGGTGTTTTCGGCGCCGATGGCAAAGACGGTGTTGTTGTACTCGAAGCCGGATTGCTTGCCGATGTAGAGCTGCGGCCGGGCATTGAAGATCTGCAGGCCGGACAAAAGCAAGAAGAACAGCGAGATCGCCCACAGCCAGTGCGTCAGGCGGGTCCAGCGCGATTGCCGGTAGATCAGCGTCGCATCCTTCGTTGAGGCGGCATCGACGCCTGCGCCGGGCTGACTCATGGTAATGGTTTCCATCTTTTCCTCGCCTCCGGCTGCGCGATCCTGGGATGGCCGCGCTCGTCCTTGTCCTCCCAATACGTCGCTATCGAAAGCGATGTTTCATGCGGTCACGTTTTTATTACGGGCACGGGTTTATCGCGGGCACGGATACTCAATTGCCGAGGCTCACCGCGAGATTGACGACGGCGGCGACGATGACGGCGTTGAAGAAGAACGACAGGATCGAATGGACAAGCACCACGCGGCGCATATGCGAGGTCGTGATCGCGGTGTCGGCGGTCTGCGCGGTCATGCCGATCACCGTCGCGAAATAGAGAAAGTCCCAACCGTCCGGCCGTTTGCTGCCGGGAAAATCGAGGCCGCCGACCGGTATCTTCTTCTTGGTTTCGGCATCGATCGCGTCGCCGTCCATCCAGTAGACATGCGCATAGTGGAGGGCGGCCATGGCATGGATGGTGAACCAGCCAAGCGGGATCGACAGCATGGCGAAGCCGAGTTCGATGGGGTCGCGATCCTTGTGATTGATCAAAAGGAACAGCAGGACAATGGCCATGGCGACGATGCCGAGCGTGATGGCAAAGATGCCCAGCACTGGGAGGTCCAGTTCGCGCGCGTTCTTGCTGAGATAGCGGCCGGACAGCAGCGGCATCTTGGCGATGACGAGCGCGATGAAGACGACGAAGAACGCATCGGCGGCAATCGAAATCGAATAAGCAAGCCGCGTGGAGAGGGGGAGCGATCCAATCAAAGGCAATACCGCGGCAAATACGACCAGACCGACGGCTAGCGACACAAAGAACTGCTTGTGCCGCTGCAACGGGTTATTCGGCGATGTGTCGGCCATAGCCCGACCTCGGATGATGCTTCACGTCTGGTCGGGTGTGACGGATTTCAGAGCCCGCCGCAAGATACGGTCGAGCTCACCCAGGAAACGCGAGCGATCCTGTGGCGCAAAGCTGGCATTGTAGCCCTTGCTCTCGCCGGTTTCGCGCAGATGCTGCTTCAAATCGCGCATTGCAACCGCCATGCCGATGGTCTCCGGCGTGAATGGGCGTCCGGTCGGCCCGAGCACATGGGCGCCGAGCGCGACTGTGCGGGCGGCAAGCGGGATGTCGGCTGTGATCACGATGTCGTTGGGTTTTGCGTTCTCGACGATCCAATCGTCAGCGGCATCGGCGCTTTTAGAGACGACGACGTTGCGGATCATAGGATCGCGCGACGGACGCAGCCCGCCATTGGAGACGTAGGTGACGACCACGCCATGGCGCTCGGCGACCTTCTCGACCTCGGCTTTCACCGGGCAGGCGTCGGCGTCGACGTAGATGGCGGGTGCGGGCATTATCTCTCCAAAACGGACATGGGGCCGGCATGTTACCCGGCCCCATGCCAGAAATCTCGTACTGTCAGGCCGGCAGCGCGCCCGACTTCTTCGCCGTCCAGGTGGCGATGTAATCCATCAGGCCGGGGTTGAGACAGTCATAGGGCTCGAGGCCCATCGACTTCAACTGGCCGCGGATGCCGTCCATGCGCTTGGGTTCGACACCGGATTCGATGATCGACGAAACGAAAGCGGTGAAGCCCGGCGGTGACCAGCCGTCTTCCTGGAAGCGCTCGGGATGGATGAAGGACAGACCCTTGAACGGATGGTCGCGCTCGACCGGGCCGTGCATGTGGACGCCGCAACCGGTGCAGGCATGGCGCTGGATCAATGCTGTCGGATCGACCACCTTCAGCTTGTCGCCATTCTCGGTGACGGTGACGTCGCCGGTGCCGGCGACCGCCACGACCGAGAACACCGCGCCGTCCGGTTTCCAGCATTTGGTGCAGCCGCAGGCGTGGTTGTGGGCGATCTGGCCCTTGACCGTCACCTTCACCGGCTTGCTGGTGCAGGCGCAGACCAGCGTGCCGCCGGCAAAGCTTGCGCTCTCCTTTGGCAAGCCATTGTCGATTTTGGGATGCAGTTTCTCAGGCATTGTCTTCCTCCCTTGTTGAACCTGTGCAACTTCGGTCGCTGGCCCTTCGGTCGGCGGCTTGTTCTTCCTCCGTTTGGTGTGCGATCGGACGCAAAACCGGGCGCCACTTTTGCTGATCGCATTTAGTAAACGACGACGCTCCTGATCGACTTGCCCTCATGCATGAGGTCGAAGCCCTTGTTGATGTCCTCAAGCTTCAGCAAATGGGTGATCATCGGGTCGATCTGGATCTTGCCGTCCATGTACCAGTCGACGATTTTCGGCACGTCGGTGCGGCCGCGAGCGCCGCCGAAGGCGGTGCCCATCCAGGTGCGGCCGGTGACCAGCTGGAACGGCCGGGTCGAAATCTCCTGGCCGGCGCCGGCCACGCCGATGACGACCGACTTGCCCCAGCCGCGATGCGAGGCTTCCAGCGCCTGGCGCATCACCTTGGTGTTGCCGGTGCAGTCGAATGTGTAGTCGGCGCCGCCGATCTGGTCGGCGCCGCGCTTGGTCAAGTTGACGAGGTGAGGAACGATGTCGCCGTCGATCTCCTTCGGGTTGACGAAATGCGTCATGCCGAAGCGCTCGCCCCATGCCTTCTTGTCGTTGTTGAGGTCGACACCGATGATCATGTCGGCGCCGGCGAGCTTCAGGCCCTGGATGACGTTGAGGCCGATGCCACCGAGACCAAAGACGACAGCAGTCGCGCCTTGCTCGACCTTGGCGGTGTTGATGACCGCGCCGATGCCGGTGGTAACGCCGCAGCCGATGTAGCAGATCTTGTCGAAGGGCGCGTCCGGGTTGACCTTGGCGAGCGCGATCTCGGGCAGCACGGTGAAGTTCGAGAAGGTCGAGCAGCCCATATAATGGAAGATCTTGTCCTTGCCGATCGAGAAGCGCGAGGAGCCATCGGGCATCAAGCCCTGGCCCTGGGTGGCGCGGATGGCGGTGCACAAATTGGTCTTGCGCGACAGGCAGGACGGGCACTGCCGGCATTCCGGCGTGTAAAGCGGGATGACGTGGTCGCCCTTCTTGACCGAGGTGACGCCCTTGCCGACATCGACGACAACGCCGGCCCCTTCATGGCCGAGGATTGCCGGAAACAGGCCTTCGGGATCGGCGCCCGACAAAGTGAACTCGTCGGTGTGGCAGATGCCGGTCGCCTTGATCTCGACCAGCACCTCGCCTTCGCGCGGTCCGTCGAGGTCGACCTCCATGATTTCCAACGGCTTTCCGGCGGCGACAGCGACAGCGGCGCGGGTTTTCATCAGGCAATTCCTCCCAAGGCGATTGGTCTTCAGGCTTTCAGGGTTTTTATACTGTTTCAACCCGATTTGGCGACCAAATATGGCGCAAATCTTGGCCCAGTCGTCGGCGAGCCCAACCTTCGCCCCTCGGCACGGGCCTGGCGGGCCGGGAGTGTCTTGATGGGTGCGCTGCCGGCGGTGCTTGAGCCCGGCTGCCGAAGCCCATAAGAAAGACGAAAGACCCGAGGAAACGCCTTCGATGTTCACGAAAATCCTGATCGCCAATCGCGGCGAGATTGCTTGCCGCGTCATCAAGACGGCGCGCAGGATGGGGATTGCCACCGTCGCGGTCTATTCCGACGCCGATCGCGACGCCGTGCACGTCGAAATGGCCGACGAGGCCGTGCATATCGGCCCATCGCCTGCCGCGCAAAGCTATCTCCTGCCTGAGAAGATCATTGCTGCCTGCAAGGAGACGGGCGTGCAGGCCGTGCATCCCGGCTACGGATTTCTGTCGGAGCGGGCCGCTTTCTGCGAAGCGCTTGAGGCTGAGGGCATTGTCTTCATCGGTCCGAAACCCAAGGCGATCAAGGCGATGGGCGACAAGATCGAATCGAAGAAGTTCGCCAATGCCGCAGAAGTGTCGACGGTACCGGGCTGGCTTGGTGTCATCGAAAATGCCGACCATGCGGAAAAGATCGCCGGCGAGATCGGTTATCCCGTGATGATCAAGGCCTCGGCCGGCGGCGGCGGTAAAGGCATGCGCATTGCCTGGAGCCAGTCGGAAGTGCGCGACGGCTTCGACCGGGCGCGCTCGGAGGCGAAAAGCTCGTTCGGCGACGACCGCGTCTTCATCGAAAAGTTCGTCGTCGATCCGCGTCATATCGAAATCCAGGTGCTGGCCGACGCGCATGGCACCGCCCTCTATCTCGGCGAGCGCGAATGCTCGATCCAGCGCCGGAACCAGAAGGTTGCGGAAGAGGCGCCGTCGCCATTCCTCGATGCCAAGACGCGCAAGGCCATGGGCGAGCAGGCCGTGGCGCTGGCCAAGGCGGTCGATTACCAGAGCGCCGGCACCGTCGAGTTCATCGTCGATGCTGAAAAGAACTTCTATTTCCTTGAAATGAATACACGATTGCAGGTCGAGCATCCGGTGACGGAGCTTGTTACCGGCATCGACCTGGTCGAGCAGATGATCCGTGTCGCCGCCGGCGAGAAGCTGGCGATCGAGCAGAGCGACGTCAAGCTGAACGGCTGGGCGGTGGAAAGCCGGCTCTATGCCGAGGATCCCTATCGCAATTTCCTGCCCTCGATCGGCCGGTTGACGCGCTACCGGCCGCCGGAGGAGGGCACGTTCGGCGATGTCGTCATCCGCAACGACACCGGCGTCACCGAAGGCTCCGAGATTCCGATGTTCTATGATCCGATGGTGGCAAAACTCTGCACCTGGGCGCCCACGCGTATCGAGGCCATCGATGCCATGTCGGAAGCGCTGGACAGTTTCGTCGTCGACGGCATCGAGCACAACATCCCGTTCCTGGCGGCGCTGATGCAGCATCCGCGCTGGCGCGAGGGGCGGATATCGACGGGCTTCATCGCCGAGGAATATCCTAACGGCTTCGCGCCGATCGTGCCCAATGGCGATGAAAAGGCAGTGCTGGCGGCGATCGCCACCGCGGTCGAGCTTCTGCGCCGCGATCGGCTTGACCGGCTGGGCGGGCGGCTGGCGCCGCATTCGGGCGCACTCAAGCGCGATTGGGTGGTGAAGCTCGGCGACGACTATCTCCAGGCTTCGATCATCGAGGGCATGATCTCCATTCCGATGGAAATCGATCTGTCGGTCGATGGCGGCAAAGCGCTGACCGTGGCGTCCGACTGGCGGCCGGGCGACCTCATCTGGCGCGGCACTGTCGGTGCCCGCAAGGTCACGGCGCAGATCAGGCCGGCGCCAAACGGCCTGCGCATTGCCTGGAAAGGCATGTCGGTGACGGCGCGCGCCATGCTGCCGCGCACGGCTGAACTGGAAAGGCTGATGCCGGAAAAGGTGGCGCCGGACACGTCCAAGATGCTGCTTTGCCCGATGCCGGGCCTGGTCGTGTCGATCGCGGTTGCCGAGGGGCAGGAGGTCAAGGCCGGCGAGACGCTGGCCGTGGTCGAGGCGATGAAGATGGAAAACGTGTTGCGCGCCGACCGCGATCTTGTCGTGTCGAAGCTCAACGCCAAGCCGGGTGACAGCCTGGCTGTGGATGCGGTGATCATGGAGTTCGCCTAGTGATTGTTTGGAAATTCTATTCCGGCGGCCTGAAGGTGGTTTCTGCGCTTCCCGTGCTCACGGACCAATGGCCGCTGCGCTCCGGTTCTCGAAACCACCATCATATGACTCGCCAGAGCGAATTTCGAACAATCTCTGAGCCGTGCGGCTGGGTACGGAAGCCTGTGGTCGGTGGTCATTTGTGCTGGACTGGCATCGCCCGGTCCGGGACAATACATCTCCATCGACTCAAAGCCCTTCGAGCAATTTGAAACATCATGGCGGATGACAAACTTCCACGCGATCCCCTGAGGCGCGAAGCAGCGCTCGCTGCTGCGCGCCCGGAGGCGCCGGCGCGGCCGTTCATCCATCTGCGCGTGCATTCGGCGTATTCGCTGCTCGAGGGCGCCTTGCAGGTCGCCGCCGTTGTCGGTCATGCCGTCAAGGACGAGTGCCCGGCAATCGCCGTCACCGACACAAACAATCTGTTCGGCGCGCTTGAGTTCGCCCAGAAGGCGGTGAAGGAAGGCATCCAGCCGATTATCGGCTGCCAGATCGATCTCGCCTTTTCCGGCGAGACCAGTGACGCACAGCGCGACCGCCGCCGCCACGGGCCGGAGATGAACGCCGTGGTGCTGCTCGCCGCCACCGAGGTTGGCTATAGCAACCTCGTCAGGCTGGTCAGCCAGGTCTATCTGGAGACGCCGCCGGGCGAGCCCGTGCATCTGACGTCAGCAATGCTGGAAGGCCATTGCGATGGCCTGATCTGCCTCAGCGGCGGGCCGCGCGGCCCGATCGGCCGGGCGCTGAAGGAGGATCGCCGAGATCTTGCCGAGACGCGGCTTCTGGCACTCAAGGCGCTGTTCGGCGACCGGCTCTATGTCGAGCTGGACCGTGTTTCCGGTTATGACCGCGCTATCGAGAAATCATCGGTCGACCTTGCCTATATCCATGATCTGCCGCTGGTCGCCACGAATGAGGCGTTCTTCGCCGCCCGCGACGACTATGACGCGCATGATGCTCTGATCGCCATTGCCGAGGGTTCGGTGGTTGCCGCCGACAACCGTCGCCGGCTGACTTCGGACAATTTCCTGCGCAGCCAGGCGGATATGGCGCGGCTGTTCGCCGACCTGCCGGAAGCGATCGACAACACCGTCGAGATCGCGCTGCGCTGTTCCTATTATCCCAAGACCCGCAATCCGATCCTGCCACGCTTTACCGGCGGCGATGTCGCCGACAATGAGGTGGCGCTGAAAGCGGAGGCCGATGAGCTACGCCGGCAGGCGCATGAGGGGCTGGAGGCGCGGCTGGCTGCGCATGGGCCCACTTCCGGCTACACGGTCGAACAATACCGCGAGCGGCTCGATTTCGAACTCTCCATCATCGAGAAGATGAAGTTTCCCGGCTATTTCCTGATCGTCGCCGACTTCATCAAATGGGCCAAGGCGCAAGGCATTCCGGTCGGGCCGGGCCGTGGTTCGGGCGCCGGATCGCTGGTCGCTTATTCCACGACCATCACCGACATCGATCCGCTGCGCTTCTCGCTGCTGTTCGAGCGCTTCCTCAACCCCGACCGCGTGTCGATGCCCGACTTCGACATCGACTTCTGCCAGGACCGGCGCGAAGAGGTCATCCGCTACGTCCAGCAGAAATATGGCCGCGACCAGGTTGGGCAGATCATCACCTTCGGTACGCTGCAGGCGCGCGCGGTGCTGCGCGACGTCGGCCGCGTGTTGCAAATGCCTTACGGCCAAGTCGACAAGCTCTCCAAAATGGTGCCGCAGAACCCCGCCAATCCGGTCAAGCTGGCGGATGCCATCGCCAACGAGCCGCGCTTTGCCGAGGAGGCGGAGAAGGAGCCAATCGTGCAGACGCTGCTCGATATGGCGCAAAAGCTGGAAGGGCTCTACCGCCACGCTTCGACGCACGCCGCCGGCATCGTCATCGGCGACCGGCCCTTGTCGGAACTGGTGCCGATGTACCGCGATCCGCGCTCCGACATGCCGGTCACCCAGTTCAACATGAAATATGTCGAGCAGGCCGGGCTGGTAAAATTCGACTTCCTCGGCCTGAAGACGCTGACGGTGCTGGAGACGGCGGTGAAGCTGATCCGCCGGCGCGGCATCGAGATCGACCTGGCGACGATCCCGCTCGACGATCCTGAAACCTACGCCATGCTGTCGCGCGGCGAAGTGGTCGGTGTGTTCCAGGTGGAAAGTGCCGGCATGCGCAAGGCGCTGATCGGCATGCGGCCCGACTGCATCGAGGACATCATCGCGCTGGTGGCGCTCTACCGTCCCGGCCCGATGGAGAACATCCCGACCTACAATGCCAGAAAACATGGCGAGGAGGAGATGGCCTCGATCCATCCCAAAATCGACCATCTGGTGAAGGAGACGCAAGGCGTCATCGTCTACCAGGAACAGGTGATGCAGATCGCGCAGGAACTGTCGGGCTATTCGCTCGGCGAAGCCGATCTGCTGCGTCGCGCGATGGGCAAGAAGATCCGCGCCGAAATGGACAAGCAGCGCGAGCGTTTCGTCACCGGTGCGGTCGAACGCGGCGTCGGCAAGCCGCAGGCCGACTTCATCTTCGACCTTCTGGCCAAGTTCGCCGACTACGGCTTCAACAAATCGCACGCGGCCGCCTACGCCGTCGTGTCCTACCAGACCGCCTATCTCAAGGCGCATTACCCCGTCGAGTTCCTGGCGGCGTCGATGACGCTCGACATGGGCAATACCGACAAACTCGCCGATTTCCGCCAGGATGCGCTGCGTCTCGGCATCGAGGTGGTGGCGCCGTCGGCGATGACCAGCTTCCGCAATTTCGAGGTCGGCGAGAACCGCATCTATTATTCGCTGGCAGCCCTCAAGGGCGTCGGCGACGCTGCGGTCGAGCACATCGTCGCCATGCGCGGCGAAAAGCCGTTCAAGAATCTCGCCGATTTCTGTGAAAGGGTCGATCCCAAGATCGTCGGCAAGCGCGTCTTCGAAAGCCTGATCATGGCCGGCGCGCTCGACTGCTTCGGCCACGACCGCGCCCAGATGATGGCCGGCGTCGAACGGATGATGGGGCTGGCTTCGCTGGCGCAGCAGAATGCCATTTCGGGCCAGCACGACATTTTCGGCGCGTCGCTCGGCGCGCAGCAGCAGGCGCTCAATTTGCCGCAGACCGATCCGTGGCTTGCCGCCGACCGGCTGCACCGTGAATTCCAGGTCGTCGGCTTCTATCTTTCGGCGCATCCGCTCGACGAGTACAAGGCGGCCCTGCAGAAGATGCGCGTGCAAAACTGGGGCGAGTTCTCGGCTGCGGTCAAACGCGGTGCCGCCGCGGGCCGGCTCGCCGGCACCGTCACCACCAAGCAGGAGCGCAAGACCCGAACCGGCAACAAGATGGGCGTCATCGCCTTTTCCGACACATCTGGCCAATATGAAGCCGTGCTGTTTTCGGAAGGGTTGGCGCAGTATCGCGATCTGCTCGAGCCCGGACGTTCGGTGGTGATCACCGTTTCGGCCGAGGATAGGCCCGAAGGGGTCAATCTGCGCATCCAGACGGTGCAGTCGCTGGAGGATGAGGCCAGCCGCATCCAGAAGGCGCTGCGCATCTTCGTGCGCGATGCGGCTCCGATCGGCATGCTGGCCGGCCAACTGGCGGTGAAGGGCGAAGGCCAGGTCAGCTTCGTGCTGATCAAGGAGGCCGGCCAAGGCGAGATCGAGATCGAATTGCCCAACCGCTACCGCATCTCGCCGCAAATCGCGTCGGCCATGCGCGCGGTGCCGGGGGTGGTCGAGGTCGAGCTCGTCTAGGCTGCGCTGATATACACGGCAGTCGCATCGACGTCGGCCAGTGCATGACGGCCTAAAGATGCTCTGGGCCTGAGATTGCAGCCGATAGGGCCAGCGTGCGGGGCGTGGTTGAACTGACCTTCCTTTGAACCACATGCGTTGAGCAGAAACTTCACAGGAACGCACAATCATGCCCAGCCGCGAACGCGTCGAAGCCTTCCTCAAGGAGGTGGTCGAAGGCTGCCACGTCAAGGCGATCGCCGACTTCTACCATGACGATGCCACCATGCAGGAAAATCTCGGCGTCCCGCGGCGCGGCAAGGAAACACTGATGGCGCATGAGCAGGCAGCACTCGACCGGATCGAGAAGATGCACACCCATCCTGTCCAGACATTCCTGGTCGATGGCGACAATGTCGCCATACGCTGGACCTTCGACCGTGTCGACAAGGCCGGCACCGTGCGCCGGCTGGAAGAGGTGGCCCTGCAGCGCTGGCATGGTGACCGGATTGCGGAGGAGCGGTTCGTCTACGACACCGCCTCGGCCTGGCGCCTCGTGGGGCCGGACGGCAAGGTGGTGGAGGGGTGACGATCACCGGGTCAGGTCATGATGAGATTTGGTTGAAATCTCATCATGATCTAACCCTTTGTTGGAGCATGATCTTTTCCAAAACCGGCACCCACTTTTTGGGATCATGCTCTAGACGGCCCCGGCTGGGACCGTTACGCACTTGTGATGAAGGCAGCCGAGAAGGACGGATTGCAGCAAAACTCAGCGATGGCGCGGCTGCGTGACAGGCTGCGCAAGCTCTATCACGGGCGCACGCCGGTGGCGTTCCGGTTTCAACTGGCGGCGGTCATCATCGACCTCGCCATCATCGCCTTCTTCGTTGCCACGCCGGTGCTCCAGGACAAGCCGTCATTCCTGTGGCTCGACTATACCGTCGCCGCATTGGTCGCCGCCGACCTGATTGCCCGGCTGTTAGCCTCCAACGACATGTTGCGGCTGATGAAACAGCCGACATCCTGGGTCGATGTCTTCATCCTTTTGACGCTGCTGATGCCGACGGCGCTGGCAAATCTGGCGTTCCTGCGCATCCTGCGGCTGTGGTCGCTGTCGCGCAGCGGGTCGCTGTGGCGGCATTTCGAAATGCGTGGCTTGAGGCCCTGGCGCGAGGCGAGCCACGCGGTCATCAACCTGTTGACGTTCCTGTTCGTCATCACCGGCTTCGTCTACACCTTCTTCTTCCGCACCGGCGCCGGCCTCGAAAACTACATTGATGCGCTGTATTTCACCGTTGCCACGGTGACGACCACCGGTTTCGGCGACATCGTGCTGCCGGGGATCGCCGGCAAGCTGACCGCGATCGCCACCATGATCATCGGCATCTCGCTGTTCGTCAGACTGGCGACGGCGATTTTTCGACCCGCCAAGGTGTTCTTTCCCTGTCCGCAATGCGGACTGCAACGGCATGAGCCGGACGCCGTGCACTGCAAGGCCTGCGGGCATCTTCTCAACATACCGGATGAGGGGAATTGACCGACCGCTACGAGGCCGCGACCTCGGCCGGCTTTGGCGCCTTGCGCTGCAGGTTGAGCAGGTTGCCCATCAGGATCAGCAGGGCGCCGCCGGCTGTAAAGATGTCGATCTGCTCGCTGTAGAGCAGCCAGCCGATCAGCGCCGACAGCGGCACGCGCAGGAAATCCATCGGTGAAATCACCGTAGCGTCGGCATAGGTGAGGGCACGCGCCATGCAGAAATGCGACGACATGCCGGTGAAGGCAATCAGCAGGATCCATGGCCAGAGTTCGAGCGGTGGGTTGCGCCATCCATAAAGCGCCGGGATCAGGCCGACCACCGACTGGATGATCAGCATCCAGAAGATGATGCGCACGACGCTGTCCGTGCGGGTCAGCGACTTGACCAACACCACCGATACGCCAAAGCACACGGCCGCGCCGAGAACGACGAGGTGACCCGGATCCATGGAGCCGACGCCGGGGCGAACGATGACCACCACGCCGATCAGGCCAAGCACGACCGCCGCAATTTTCGGGCGGGAGAGCCTTTCGCCAAGAAAGGTCACCGCCAGGATCGCGGTCCAGATCGGTGTGGTGAATTCGATCGATATGAGCACCGCAAGCGGGATCAGCGTCAGCGCATAGAGCCATGCCGCCTGGCCCGTATAGTGGATGACATTGCGAGCGATATGGGCCAACGGGCGCTGCGTGAGCATTGCGGCGAATCCGCCGCTCATCATCACCAGCGGCAACAGGATGAAGAAGCCGATTACCGAGCGCAGTTCCAGCACCTGGAAGACGTTGAGCTCGGCGGTGGTTGCGCGGCCGGCGACTGACATCGCCAGAAACGAGGCGATCGACAGCGCCATCCAGAACGCGGCTTTGGGGATCGATGGGGAAGGTGCCATAGGCGCTATGTCGCAAGCCGGGACTTCTATCGCAACCGTTAGGCGACGCATTCGACTGGGCCAGACCGTTGCAAAACAGCCATGCTGGAAGTGGAACCTGACGCAACGGCAGGCGTTGGTTCCCGGTATTGGCCAATTGCTGGACGCATCGTTTCTTCAACATCAACGGGGGAAAGGTTCCGATGAAATCATTCGCGCGGTTTCTGCTAGCCGGCTGCCTGCTAACTGCAAGCGCCGCGGCCCATGCCGACGAGGCGAATTTTCTCAGCTCCTTGCAAGGGAATTTCTCCGGCAAGGGGACAGTCAAGGTCACCACCGACGCACCGACGATGAATGTGTCCTGCACCTTCAATTCAGACGCGACCTCGAGTTCATTGTCGCTTGACGGCAATTGCCGTGGTCTTGTCGTGGTGGCGCGCGCCATCAGCGCCAATCTGAAGGCCCGCGGGGCGAAGTATACTGGCGTCTATGTCGGGTCGCGCACCGGGCCGGCACAGCTCGCCGGCAGCCGTTCCGGGAACGCGATCAGTCTCGGCTTTCGCTGGGCGGCGGAGGTCAATGGCGATCGCAAGGCGCGGTTGACGGTGGAGAAAACCAGCGGCGACGGAATGCGGTTGACCGTTACCGACGTCGATCCGAAAACCGGCAAGAACGTGGTGACGAGCCGCATCGATCTCAAGCGTATCTAAGCCGTCTCACTCCTCGATCGGCTCCGGCGGGTTGGCGTTGCGGCCTTTACCGAAGGTGTAGCCGGTTTCCACCGCCTTCTTGCCGAACTTGTCGCGCAGCGTATCGATGGCGCTTTCGGCCATGGCGCGCTTGCGCGAGCCGACGTCGACGAGATCGGGCGGATCGGCCTTCTCGTCATCCGAGAGATCGCTGACACCGATGCCAAGCAGCCGGTACTTTGTCCCGTCCGCCTCCTTGCGCAACAGCTCGAGCCCGGTCTGGAAAATGCGGTCGGCCAGCCGGGTCGGGTCGCCGAGCTGGCGGTTGCGGGTACGCAGCTTGAAATCCTGCGTCTTCAGCTTCAGCACCACGGTGCGCCCGGCAATGCCTGACTTCTTCAGCCGCGCCGAGACCTTTTCCGACAATCCCCTCAGCACTGGAACCAGTTCGCCCATTTCAGCTATGTCGGTGTCGAAAGTGGTTTCGGCCGACACACTTTTCGCATCCTGGTCGGGATCGACACGGCGGTCGTCCTGGCCGCGCGAGAGATGGTAGAGCCGGGTGCCCATCACGCCATAGCGGCGCATAAGATCAGCGCGCTCCATGCGCTGCAACTGGGCGATGCTGCGGATGCCGTCGCGTTCGAGCGTTGCGGCAAAAGCCTTGCCTACGCCCCAGATCAGCGTCACTGGCTGTTCGGCCAGGAAACCCAGCGCCTCGGCTTCGCCGATCACCGAAAAGCCGCGCGGCTTGCGGAAATCGGAGGCAACCTTGGCCAGGAACTTGCAGTAGGAAAGGCCGGCCGAAACGGTGATGCCGATTTCCTTTTCGACGGTCTGCGCAAAGCGCGCCAGCACCACCGCCGGCGGCATGCCGTGCAGGCGCTCGGTGCCGGCAAGGTCGAGAAACGCCTCATCGATGGAGAGCGGTTCGACCAGCGGCGTGAGCGCCTGCATCAAGGCGCGGACATCGCGGCCGACGCGGACGTATTTCTCCATATTGGGCGGGATGACGACCGCTTCCGGACAGGCTTCGAGCGCCTTGAACATCGGCATTGCCGAGCGCACCCCCTGGATGCGGGCGATGTAGCAGGCGGTGGAAACGACGCCGCGCTTGCCGCCGCCGATGATCAGCGGCTTGTCCTTCAGCGCCGGATTGTCGCGCTTTTCGATCGCCGCATAGAAGGCGTCGCAATCGATATGCGCCAGATGCAGCTGGTAGAGCTCGGGATGGCGGGTGAGTCGAGGGCTGCCGCAACGCTCACAGCGCTTGGTATCGCTGCGCTGAAAGGTCAGGCAGTCGCGGCAAAAACCGTGCTCGGGATTGTTGACAGGGGCCGCCATCGCTGCGAACATAAAGAGAACAGATGCAATGGTACGTCAGGACGGAAGCCGCCACAAGCGGTTAGCCGGGAGAGAACTCATGAGCACCACCATAGCGCCGCTGGCGCCTGACCTATGGGCGGATTTCGAGGATCTTTTCGGCAAGCAGGGCGCCTGTTACGGCTGCTGGTGCACGCATTTCCGGATGGCGCCGGCGGTCCGACGGGCCAGCGACAAGCAGCGCAACAAGGATCATATCAAGGCGCGTATCGAGGCCGGGCCGCCGCCGGGGCTTTTGGCCTTCGAGGACGGCCAGGCGGTCGGCTGGATGCAGATCGGTCCACGCGCCGACGTGCCCGAATGGAACAATCGGGGCCGGGGCTCGGCGCCGGTCGATCCAACCGACGCCGTAGATCCCGGCGTCTGGGCCATCTCCTGCTTCTTCATCCGCGCCAGCGCGCGCGGCCGGGGCGTCAGCCACCGCCTGGTCGAGGGCGGCATCGCTTTTGCCCGCCAGAACAAGGCGCGGCTGGTCGAGGCGTGTCCGATCGACGTGTCGCGCGATTCGCGTTCGATCGGGCTGTTCGTCGGCTCGTCGCGTGTGTTTGAAAAGGCCGGCTTCGAGCGGCTTGTCGAACGCAAGGCCGGACGGCCGCTGATGCGGCTGGTGTTGTAGTCAATTACCCGTCGGCGTTTGTTGATGTCCTGTGGAAGCTGTAGGTTGGTTTCATAGCAGACGAACGAAGCGTTCCTTTTTGGTCAAATGGAGAATTTTGTGAACCGTGTCCTGCCGCTTGCTTTCCTTCTCGCCCTCAGCGCTCCTGCCTTTGGCCAGGCTGTCGATGCCCAAGGTGCCAAGCAACTTTCCGATGAGCTCTCTCGCTATGTCGGCAAACAGGCGCTCAATGAAGGCATTTTGAAGATCTCAGCCGAGGAGGGTGCCTACAAGATCACCTTCGATGTGAAGGCGCTTGTGGCGAAGATGCCGAAGCAGGATCTGAAGCGGTTCGATTTCCCGCCCGTCACGCTGCGGGTCAAACCGCGCAGCGACGGAGGCTGGGATGTCGCCTCGGATTTCTCTACGACTGGGTCCGTCGAGGTAAATGGCCCAAATGGCCTGAACACCGGGCAAATCGTTGTCAAGGATGGCAAGTTCACGGGCGTCTATGACCCGGAACTGGCGGCATTTACCAGCGGCACCAGTTCGATTGCAGGCATGACGATGACGTCGCGCCAAGTCAGTCAATTGACCGATTTGAGCGTGGGGCTGGGCTCTTCCAAATTTGACGCCAGCAAGTCGGCCAACGGCGGCGTCGATCTTAATTTCACACAGGCGATGGCGGACTTCGTCGAAACGGTCAAAATCGATGACCGGTCAATCGCAGCGCTCCGGGCACCGGAGCTCGCTGTGAACGTGACCGCTAAGGCCATTCAGACCAAGCCGCTTCTGGATCTTTTGGCGTTCGCCGTCGCCCATGAGGACGAGGCCCGGCTGAAGGCCGATCAAGCAGAGTTCAAAACGCTTCTGCTCGGTGCGCTGCCGCTATGGGAACGGATCGATGGGACCTACGCATTCAAAAACCTTGCCATTGAAACATATGCCGGCAATTTCGGCGCGGCGCAGCTGAACACCGTTGTCGGCATGGACGGCATCACCAAGGACGGCAAGATCAGCTACGCATTCAAGGTTTCCGGCCTGACAATACCGCAGCAGATGCTGCCCAGTTGGACCGTTGCGTTGCTGCCGACGGATCTCGACCTGAATTTCGGCGGCGCCAACATCGATCTCGACAGTATGGCTCGGAAAACCATAGAAACCCTCGATTTCAGTAAGGATCCACCGCTTCCGGCAGATTTCGGCGATCAGATTTCCGCCAATTTCCTGGCCAAGACACCAAAGTTCGTGCTTGGACACAGCACGGTCAAGAATGGCGACATAGAGGTCGCCATGGAAGGCGAAATGACCTTCCCCGACAAGAAGCCCGATGCCAACGTGACCATCGACGTCACCGGCTACGACGAGATCGTGGCAAGCCTGCAGGAGGCGGCGAAGACCGACCCGCAAGCGTCGCAGGCTTTCACAGGGGCGCTTGCCATCAAGGGATTCGCCAAGACGCTGCCGGGCGGTCGTATCGAATGGGTGATCAACGCCAGGCACGACGGGTCGGTGACGGTCAACGGCGCCATGCTGAAGGGGCCTGATCCGGTCGTGGAAGACAACACCGATCAGGATGCGAGCCCTGGGACAGCAACGAAGCCCTGAGCGCTGGACTCAGAGGCGACTAACTCAGAGCCCGAGCGCGCTCGCGATCTTCGGCGCGGCCTCGTGCCAGTCCTCGACGGAGATGATGTCGTCCGGCACCGGCGGCAGGAAGGCGCGGAGCGAATTGTCGGCCATCAGGTGGAAGAGATGGGCTTCGGCAACCGAGTTGCGTGCCGAGATGAGATTGGTGGGCTGGTCGTCGACAAAGGCTACCGGCCGGCCTTTGCTACCACGCAACTTGGCCACCGCCGGTCCCTTGGCCATTTCGGTGGTCAACAGGGGATAGGGCAGACCGAGCGCATCGAGATGGGCGCGGCGGGCGGCGCGATGCCGGTGCGGCATGGCGGTCAAAAGGACGATCTCGACGCGGTCGCCGAGGCTGGCAAGCGCTTGTTCGGCACCGTCGGTGACGCTCTGCCAGTCGGCCTGCGTATCGAAGAAATCTCCGAGAAGTGCCGTCACCTCCGGCTGTTCGATCAGCCGGCCGCTCGCCGTTTCGGCAATGTTGCCGGTGAGACGGAACGAGGCCAGCGTCAGGCCGAAGCCGCGCGATTTCAGGAAATGCGGAAACGGCCGGATGAATTCGAGCACGACATCGTCGACATCGAGGATCAGCAGAGGCCGGTCGTCGGCTGCAAGTTCGGCGATCTGGCGTGCCGTCTCGGGATCGTCGCTCATATCGAATGCTCATGGTCCTCGCCGCCAAGAGGCAGCGCGCGCAACGCCTTGCCGACTGAGGCAGGCGGGGTGCCGGTTTCCTCGGCAAAGCGCAGCAAGGTCGGCTCGTGGGCGAGGATGAACTGCAGCACGCCGGCAAGGAATCCCGGTTCGGCCGCGGCGCGGCGGATGGCGGACGCCTCGATGCCGGTGATGGCCAGGAAGCGCGGCAGGAGTTCGGGGTCGGCGGCGACGAAGCCCAGTGCCTTCACGGCAATGGTTTCCGCTTCCTCGCGCATTGACGCTGCGTTTGCCATCACTACTTTCTCGTTGCGGAAATGAGTCTCTTTTCCGCAGTAATCGCAAGCGTCGCCTGCGGCAAGCCACAGCCCCGATCCAATGTGGTTTTCGAGGTGGAATCCGAATGGCTTTTGCCGCTTCGGGTTTCCGTTTCGTCAATCATATTGCCTTAAGAGTGAGCGAGGGTTTGGTGTGCTTCGACAAGGGCGCATAGCGGCAGGGCTTCGGGCAGAAGCCTGGCCGGGACGGGAAATCGATGCCTAAGAAGGTCATGATCGTCGAGGACAACGAGCTCAATATGAAGCTCTTTCGCGACCTCATCGAAGCCAGCGGTTATGAAACGGTGCGCACGCGCAACGGGCTCGAGGCGCTCGATCTGGCGCGCCAGCACAGGCCCGACCTGATCCTGATGGACATCCAGCTGCCCGAAGTGTCGGGGCTGGAAGTGACGAAATGGCTGAAGGAGGACGACGACCTCCATTCCATTCCGGTCATCGCCGTCACCGCCTTCGCCATGAAGGGCGACGAGGAACGCATTCGCCAGGGCGGTTGCGAGGCCTACATCTCCAAGCCGATCTCGGTGCCGCGTTTCATCGAGACCATCAAATCCTATCTCGGTGATGCCTGATGCCTTCAGCCGGAGCCTTGTGACATGACCGCGCGGATCCTCGTCGTCGACGACATCCCTGCCAATGTCAAACTTCTCGAGGTTCGGCTGCTGGCCGAATATTTCGAGGTGTTGACGGCCTTCAACGGGCCGGACGCGATCGAGACCTGCGAAAACGGCAAGGTCGATGTCGTGCTGCTCGACGTGATGATGCCCGGCATGGACGGGTTCGAGGTCTGCAAGCGGCTGAAAAGCGATCCGGCGACCGCGCATATACCGGTGGTCATGGTGACCGCGCTGGGCCACGTTGCCGACCGGGTGCGCGGCCTCGAGGCAGGCGCCGACGACTTTCTCACCAAGCCGGTCAACGATCTGCAGCTGATGACGCGGGTGAAGAGCCTGGTCAGGCTGAAGTCGCTGACCGACGAACTGCGGCTGCGCGCATCGACCACCCGCAACATCGGCATCGAGGCGCTGTTGAGCCGCAGCTTCGCGTCGGAGGACGCCACGCCGAAGGTGCTGTTGATCGACGAGCGCAAATCGTCGTTCGAGCGCATCCAGAAAATGCTGCGCGGCAGCGCCGAGCTCGACATTGCGACCGATCCGCATGCCGGCTTCTTCCAAGCCGCCGAGGCGCCCTATGAGTGCGTGCTGATCTCGACCGGTTTTGCCGATTTCGATCCGCTGCGGTTGTGTTCGCAATTTCGTTCGCTCGACCGCACCCGCTTCCTGCCGATCATCCTGATTGCCGATGGAGGCGAGGAGGGGCGCATCATTCGCGGGCTCGAGCTCGGCATCAACGACTATCTGATGCGGCCGATCGACCAGCAGGAGCTGACGGCGCGGCTGCGCACGCAGGTGCGCCGCAAGCGCTACAACGACCAGCTGCGCGCCAGCGTCACCCAGACCATCGAGATGGCGGTGACCGACGCATTGACCGGCCTGCACAACCGCCGCTACCTCGACAGCCATTTGCAGACGCTGTTCGACCGCGCCGTGGCGCGGCGGCGGCCTCTGTCGGTGATGATCACCGATCTGGACCGCTTCAAGACCGTCAATGACTCGCATGGCCATGATGGCGGCGACGATGTGCTGCGCGAGTTCGCAAGGCGGCTGCGCAAGAACGTCAGGGGTATCGACCTTGCCTGCCGCTTCGGCGGCGAGGAATTCGTCGTTGTGATGCCGGACACGGACGGCGCGGTGGCGGAGAAAGTTGCCGAGCGCATTCGCGCTGAAATCGCCCAGCTGCCGTTTGCCATCGGCCCTGAAGGCAAGGCGATCGAAGTCACGGTCAGCGTCGGCGTGTCATCGGTTCTGAAGGGCGCGGACACGGTCGCGGCGTTGATGAAACGTGCCGACGTGGCGCTCTACGAAGCCAAAAGTGGCGGCCGCAACCGGGTCGTCGCCAAGGCAGCGTAGGCTAGACCACCGATTATGCAGTCAATCGGACAGGGTTAGGAATTTACCTTAATCCAAGCGATTCGGCAGGCTTGGTTAAGAAACTATTGATTTTCAAACATTGTTGCGCAAATGTGCGGTGCAAGAACAAGGGCGATGCGGGCACGAGGGTAGACAGCCGC
This sequence comes from Mesorhizobium sp. M0761, assembly GCF_040320205.1. Lineage (NCBI taxonomy): Bacteria > Pseudomonadati > Pseudomonadota > Alphaproteobacteria > Hyphomicrobiales > Phyllobacteriaceae > Mesorhizobium > Mesorhizobium sp. M0761. Next base: position 317,313 of record NZ_JAMYPF010000003.1, read on the forward strand.
ATCGCTTCGCCGAATACCCCATGATGCTCAGGTCCGCCGCATCTCCTGGGTCCGTGGGGTCGGCCGGCCGGCGCTGGCACATAGTGGCCTCCTCGTACCGCTGCCATACGCCGACCGGCCCCCTTTTTTGCCAAAAAATGAGATGAGCACTTCGCGCCAAACAGCGGAGGGTTCTGGCTTTTCGGGGCCTTGAATCAAAAACGCCGCCCGAAGGGGCGGCGCTTTTGACAGAGCGTATGAAAACCAGATTACTTGATCTTGGTTTCCTTGAACTCGACATGCTTCTTGGCGACCGGGTCGTATTTGCGGAACGACAGCTTGTCGGTCTTGGTACGGCTGTTCTTGCTGGTCACGTAGAAGAAACCGGTGTCGGCGGTCGACAGAAGCTTGATCTTGATGTTTGCGGCTTTGGCCATTGTATCAGTCCGTTATGTTCGTGGGGTTTTGGCCGCTGGAGCGGGGGAAAACACCCGGACGCGGGAAACTTGGCGCGACACATAAAGAACGTGCCCGGAAAGTCAAGCCCGGCGCGGCCGCCGTGTCGTAAGCACATGAGTTGTCCGGATTAGGTAGCACATGAGTTGTCCGGTTTTATCACCGGCTCGATGGAGGCTGAGGCTCAGGGCGTTCGAATCTCGAAAACCAAGCAATTGGCTTTTCGTCCGCTACGAGGCCGCTTCTCACCCCACAAGGAGAGAAGGTAAGGTCGCTGTTGCTCGCCCTCAGCGGGGCCGGATTTCTAGGCTTCTTCCTTAACTGGAAGCGCTTTTTTCCAGTCCCCGGTGGTGTTCCACCAGCGATTCGGATTGGCGCGGTCGTCCAGGCCCTTGGAGCGGCTGGCGAGGATCGGCTGGATGCGGATCACCGGCTCCTGGTAGGAATGCACCTGGAAAATCGCCTCGACGACGCGGGCGGCGAGCGACTGGTCGTCGGGCAACTCGAACGAGACCTCGACGGTGCCGGGGCGGCGGCGCAGTTCGGTTTCGACGCCGGCGGCTGCACCTTCCAGCGGTCGGTAGCGTTCGATGCCGTGCGCCGTTTGATAGGCGTTGCGGTCGTATTTGCCCATTGCCAGCGGCGCGATCGCGACCACGGCGTCCATGATGCGGTCGACATCGGCTGCCGGGGCCTGGAAGCTGACAAGCAGCAGAAGCGTCATGCGCAGAGATGTGGTTTCAAAGCCGCTGTCGATCATCGCCGTATCCTCAAACTCGGGTTTTTTGGGACACCCTTTTAGCTGAGGTCTCCTGACACGGTTCTGTCAGCAGCGGCGACATCCCGTCAGGATTGCGCAGGCTGGCGACGGACAGGCTACCAGATCTTGCGGACCAGCCTGGCGCTGACCAAGGCGATATAGGCGGCAAAGAACAGGCCGAGCGACCAGCCGAAGCCGGAGGGCCCGAAGGCATCCATGCCGATGCCGATCGCCTGCGGGCCAAGCACCATGCCGACGCCGTAGCAGAGCACGAAGGCGGCGTTGGCCGAGGCCAGTTCATGGCCGGAGAGCTGCGAGCCCAGATGGGCAAGGCCGATCGTGTACATGGCGGCCACCACGCCGCCCCAGACAAACAGAAGCGCCGCCATCAGGTGCCAATTGCCGGCGAAGAACGGCATGAAGATGGTGCCGGCAAGTCCGACCGTGGCACAGGCCAAAAGCAGATAGCGGCGGTCTGAGACGCGGTCGCTGATCATGCCGATAGGGATCTGCAACAGCACGTTGCCGAGGCCGATCATGGTGAGCAGGAGGGCTGCATCCGCCTCGGAATAGCCGATGCGGTTGCCATAGACGGGGAACAGCGCAAAGCCGCCGGTCTCGACGGCGCCGAACACCAGCACGGCGGCGGTCGCTGTCGGCACCAGCCAGATGTAGCGCAGGAAGTTGCTGGTTTCGCCGTCAACCACGATTGTGGGACTTTCATTCCGTGCGGCCAGCACCGGGATTGCGGCCAGCGCGACCAGGACGATGATGACGCCAAACGGCAAGAAGCCGGTGCTGCCGATATGGGCGAAGATCCATGGCCCGGCGGCGAAGCCGAGCGACAGCACTGTGGCGTAGATGCCGAGCACCAGGCCGCGCCGGCGCGGCGGCGCCGAGGTGCTGATCCAGAATTCCGACAGGATGAACAGCACCGTCAGCGCGATGTGCAGCACGACGCGTAGTGGGAACCACATCCAGAAGTCCGGCGCGAAGTGGAAGCCGACAAAGGCGAGCGCGCCGGCGGCGATCATGGCGATCATCGTCCAGGCGACGCCGAAGCGCATCGCCAGCGGCGTGGCCAGCGGGGCGCCGGCGATCGAGGCAAGGCCGGCGACCGCGGTGTTGAGGCCGATCATCGATGCCGAGTGGCCGCGGCTCTCGAGAATAACGCTGAGCAGCGGCATGCCGAGGCCTATGGCGATGCCGACGACGCTGATCGACGAGATCGCGGCGATCATCGGTAGCCAATGTACGCGCTCGTCGCCCTCTTGCTGGGTATCGACCGTCATGTGATGCCTGAATACTCTGTCTGTTTGATATTGCGTAATTCCGGACGGAAAACCGCGTCACACTTTTCCTGGAATTGCTCTAAAGAATTTCGCGAACGAAGCGGTTGCGGATAAGCCGGTAGAACGGCACGGACCCACCGGGTCGCAGGCGCGGATCGCCGGCAAGCCGCGTCTCCAGCTCCTGCAAGATCGTTCGGGTGATGTCGGGGATATCGGCCTCTCTGGCCTTGGCAAGCGGCAGCCAGACCAGTTCTTCCAGCTCATTGGTCGGGCCGCCACCCGGCAGTTCCACGGCGACATCGCTGCGCCAGGCGCTGAAGAAGCGGGTGTCGAAACGACGCACGCGATTGGGCGGGGTGATGGCGCGGGCGATGAAGCGCAGCGGCGCCAGCGAAGGCTGGACGCCGTGCTCGACAAAGCCCTGCCAGTCGCGCTTGTCGGTTGCGAACGAGCCTTTGCGGCCGATGAGCAGGCCGGCTTCCTCATAAGTCTCGCGGATGGCCGAGAGCGCGATGGCACGGGCCCGCGACGGGCTGATGCGGCCGACGCCGGCGGTCAGCCTGGCTTCTTCCTCCGGGAGCAATGGGGTGGCAACGGCTATGCGGCTGTCGGCCGAATCGGTGCGGCCGCCGGGAAAGACGAACTTGCCGGGCATGAAGGCGTGGCCTGCATGGCGCCGGCCCATCAGCACCAGAATCTCGTCGCCCTCGCGGTCGAGCAGGATCAGGGTGGCGGCATCGCGCGGGCGTATGGGCAGGCCGCTGTGGGCGGCTGCGCCACGGTCCATCCTGCTGACTTCCGCCTTGGTCATACCTTCCATGCGCAGGACCTAGCGGAAACTTCTGGCAAACGAAAGTGGCCTTTCACGGTCGGCATGTTGCGCCAGGCGACATTGCCCTGACGCAAACTAGGTTCCGGGATGCGGCTCGGTGCCGTCTTTTTCGCCGCCGAAGCCGTGCATATAGAGCGCCCATTGCAGTCCGATGACGGCGCCCTTGACCGGTTGCAGCAGAGCGACCGACAGCACGATGGTCAACGGCACCCAAATGGCGATGTGCTGCCACATGGAGAGCGTCGAGGTCGCCTCAACGCCCATGAAGGCGCCGAGAACGATGTGGCCGACAATGACGATGACGAGATAAGCGGGCAGGTCGTCGGCGCGGTGGTGGTGGAACTCCTCACCGCACACGGCGCATTTGTCGACACTTTTGGTGAAGCCGGCGAACAACCTGCCTTCGCCGCAATGCGGGCAGCGGCCAAGGGCGCCGCGCTTCATCGCCGTCCACAGCGGGCGGGCGACTCGGCCCGAATGATGTTCGCCGCCGAAAACCTGCTTCTGGATTCCCATTTCGCTTGCCATTATCGTCTCCTGCCGCGCGACCCCGGGCGCGATTGCGACGCGCGGGCGCGGCCTTTTGCCTTGTGAAACGACCGTTTGGAGCCGGGCAGGGGCTTCGGGTCGGTCAGCATCTCGAAACGCATCGCGCCGGCCATAGGCGCCACCTCGATCAGGCGAACCTCGACGCGGTCGGCAAGCTGATAGCCCTTGCCGGTGCGTTCTCCGAACAGCGATCGCGCGGTTTCGTCATATATATAGTAATCGCCATCCAGACTTGACACCGGGATGAAGCCATCTGCGCCAAACTGCGGCAATTGGACAAATAGTCCCGATTTGGTGACGCCCGAAATGCGGGCGTCGAACCGGTCGTCGATGCGCTCGGCGAGGTAGGCAGCGATCAGCCGGTCGACGGTGTCGCGCTCGGCCGCCATGGCGCGGCGCTCGGTGCCGGAGATCAGCACCGCGACGTCTTCCAGCCGCGTCTCTTCGTCCTGCGTCAGCCCGCCAGGGCCGAGCCCAAGTGCGGCAATCAGCCCGCGATGCACGATCAGATCGGCATAGCGGCGGATCGGCGAGGTGAAATGCGCGTAGCGCTTCAGGTTGAGGCCGAAATGGCCGATGTTCTTGGGCGAATATTCGGCCTGACTCTGCGAGCGCAGCACCACTTCGTTGACCAGCCCCTCATTGTCGGCGCCACGCACGCGCTCGAGAATGCCGTTGAACTGGGCGGGCCGCATCTGCGCGCCACGCGCCAGCGACAGGCCGAGCGTCTGCAGGAACTCGCGCAGCGATTCCTGCTTGGCCAGCGACGGCGCATCGTGGACGCGGTAGACCAGCGCCTGCTTCTTCGCTTCCAGCGTTTCGGCGGCGGCGACATTGGCCTGGATCATGAATTCTTCGATCAGCTTGTGGGCGTCGAGCCGCTCCGGGACGACGACGCGGTCGACGGTGCCGTCCGGCTTGAGCAGGATCTTGCGCTCGGGCAGATCAAGCTCGAGTGGCTGGCGGCCATCGCGGCCGCGCTTGAGGATGGCGTAGGCGTCCCACAGCGGCTTCAGCACCGTATCGAGGATCGGGCCGGTCTTGTCGTCAGGAAGGCCGTCTATCGCGGCCTGGGCCTGCGGATAGGCGAGCTTTGCCGCCGATTTCATCATGACGCGGTGGAAGGTGTGACGCAGTTTGCGGCCATCGGCGGCAAAAATCATGCGCACGGCAAGCGCGGGACGGTCCTGGCCTTCGCGCAGCGAGCACAGGTCGTTGGAGATGCGCTCTGGCAGCATCGGCACGACGCGGTCGGGGAAATAGACAGAATTGCCGCGTTTCAGCGCCTCGCGATCGAGTGCGGTGCCATAGCGGACATAGGCTGCAACATCGGCGATCGCCACCATGGCGATCACGCCGCCGGGGTTCTTCTCGTCGAGGTCGGGCGTGGCGAAGACGGCGTCGTCATGGTCCTTGGCGTCGGCCGGGTCGATGGTCACCAGCGGCAGGTCGCGCCAGTCCTCGCGGTGAGCAAGCGTCGCCGGTTTTACCGCCTCGGATTCGGCGATGACGTCGGCCGGGAAGATATGCGGAATGTCGTGCGCGTGGATGGCGATCATCGAGACCGCCTTTTCGCTGGTCAGCGAGCCCAGCACCGCCACCACTTTTGCGCGCGGCAAACCATACCGGGAGGCCCGCGCGGGCTCGACCTCGACAAGGTCGCCGTTCCTGGCGCCGTTCTGGAATTCCTTGTCGACGATCAGTTCGGGCTGGCGACGTTCCACCGGCTCGATGCGGAAGGTGCCGTCCTGAAGGATACGAAAGACGCCCAGCACGGCATCTGTCCGCTTCTCGAAAATCTTCATTACGCGGCCCGTATAGGCGGGCCCGGTCGCATCGTCGGTCGGGAAGGTCTTGGCCAGCACACGGTCGCCGATGCCCGGCTGCGGGCCATTGCCGCCGCGCGAGACGCGGATCGAGACGACGGGCGGTTCGCCGGTGCCTACGGGCTCGGCAGGATGCGCCAGCAGGATGCCGTCGCCATCGCGGCCAAAAATGTCGAGTACGGCGACATGCGACAAGGCGCCGACACGGGCCAGCCGTTTGCGCTCCTTGGTCAGGATGCCTTCGTCCTGCAGGTCGCGCAGAATGTCCTTCAGCCAGATGCGGTCGTCGCCGCGCAAGGCAAACGCCTTGGCGATGTCGCGTTTTCCCGCGCGGTCGGGGTTCTCGGCGATGTAGCGCAGGATTTCGTCACGCGAGGGCCTGTAGTCGTCCTTGACCTTGGCCCTCGTGTCGGCGGTGCGCGGATCGCCGTGGCTTCTACCGGTGATCCTGCGCGCCACGCTGCTATCCCTTTTTCTTCGCCGCCGGCTTCTTGGTCGCCGACTTCTTGGCTGTGGTTTTCTTGCCAGTGGTTGTTTTGGCAGTGGTTTTCTTGGCTGTGGGGGCCTTGGCGGCTGCCGCCTTGCGGAACGGCTTCTTGCCGCCGCCCTTGGCTTCCTTCTCGGCGATCAGCGCCAGCGCGTCCTCGACGGTCACCGACTGCGGATCCTTGCCCTTGGGCAGTGTCGCGTTGACCTTGCCGTAGTTGACATAGGGCCCATATTTGCCATCGCGCACGACGATCTTGCCCCCGCCATCGGGATGGTCGCCGAGTTCCTTCAGCGCCGCCGCAGTGCCGCCATTGCGGCCGCCCTTGCCCTTCAGCTGCTTCTCGGCGATCACGGTGACAGCGCGGTTGAGGCCGATCGAGAACACATCCTCTATGCTGTCGACATTGGCATAGATGCCATCATGCAAAACGAATGGACCATAGCGGCCAAGCCCGGCGGAGATCATCTTGCCGGATTCAGGGTGCTTGCCGATATCGCGCGGCAGCGACAGCAGCGCCAAGGCCTTTTCATGGTCGATCGAGTCGGGCGTCCAGCCCTTGGGCAGGCTGGAGCGCTTGGCTTCCTTGCCGTCGCCGCGCTGGATATAAGGACCGAAGCGGCCTGAGCGCAGCGTGATTTCCTCTGCCGTGTAGGGGTCCTTGCCGAGGACCTTGGTGCCGTCCTCGCCGCCGCCATTCTCGCCATTCGGGTTGGCGGCATCGCCGAGTTGGCGGGTAAAGGAACATTCCGGATAGTTGGAGCAGCCGACGAAGGCGCCGAACTTGCCGAGTTTCAGCGACAGATTGCCGGAGCCGCATTTTGGGCAGATGCGGGGATTCGAGCCATCCTCCCGCGCGGGGAACACCAGCGGCGCCAGTTCCTCGTTCAGCGCGTCGAGCACGTCAGTGACGCGCAGTTCCTTGATGTCGGCGACGGCGCCGGAAAAATCTTTCCAGAAGTCACGAAGCACGTCCTTCCAGGCGAGCTTGCCGTCGGAAATCTCGTCAAGCTTTTCCTCGAGTGAGGCCGTGAAGTCATATTCGACATAGCGCTCGAAGAAGCTTTCGAGGAAAGCCGACAGCAGCCGGCCCTTGGCCTGCGGCACCAGCCGGCGCTTGTCGATGGTGACGTAGTCACGGTCTTCCAACGTCTTCAGGATCGCGGTGTAGGTCGACGGACGGCCGATGCCGAGCTCTTCCAGCTTCTTGATCAGCGACGCCTCGGAGTAGCGCGGCGGCGGCTCGGTGGTGTGCTGGGTGGCATTGATCGCCTGACGGGCCAGCTGCTCGCCGGCACGGATCTCGGGCAGACGACGGTTTTCCTCGTCTTCGGCGTCGTCGTCCTTCTGGTCGGTGTAGGCGGCGATGAAGCCGTCGAAGCGAACGACGGAACCGACGGCGCGAAGCTCCGCGGTGCGAGCGCCATTGACCGCCTCGATTTCGACCGTGGTACGCTCGATCTCGGCCGACTGCATCTGGCTGGCGATGGCGCGCTTCCAGATCAATTCGTAAAGCCGCAGCTGGTCGGAATCGAGATATTGCCTGACCGAAGCCGGCGTGCGCATGAAATCGGTCGGGCGGACCGCCTCGTGCGCTTCCTGGGCATTCTTGGCCTTGGCTGTGTACTGGCGCGGCTTTTCCGGGAGGTATCTTGGGCCGAATTCCTTGGCGATGGTGTCGCGGGCGGCGTCGATCGCCTCCGGCGCCATCTGCACGCCGTCGGTTCGCATATAGGTGATCAGGCCGGTAGTCTCGCCGCCGATCTCCATACCTTCATAGAGGCGCTGCGCCACCTGCATGGTGCGCGTCGCCGAAAAGCCGAGGCCGGACGATGCCGCCTGCTGCAGCGTCGAAGTGGTGAAGGGCGGGCCAGGATTGCGCCTTGTCGGTTTGGCTTCCACCGACAGAGCCTTGAAGGTCGCGCCTTCGAGCATGCCCTTGATATCGTCGGCCTGCGCCTTGCTGGCGATGTCGAGCTTCTGCAGCTTCTTGCGCTCGAACGCGGTCAGCCGCGCCTCGAAGCTGTCGTTACGTGGCGTGCCGAGGAGGGCAGCGATCTGCCAGTATTCCTCGCGGATGAAGCGCTCGATCTCGGATTCGCGGTCGCAGACCAGGCGCAGCGCCACCGACTGGACGCGGCCGGCCGAACGGGCGCCCGGCAATTTGCGCCACAGCACCGGCGACAGCGTGAAGCCGACGAGATAATCGAGTGCGCGGCGAGCCAGATAGGCATCGACCAATGGTGCATCGATCTGGCGCGGATTGGCCATCGCTTCCAGCACCGACGACTTGGTTATGGCATTGAAGACGACGCGGCTGACCGGCTTGTCCTTCAACACGCGCTTCTGCTTGAGCACCTCCAGCACGTGCCAGGAAATGGCTTCGCCCTCGCGATCCGGATCGGTGGCGAGGATCAGGCCATCGGCATCCTTGACCGCGTTGGCGATGTCGGTGAGACGCTTTCCGGAAGCGGTGTCGACCGCCCAGGACATGGCGAAATCCTCGTCGGGACGCACCGAACCATCCTTGGCCGGCAGATCGCGGACATGGCCGAACGAGGCCAGAACCTTGAAGTTCTTGCCGAGATACTTGTTGATTGTCTTTGCCTTGGCCGGCGATTCGACGACGACGACGTCCATGAGGTCTCATATCAGCTGTGGGGGCGGCAGAAGAATTCCGCTGCGTGACGCATTCAATTGGTCGCTCACATGGCCGCGCTTTTGCGATCGGTCAAGGGCAAGCGGCCAAAATGCGGAGGCGTGTGCCGCAATACACTCTTAGAGTGTATGGAGAAGATCACAAAATTTTTTGTCTGGGAGGGTTCGTGTTTCGAGCCACCGGGAAAGGTGCCGCGACCAGTTCGTGCTGCCCGTAAATGCCGAACTGGCCGCCGGGTCGCTTGGAGCCGGCGGCCAGCCGAGTCCCGCCGATGGGGTGCGGGATAGAGGTTCGGACGATCAGTCGGCCTTGACGATGTGCCAGACTTCGCCGACGCCGTCGCCGGTGACGTCACCGGCCTTCTTGTCCTTGATGAAGGTGTAGACCGGCTTGCCGTCATAGGCCCACATCTTGGTGCCGTCGGTGCGGTCGACGATGGTCCATTCGTCGTCCGCCTTGGCGCCGTCCTCGGCCTTCAGCGGCGGCCAGTTGGTGGCGCATTTGTCATAGCAGTTGGTCTTGCCCTTCTCGTCCTTGTCATAGGTATAGAGCGTCATGCCGTTGGCATCGGTGTAGATCTTGGTGCCAGCGACTTCCGCTTCCTTCCACGCTTCGGCGGCGAAGGATGCGGCGGTGCTGAGCAGAAGGGCGGCCAGGCCGACGGTGATCGTTTTCATGGAAATCTCCCTGGTGATCCGACGAAGCGCGCAGAAACCGCGGCTTCGCTCTGTGAACGTTCGGCGAGGGACATTTCTTCCCCGGCTTGGTCAACCTGGGATTGGCCGACAACAATTCGTCCGGCCGGATCGTATCTGTAGCCAAATTCCACACGATGGTGATTGGCGAACACGATTTTGCGTCGCTATATCGGCGCCAAGGAATCTGGAGTTCTGGAATGCCATTGGACATCGGCTATGTCAGCGCGGTCGGAGCGGGGGCGATCTCGTTCCTGTCGCCTTGCGTGCTGCCGCTGGTGCCGCCCTATCTCTGCTACATGGCCGGCGTGTCGGTCGACGACTTTCGCGGTGGCGGTGCCGGCGTCACGGCCAAGGCCGGCGCCCGCGGCGCGCTCATCTATTCCTCGCTCGCCTTCGTACTCGGTTTCTCCACCGTGTTCGTGGCGCTTGGCGCCGGCGCCTCGACCATCGGCCACTGGCTGCGCGTCTGGCAGGAGCCGCTGGCGATGGCGGCCGGGGTGCTGATCGTCCTGATGGGGCTGAATTTCCTCGGCATCCTGCGCATACCACTTCTGTCGCGCGAGGCGCGCTTTCAGTCGCAGGGCAAGCCTGCCAGCATGGTCGCCGCCTATGTCATGGGGCTGGCCTTCGCCTTTGGCTGGACGCCGTGCATCGGCCCGGTGCTGGGGCCGATCCTGACCTTGGCCGGCGGCCGCGAGACGGTGGGCGAGGGCGCTCTTCTGCTTGCCGCCTATTCGCTTGGCCTCGGCATTCCGTTCCTGATTGCTGCCCTGTTCTCCGGCGCCTTCATGCGCTTCCTGGGCAGGTTCCGCGTCCATCTCGGCCGCGTCGAAAAGGCGATCGGCGCGCTGCTGGTTATCGCCGGCGTGTTCTTCCTCACCGGTGGCGTGCAGACGGTGTCCTATTGGCTGCTGGAGACATTTCCGGTGCTGGGCCGGCTGGGGTAGAGATCCGCTGATCGAGAGTGAACTGCCTCATCACCTCACCGGAATTTAACCGCATTGGTGCAGCATGACGCCAGATGCTACCACTCTCCGATTCCTGATCCCTTTTCAGATGGTTGTCCTTCCATGAGCCAGAGATCCTGTCTGTCCGTCATCCTCGCCGCCGGCGAAGGCACGCGCATGAAGAGCGCTCTGCCCAAGGTGCTGCACCAGATCGCCGGGCTGCCGATGGTCGCCCATGTTGTGAAGGCGGCCGGGGCCGCCGGTGCTGCCAGCCAGGCGCTGGTGATCGGCCATGGGGCGGAGGAAATGCGCAAGGCTGCGGCGAAGTTCGCCCCCAAGGCCGAGACGTTCGTGCAGGAGAAGCGGCTCGGCACCGCGCATGCCGTGCTGGCCGCACGCGGTGCAATATCAAGGGGTTATGACGACATTCTCGTGATGTTCGGCGACACTCCGCTGATCGATGCTGAAGCCCTGGTGACCGCACGGCGAAAGCTTGCCGATGGCGCGGCCGTCGTGGTGATCGGTTTCCGTCCGCTCAGCCCGGCCGGCTATGGCCGGCTGATCGAAAAGGGCGGCAAGCTGACTGCCATCCGCGAAGAGAAGGACTGCTCCGCCGAGGAAAAGAAGATCGGCTTCTGCAATGCCGGCATGATGGCGGTGGCCGGCGCTCATGCGCTCGAACTGCTCGACAAGGTCGGCAACAAGAACGCCAAGGGCGAGTTCTATCTCACCGACATCGTCGAGATCGCCAGCGCGCAGGGCGTAGATGTCGTTGCCACCGAAACCAGCTTCGAGAGTGCGCTAGGCATCAACAACCGAGCCGAACTGGCGCAGGCGGAAGACATCTGGCAGACGCGTCGCCGGCACGAGGCGATGCTGTCGGGCGTAACGCTGATCGCGCCGGAGACCGTGTATTTCTCGCACGACACCGAAATCGGCGCCGACACGATCGTCGAGCCCAATGTCTGGTTCGGCCCGGGCGTGAAAATTGCAACCGGGGCCAAGATACACGCTTTCAGCCACATAGAGGGCGCCACCATCGCCTCCAATTGCGACGTCGGTCCGTTCGCGCGGCTCAGGCCTGGCGCCGATCTGAGGCAAAAGGCCAAGGTCGGCAATTTCTGCGAGGTCAAGCAGGCGGTCATCGAGGAGGGCGCCAAGGTCAATCATCTGACCTATATCGGCGATGCCCGTGTGGGCGCGGGGGCCAATATCGGCGCCGGCACCATCACCTGCAACTATGATGGTTATTCAAAGTTCTTCACCGATATCGGCGAGGGTGCCTTTGTCGGCTCGAACTCGTCGCTGGTGGCGCCGGTTTCCATCGGCAAGGGTGGCTACATCGCCTCGGGCAGCGTCATCACCGAAAGCGTGCCGGACGATGCGCTGGCCTTCGGCCGCGCCCGCCAGAAGACCATTCCCGGGAAAGGCAAGGAATTGCGCGAGCGCTTTGCCTCGGCCGCGGCGGCGAAGAAAAAGGCCGGCACCGACCATTAACCGCCGAAGCAATTGAACAACCGAGGAATTGCGGTAACCGGATTGCAAGAGCGGTGTGTCATGGTGCATCGGGTTGAGAAGCGTTCCGTTACACCAGACGAAATGCAAAGTGACTTTCGCGGCGGGCCGGCAATCCCTAGATAACGCTGGTTTTCCATCGGGACTGGTTTTCCAGGTGAATCGGGGGCAGGCGCATGTGCGGTATCGTCGGAATTGTCGGCCAGAGCCAAGTCGCGCCGCTCATTGTCGATGCTTTGAAGCGGCTTGAATATCGTGGCTATGACTCCGCCGGAGTCGCCACCGTCGAGAAAGGTGCGCTCGGCCGCCGCCGCGCCGAAGGCAAGCTCATCAACCTCGAACGCCGGCTGAAGGAAGAACCGCTCGACGGCACCATCGGCATCGGCCACACGCGATGGGCGACCCATGGCGTGCCCAACGAGACCAACGCCCATCCGCATTTTTCCAACGGCGTCGCCATCGTTCACAACGGCATCATCGAGAATTTCGCCGAGTTGCGCGATGAGCTGATCCGCGACGGCTATTCCTTCTCGTCGCAGACCGACACCGAGGTCGTAGCGCATCTGGTGGCGCGCGAACTGGCCAAGGGGCTGAAGCCGATCGAGGCCGCGCACCAGGCGCTGAAGCGGCTGGAAGGCGCCTTTGCGCTGGCCATCATGTTCACCGGCGACGAGGACCTCATCGTCGGCGCCCGCAATGGTCCGCCTCTGGCCGTCGGCCATGGCGATGGCGAGATGTTTCTGGGCTCCGACGCCATCGCGCTGGCGCCGTTCACCAATTCCATCACCTACCTCGAAGACGGCGACTGGACGGTGGTGCGCCGCGATGGCGTCACCATCTTCGACATCGACGGCAAAGAGGTTGCCCGCAAGCGCCAGCAATCACTGTCGACCAGCTTCATGGTCGACAAGGGCAACCGCCGCCATTTCATGGAAAAGGAAATCCATGAACAGCCCGAAGTGATCTCGCATACGCTGGCGCACTATGTCGATTTCGTCTCTGGCGTGTCGAAGCCGCTGGAACTGCCGTTCGACTTTGCCAAGATCGGCCGGCTGGCGATCTCGGCCTGCGGCACCGCCTATCTAGCCGGCCTGATCAGCAAATACTGGTTCGAGCGCTATGCGCGGCTGCCGGTCGACATCGATGTCGCCTCGGAATTCCGCTACCGCGAAATGCCGTTATCGGCGGATGATGCCGCCTTCTTCATCTCGCAGTCCGGCGAAACCGCCGACACGCTGGCCTCGCTGCGCTATTGCCGCAAGGCGGGCATGAAGATCGGCGCCATCGTCAATGTGCGCGAATCGACCATGGCGCGCGAATCCGACGTCGTGCTGCCGACGCTGGCCGGGCCGGAGATCGGCGTCGCCTCGACCAAGGCTTTCACCTGCCAGCTTTCGGTGCTGGCCTCGCTGGCGGTGCGTGCGGGTGTGGCGCGCGGCACGATCTCGAAGGATGAGGAAAAGACGCTGGTGCGCGCTCTTTCGGAGGCGCCTCGCTACGCCAACCAGGTACTGAAGCTCGAAGAGCAGATCGAGCGCATCGCGCGCGAAATCTCGCGCTACAAGGACGTGCTCTATCTCGGACGCGACACCAATTTCCCGCTGGCCATGGAAGGCGCGCTGAAACTCAAGGAAATCTCTTACATCCATGCCGAGGGTTATGCCGCGGGCGAACTGAAGCACGGGCCGATCGCGCTGATCGACGAGAACATGCCGGTCATCGTCATCGCGCCGCATGATCGCATCTTCGAAAAAACCGTGTCGAACATGCAGGAAGTGGCGGCGCGCGGCGGCAAGATCATCCTGATCACCGACGCCAAGGGCGCGGCGCAGGTCAGCGTCAAGACGATGGAGACGATCATCCTGCCCGACGTGCCGGAAATCATCTCGCCGATCATCTATGCGCTGCCGATCCAGATGCTGGCCTACTACGCCGCCGTGTTCATGGGGACGGACGTCGACCAGCCGCGCAACCTGGCGAAATCGGTGACGGTGGAGTAGTCGGCGCTCATCGGGGGTCTAAAAAACTTCGCAGTTCCAAAGCGCCGTCCGCTTCACTAGTGTGGCGCTGCAACCCGCGTCCCCGGTGAACCATGTCCGATGCTCCCAGAACTTCAGGCATGACCCGGCTGAGGAACTATTTCCTCACAGGCTTTATCGTCTGCGCGCCGCTGGCGATCACCGCCTATATCGCCTGGTCGTTCGTCGGCTGGGTCGATTCCTGGGTGAAGCCGTACATTCCGGCGCGCTACAGCCCCGACACCTATTTGCCGTTTCCGGTGCCCGGCTTCGGCCTGATCGTGGCGCTCGTGCTGATCACGCTGATCGGCTTCATGACCGCCAACATCGTCGGTCGCGCCATCGTCAATTTCGGCGAACGGCTGCTTGGCCGTATGCCGCTGGTGCGCGGCATCTACGGTTCGCTGAAGCAGATTTTCCAGACGGTGCTGTCGAACAAGGGCGATATGTTCCGCCAGGTCGGGCTGGTCGAATATCCGCGAAAAGGCGTCTGGTCGCTGGTCTTCGTCGCCAGCGAGAAGGAAACCGAGATCAACCAGAAGCTCGACCATGCAGGCGACCCGATGATCGCCGTGTTCATGCCGTGCACGCCGAACCCTACCACCGGTTTCCTGATGTACGTGCCGAAATCCGACATCGTGCTGCTCGACATGACGATCGAGGACGGCGCCAGGCTGATCGTCTCGGCCGGGCTGGTGGCGCCCGAAGTCAAGCCGAAAATGGTGACTATGAACGGCCAGCCGATCGACGGAGATCTCGCCAACCCGCCGCTTGGCGGGCTGATCGCCGAGGGCGCTCAGCCGGCGCGCAAGAGCCGTACGGCCTCGTCGCGGCCGAACAAATAGAGCAGCAGGCGCAGCGCCTCGCCGCGCTCAGACTGTAGTTCCGGGTCGCGCGACAGGATCAGCCTTGCATCGTCGCGGGCTGCTTCGAGCAAGTCGGCGTGCACCTCGATGCGCGCCACCTGGAAGCCCGGCGTGCCGGACTGGCGGGTGCCGAGCAATTCGCCTT
Source organism: Mesorhizobium sp. M0761 (assembly GCF_040320205.1). Taxonomy (NCBI): domain Bacteria; kingdom Pseudomonadati; phylum Pseudomonadota; class Alphaproteobacteria; order Hyphomicrobiales; family Phyllobacteriaceae; genus Mesorhizobium; species Mesorhizobium sp. M0761. The sequence continues at coordinate 332,342 of NZ_JAMYPF010000003.1, forward strand.
CGCCGCGCAGCTTCAGATCCTCTTCGGCGATCAGGAAACCGTCCTCGGTCTCGCGCATCACCGACAGCCGGCGTTTTGCCGTCTCGCCGAGCGGGTCCTTGTAAAGCAGCACGCAGGAAGAAGGCTTGTCGCCGCGGCCGACGCGGCCGCGCAACTGGTGCAGTTGCGCCAGGCCAAAACGTTCGGCATGCTCGATGACCATGATGGTGGCATCCGGCACGTCGACGCCGACCTCGATGACGGTGGTGGCGATCAGGATGCGGGTTTCGCCGGCCTTGAAGGCGCGCATCGCCTCGTCCTTTTCGGCGCCCTTCATGCGGCCGTGGACGAGGCCGATGCGATCGCCGAACAAGGGCTGCAGCGAGGCAAATCGGTCCTCGGCCGACATCAGCTTGATCTCTTCGGATTCCTCGACCAGCGGGCAGATCCAGTAGATCTTCTGGCCGTCGGCAACCGCGTCCAGCATGCGACCGACCAGTTCGTCCAGCCGTTCCAGCGGCAGCGTGACGGTGCGGATCGGCTGGCGGCCGATCGGTTTTTCCGTCAGCTTGGAGACGTCCATGTCGCCGAAGGCGGTCAGCACCAGAGTGCGCGGGATCGGCGTCGCCGTCATCACCAGCATGTCGGGGGCGTCGCCCTTGGCGGTGATGGCAAGCCGCTGGTGGACGCCGAAGCGGTGTTGCTCGTCGACCACGGCAAAGACGAGGTCGTGATAGGCCACCGTTTCCTGGAACAGCGCATGGGTGCCGACGACGATGTCGATCTCGCCGCTGGCGAGACCTGATAGCGTTTCAGTGCGTTCGCGGCCCTTTTCGCGGCCGGTCAGGATAGCGACGCGCAGGCCGGCCTGTTCGGCCAAAGGCGTGATCGTCGCCAGATGCTGGCGCGCCAGGATTTCGGTCGGCGCCATCAAGGCCGCCTGGCCGCCGGCCTCGACTGCGCGCCCCATGGCCAGCAGCGCCACCACCGTCTTGCCGGAGCCGACATCGCCTTGCAGCAGGCGCAGCATGCGCTCGGGGTCGGCCAGATCGGCATTGATTTCGGCAAGCGCGAATTCCTGGCTGCCGGTCAATGAATAGGGCAGGGCTGCGCGCAGTTTCTCGACGATGCGACCGTCGCCGATGAGCGGCCGGCCCGACAGGCGGCGCACTTTTGCCCGCACCAATGCCAGCGAGACCTGGCCGGCGAGAAGCTCGTCATAGGCAAGGCGGCGCCATGCCACCCCCTCGATGGCGACATCGATCGGGTCCGCGGGATAGTGGACCCGGGCGAGCGCGTCGGCAAAGGCCGGAAAGGTCTGCTTGCGCATGAAGGCAGCGTCCTGCCACTCCGGCAATTCCGGCAGCCGGCCGAGCGCCTGGCCGATGGCGCGGCGCAGCACCTTGCCCGACAGGCCGGCGGTCAGCGGATAGACCGGTTCGACCAGCGGCAGTGTTTCCGCCTCGCTCACCAGGGCGACATGGTCGGGATGGACCATGGTCGGGCGGCCGTTGAACCACTCCATGCGGCCGGAGACGACGACATGCTCGCCCACCGGCATCGCCTTTTCGAGATAGGCGGCATGGGCGTGGAAGAAGATCAGGCCGATCTCGCCGGTGTCGTCATGGGCATAGACGCGGTAAGGCACCGACCGGTTGCCGCGCGGCGGCGGCTGGTGGCGGTCGATGCGCACGTCGAGTGTGACGATGGCGCCGGCAGGCGCAAGCGCGATGCCGGGACGATTGCGACGGTCGATGACGGTGTGCGGCAGCACGAACAACAGGTCGCCCGCGCGCGCCGGCCGTTCGCCGAGATCGGCCGCCACTACCTTCTCGATCAGAGCGCCAACCTTGGGGCCGACGCCGGCAAGCGAAGTGATGGGGACGAAGAGAGGGTCGAGGAGGGAGGGGCGCATGGCTTTACTCTCCCCCCTGTGGGGAGGGTCGATCCGCGAAGCGGAGCGGGGTGGGGGTAGGTGCGCGTCTAACTTTCGAGGAAGTCGGTAGGTCAGCGCCGCACCCCCACCCCGTCTCACTCGCTTCGCTTTGCGAAGCGTGCTCGCCGACCCTCCCCACAAGGGGGAGGGTGAAGTGCGGGCGGTGTCCGGCACCAGCGTTGTCAGGAGTGTTCTTCACACCCGGGATGTTTAGCCGCCCACCCGTGCGTTGCAAGGCTGACACCGCCCTCTATCCACGCTATATGCGCCGCACCAAGCAAGGATGCGGCACGATGACCGGAACGAAACGATCGAGCGAGGGGCTGGATATCAGGCGCCGCAAGCTGTTGTTCCGCTCCTGGCATCGCGGGATGCGCGAGATGGACCTTATCCTCGGTACCTTTGCCGACAACGAGATCGGCGCCTTGACCGGCGATGAAATCGACCAATATGAAAAGCTCCTCGACATTCCCGACACCGAATTCCTGCCCATGGTCACCGGCGAAGGCCCGGTTCCCGGGAATATCGACTGTGCCGTCCTGCAAAAGATCCTGGCATCGCGCCGGACCATGACATTTTAAACGTGCAACCATGAGCCTCATTCCCAAAATCGGTCTGCCGAAAGGCCGTGCCGGCCAGTTCATCGTCGACGGCGTTGCCGATGGCTACGAAGCCTTTGCGCTGGTGCAGGCGATCCATGAGATTGCGCCTGACAAACCGGTGCTGTTCGTGGCGCGCGACGGCCAGCGCCTGCCGTCGATCATCGAGGCGCTGACCTTTGCCGCCCCCGGCCTGCCGGTGCTGGAGTTGCCGGCCTGGGATTGCCTGCCCTATGACCGCGTTTCGCCAGGCTCCGATGCCGCCGCCAAGCGGCTCGATGCCCTGACGGCGATGATCGCGCTGGCGAAAAAGCCGCATCGCGCGGTCATCCTGACCACTGCCAATGCGCTGCTGCAGCGCATTCCGCCGGCCGATCTGGTCGAAGCGCAGACTTTCCACGCAAGGCCCGGCAACCAGATCGACATGAACGCGCTGGTGTCCCGGCTGGAGATTTCCGGCTTCGAGCGGGTGCCGACGGTGCGCGGTATCGGCGAATTCGCCGTGCGCGGCGGCATCCTCGACCTTTACGCACCCGGCTGGACGGAAGCACTGCGGCTCGATTTCTTCGGCGACACGCTGGAATCGATCCGCGTCTTCGACGCTGCCACGCAGCGCACCACCGGCCAGCGCAAGTCGATGGCGCTGCAGGCGATGAGCGAAGTGGCGCTGACGCCCGAAACCATCAGCCGCTTCCGGCGCTCCTATATCGAAGCCTTTGGCGCGCCGCAGCGCGACGACGGCCTTTATGCGGCGGTGAGCGAAGGGCGGCGCTTTGCCGGCATGGAGCACTGGCTGCCGCTGTTCTACGAGCGGCTGGAGACAGTGTTTGATTATCTGCCGGATGCGCCTGTCATCTTCGACCATCTGGCGCACGAAGCGCTGGCTGAGCGTCACACGCTGATCCTCGACCACTACGAAGCGCGCCGCAAACAGGCCGACGCCGCCTTGAAGGACGCCGTGCCCTACAAGCCGGTGGCGCCGGAACTGCTCTATCTCTCACCGGAAAACCTCGTGGCGTCGCTCGGACCGCGCGAAGCCATCGACTTCACCGCCTTCGACGCGCCCGATGTCGGGGCCAAGAAGGTCTTCCATGGCGGCTCGCGCCATGGCCGCAGCTTTGCCGAGGAACGGGCTGACCCAAACATCAACGTCTTCGATGTCGTCGTAAAACACATCGCCGACGAGCGCGCGGCGCGCCGGCGGGTCATCGTCGCCGGTTGGACCGAAGGATCGCTCGATCGGCTCGGCCAGATCCTGGCCGAGCATCATCTCGGCAATCTGGTGCCGGTGGCGACGTTGGCCGAAGCCGAAAAGCTCGAGCCGGGGCAGGCGGCACTCGCCGTGCTGCCGCTGGAATCCGGCTTCGAGACCGAACAGCTGGTTGTCGTCGCCGAGCAGGACATTCTGGGCGACCGGCTGATCCGCCGCTCGAAGCGCAAGAAGCGCGCGTCGGATTTCATCGCCGAGGCCTCGTCGCTGTCGGCCGGCGACATCGTCGTCCACGCCGATCACGGCATTGGCCGCTTCATCGGCCTGCGCACCATCGAGGCGGTCGGCGCGCCGCATGACTGCCTGGAAATCCACTATGCCGGCGACGACCGGCTGTTCCTGCCGGTGGAAAACATCGAGCTTCTGTCGCGCTACGGCTCTGACACAGCCGAGGCGACGCTGGACAAGCTCGGCGGCGGCGCCTGGCAGTCGCGCAAGGCGCGGCTGAAGAAGCGCCTGCTCGACATGGCCGGACAGCTGATCCGCATTGCCGCCGAGCGCCAGATGCGTACCGCGCCGCCCATGGTGCCGGCGGAAGGGCTTTACGGCGAATTCTCGGCGCGCTTTCCCTATGAGGAGACCGACGACCAGCAGGGCGCGATCGATGCCGTCGTGGACGATCTCGGCGCCGGCAAGCCGATGGACCGGCTGATCTGCGGCGATGTCGGCTTCGGCAAGACCGAAGTGGCGTTGCGCGCCGCCTTCATCGCGGCGATGGAAGGGTTCCAGGTCGCGGTCGTGGTGCCGACGACGCTGTTGTCGCGCCAGCATTTCAAGACCTTTTCGCAGCGCTTCTCCGGCCTGCCGATCCGCGTCAGCCAGGCCTCGCGGCTGGTCGGCGCCAAGGAACTGGCGGAAACCAAGAAAGGCATCGCCGAGGGGCAGGTCGACATCGTCATCGGCACCCATGCACTGCTCGGGTCGGCGATCTCGTTCAAGAATCTCGGCCTGCTGATCATCGACGAGGAGCAGCATTTTGGCGTCAAGCACAAGGAACGGCTGAAGGACCTCAAGACCGACGTCCACGTGCTGACGCTGTCGGCGACGCCGATCCCGCGCACGCTGCAGCTTGCCTTGACCGGCGTGCGCGAACTGTCGCTGATCGCCACGCCGCCGATCGACCGCATGGCGGTGCGCACCTTCATCTCGCCTTTCGACCCGCTGGTCATACGCGAGACGCTGCTGCGCGAACGCTATCGCGGCGGCCATTCCTTCTATGTCGTTCCGCGCATCAGCGATCTCGCCGAAATCCATGATTTCCTGCGCGAATCCGTCCCCGAGCTGAAGGTGGCGGTGGCCCATGGCCAGATGCCGCCGGGCGAACTCGACGACATCATGAACGCCTTCTATGACGGCCAGTACGACGTGCTGTTGTCGACCACCATCGTCGAATCCGGGCTCGACATTCCGACCGCCAACACGCTGATCATCCATCGCGCCGATATGTTCGGCCTGTCGCAGCTCTACCAGCTGCGCGGCCGCGTCGGCCGTTCCAAGGTGCGGGCATATGCGTTGTTCACGCTGCCGGCCAACCGCAAGCTCACCGACACGGCCGAGCGCCGGCTGAAGGTGCTGCAGTCGCTGGACACGCTTGGCGCCGGGTTCCAGCTCGCCAGCCACGACCTCGACATCAGGGGCGCCGGCAATCTACTCGGCGAAGAACAATCCGGACACATCAAGGAGGTCGGCTTCGAGCTCTACCAGCAGATGCTGGAAGAGGCGGTGGCCGAGGTGAAGGACTCCGGCGAGGTCCAGGACGGCGGCTGGTCGCCGCAGATCGCTGTCGGCACGGCTGTCATGATCCCGGAAAGCTACGTGCCGGACCTGCAGCTCAGGCTGGCGCTTTACAGGCGCCTTGGCGATCTCGAAAATACGGAGGAAATCGACGCCTTTGGCGCCGAGCTGATCGATCGATTCGGTCCGCTGCCGGAGGAAGTAAAACATCTGCTCAAGATCGTCTTCATCAAGGCACTCTGCCGCAGGGCCAATGTCGAAAAACTCGATGCCGGCCCCAAGGGCGTCGTCATCCATTTCCGCAAGCGCGAGTTTTCCAACCCGGTCGGGCTGGTCAAGTACATCGGCGAACAGGGCTCGCTGGCCAAGATCAGGGCCGACCACAGCGTGGTCTTCATCCGCGACTGGCCGACAGCCGAGAAGCGTCTGGCGGGCTCGGCTGTCGTCATGACGCAGTTGGCGCGGCTGGTGGCCACCTAGACTTTCGGATGGAAATTCGACTGCAACTGCAGGTCGGATGCCGAGAACGTGCCGGCGCCGACGATGACGTGCCCGGCAGGCACGGTGAAGCCGCGCGCGGCGCCGGCGCCTTTCAGCAATCCGGCCCGGCGGTCGGGGTCGGGCTCACGAAAACTGCCGCCCGGTTCCAGCCGGCAACTGTCGACCGTGATTGCACCGAGAAGCTGGCTGCCTGAACCCAGCACCGTTTCGCCGAAGACCGCCGCGCCGTTGAGATAGCGGCCTTGATCGCCGATCACGATCGAGGCTCCCGGCCTGTTGGCCTTTGCAGTAAAACCGCCTTCGCCAAACTGGTTGCGTGAGCCGACGCGGATTGCGCCGGCGGATGCTTCGAACAGTGTGTTGGCGTGGAAAATGTTGGCGTCGCCGATCTCCAGCGCGCCACCGTCGGTGCAGAACAGGTAGACGCCGGGGAAGAAGACGTTGCCTCGCCCGATGACGGCGCCTGCGGAAATCAGCGTGGAGTAGGGGTCGTAGATCACGTTGCCGCGCTCGGACAGGCCAACCACCTCTTCGATCGTAAACAGGCCTTGCTCGCGGCGCACGCGGTCAAGGTAGGCGGACACGGACATAGGGACTCCATGGAATTGTTGCGCAGCGGACGATGACCGGCGCGACTAGATCGGTGAGGATCGATTCTGGCACCAAGGGATATTGCACAGCCGTCGCGAAGATAAGAAGCCAAAGTGGGTCGCGGCATGGAGCTCCCCATCATTCGCCAGCGCTTGAATTCCGGTCTAGAATAGAAAATCGGCTTCGTGTATGGAGCCGCCATCCCCATATGGGGCGGGAATGGCGGGCAAAAGCCTGCTGGAAAGAGCGTTTGGGTGCAGCGATGACGAAATGGTCGCCGAATTCTTGGAGAGCAAAGCCGATCAAGCAGGTTCCTGCCTATCCGGACCTCGCCGCGCTGAAGAACACGGAAGCCCAGCTCGCCACCTTTCCGCCGCTGGTTTTTGCCGGTGAGGCGCGCAAGCTGAAGAGGCAGCTTGCGGCTGTCGCTGCCGGCGACGCATTCCTTCTGCAGGGCGGCGATTGCGCCGAGAGTTTCGCCGAGCATGGCGCGGACAACATCCGCGACTTCTTCCGCGTCTTCCTGCAGATGTCGGTGGTGCTGACTTTCGCCGGCGCGCAGCCGGTGGTGAAGGTCGGCCGCGTTGCTGGTCAGTTCGCCAAGCCGCGCTCGTCCGACAATGAGACCAAGGGCGAGGTGACGCTGCCGAGCTATCGCGGCGACATCATCAACGGCATCGAGTTCGACCCGAAGTCGCGTATTCCCGACCCGGCCCGCCAGGAGATGGCTTACCGCCAGTCGGCGGCGACGCTCAACCTGTTGCGCGCCTTCGCCCAGGGCGGCTATGCCAGCCTGGAGAACGTGCATAGCTGGATGCTGGGTTTCGTCTCCGACAGCCCGCAGGGCGAGAAATACGGCAAGCTCGCCAACCGCATCACCGAGACGATGGACTTCATGAAGGCCGTCGGCATCACCTCGGAAACCAACTACGCCTTGCGCGAGACCGATTTCTACACCAGCCACGAAGCGCTGTTGCTGGGCTATGAAGAGGCGCTGACCCGCGTCGATTCGACGTCGGGCGACTGGTATGCAACCTCCGGCCACATGATCTGGATCGGCGACCGAACCCGCCAGCCCGACCATGCCCATGTCGAATATTGCCGTGGCATCAAGAACCCGCTCGGCCTCAAATGCGGTCCGTCGCTGACGCCGGATGGTTTGCTGGAGCTGATCGACCTGCTCAATCCGGAGAACGAGCCGGGCCGGCTGACGCTGATTGCCCGCTTCGGCTCCGACAAGGTCGCCGACCATCTGCCGAAGCTGGTGCGCGCGGTGCAGAAGGAAGGCCGCAGCGTCGTGTGGTCGTCCGATCCGATGCACGGCAACACGATCGAGGCCGCCGGCTACAAGACGCGGCCGTTCGACCGCATCCTCAAGGAAGTGCAGACCTTCTTCGAGGTGCATCGCGCTGAGGGCACGCACCCCGGCGGCATCCATGTCGAGATGACCGGCAAGAATGTTACCGAATGCACCGGCGGCGCCCGCGCCATCACCGCAGAGGAATTGCAGGACCGCTACCACACCCATTGCGACCCACGCCTTAACGCCGACCAGGCGATCGAATTGGCTTTCCTCGTCTCCGACCTGTTGAAGAAGAGCCATCCCGTGCAGCACAAGCAGGCGGCCAACGGCTGAACCCGTTTTCAGATTGAAGTGGAAAGCGCCGGAGAGATCCGGCGCTTTTTCGTTTTGATCAACGCCCGCGTTCCCAGCGCAATCCGTTGAGCCGGGGATCGTTGGCAAAGGCGGTTCTGGAAAACTCGATGCGCCTTTCCGGAAATTCGCAGATCGCCTGGACGCCGAGGGAGCCCAGCCGGATGCGCCATGTGTGCGGCTCCAGCGGCTTGGCCTTGGTAAAGCCGCGGCATGTCAGCAGCGCCACATTGACGCCCTTCGGGTCGCGCGCCGAACGGTAACGGATCGCCTCCAGCCCAGCCTCACGCGCGACATCGGCAATCGCCTGGCTGGCGGCATAGTCGGTCGGATGCGTCCAATGGGCCCGGTCGCGGTCGAGCGGCGGCCGCGTCAGGTCGATGGCCTTGTCGGTACGGATCGCGGCGGCGAAGGCGGTGTATTCGGCGGCGTCGTGCGGCCATGGCGTGTCGGGCGAATCGGCGAAGAACAACAAGCGGTAGAAGGCCATTTCGGCGACCGCCGTCATGATCGTCTCCGCGGCATAGTAGACACCCAGGGTGCGGCCAGCGCGGCGGAAGCGCGAGCCGTAGGGATAGATCGAGCCGTAGCGGAAGGGCGTCGCCAGGAGATAGTGGAGATGCCGGCATTCCATGGGGATTTGCGGCTTGGTCTCCTCGATCAGATCCTCGAGCAGCGCCTGTTCGTCCAGCGTGTCGACGATCTTCAGCGTCGAGACGCGGTGCTGCGCCTCGACCATGCGCCAGTATTTGCCGTCGAGCCGGACGGCTTCAGACGAGAGCGCGTCGGGAGTCCAGATAGGCAATGACATCGACAAGCCCGGTAATAGTGAGGATCTTTTCAAGCGGGCTGCCATCGAAAGCCGTGTTGGCGTTCTTCAGCCATGCCCGGGCTATCGTCTCGTCACCGCCGACAATGGCATCGAGCGAACGGAACAGCCGCACGAACAGCACCGCGAGTTCGAACGGCTTGGTGCCGCGCTCCAGCAGGAATTCCTGCCTGCGCATGCGTGAAACCGTGGCTTCCGAGACGCCGATGATCGACGCAAGCACCCTGGCGGTTATATCGAAGAGTTCGGCGGCGCGCAGCGTGGCCTTGGTCAGAACCGCGTTTTCGGCCGCCTTCGCGGTCAGATCAGGGGCGGCAGCATTGGGTGGTGTAACAGACATGGCCTCTCTCTTTCCATGGAAAATATAGTCCACGGAAATTCATATGGAAAGAGGCGGGATCCGATAAATTTGCCTGTGCCCGGGAATTGGCTGCACGCCGAAGCGTCAGTCTTTCTTGTAGAGCAGCCAGTTCTTGCCGGTGCGGCCGGCCATTGTCGAGTGCCGGGTGACGCGGTTGCGCCCGCCAACCTTGGAGCGGTAGAGCGCCCGGTCCGCCTTGGTGTAAAGATCCTCCGGGCTTTCCGCTTCGGAAGCCATGCAGATGCCCATGGAAACGGTCACCGTGCCGTAATTGGCGCCGGTCTGGCTGCTGGTGAACGGCGTCTGTTCGATCAGCACGCGGATGCGTTCGGCGATCTCGTAAGTGGTATCCTCGCTGGCGCCCTCGACGATCAGCGCGAATTCCTCGCCGCCGGTGCGGGCAACGAACATGTCTTCACGGATGCTGGTCTGGAAGATTTCAGCGACGATCTGGATGATCTTGTCGCCGACCGGGTGGCCGTAGCGATCGTTGACACCCTTGAAATGGTCGATGTCGGCAAGGATCAGGGCGTTGAACAGGATCCCCTTGTTGGAGGTGTAAATCGCCGTGATTTGCTTGTCGAAGGCGCGGCGGTTCCAGATATGCGTCAAGGGGTCGGTGTCGGCGAGCCGCTTGTACTCCTCAAGCTTCGACTTGACGCTCTCCAGTTCCGCCGTCTTGTCGCTCAGCGTGGTTGCAACCTGCTTGCCGTGGTCGAGGGTCGAGTTGGTGGCCGCCGCCATGGCGCTGGCGACCTTCTGCAGCAGATCCTGCGAAAGCAGGCTGCGGTTGGCGAGGCCACTCGATGTCTCATCGAGGATCTTGCCGTATTTCTCGATATGGCTACGTTCGCTGCGCAGCAGCAAGGCGATGTCCTCGAGTTCCCTGGCCAGCACGTCGCGCGCCTGCTCGACAATGCCGGGACCGTGATGCTGGGCAAAGAAAGCGCGGCCGATGCGGTCGAGATCGTCCTGCGTCGGCTGGTTGCCCAGCGCGACGACGGCCAGGCCGAGTTCGCGATTGGTGCCTTTCAGTGCTTCGTAGAAGATTTCGTAATTGCGCGGCAGGCCAAGCACGCCGAGCTGACGCATGGTCGCCACAACGGCTGTTGCAATGTCGCTGTTTCGGTCGGTCTGGACGGCTGCCGGCTGCATGTTCTGTTCACTCTGCCTCTGGGAACCATCGCAGACCGTGCGAGATGCCGCCGACCGGAGAGTGCCAGCCGTATTTCGGATCATCCTGCGAAAGACACGTCCCCAATCGCGACATTCGCTTGGCAACGACCATAGATGCGCCGGCGCTAAAGTTTCCTTAATGTGCCGCCAGGTAACGCGTCCGTTCTACCGCAGGCTGCAGAAATGGTTTGCAAAGATCCTGAGGTCAGGTCCGAACACGCCCACCCCATGTCGCATTTGCCGGTGCCCGGCTGCGGCAAAACTGAAATCCTCTCGGCCAGCGGCGAAGCCGTGGACGATGGCTGGTGGAGGTAGGGATGAGCAACAACCACAGCGGATCTTGCCTGTGTGGAGCCGTGCGTTTCCAGACGCGAGGGCCGTTGCGCGGCGTCATTTATTGCCACTGTTCGCAGTGCCGCAAGCAGAGCGGGCATTTTTACGCCGCGACCAACGTCGCCGACGGCGACATCACGATAACCGGCGCCGACAACATCAGCTGGTACGAATCGTCTTCCTTTGCCAAGCGCGGCTTTTGCAAGATCTGCGGCTCGGTGCTGTTCTGGAAGCCGGGTCAGAATGCGTATGTCTCAGTTCTGGCCGGATCGTTCGACAACCCGACCGGGCTCGAAGGCCAATGCCACATCTTTGTCGGCGACAAGGGCGATTACTATACGATCGACGATGGACTGCCGCAGTTCGAGAAGTCGACGCCGACGATCAAGGTTGCGGAGGAGTGATTTTGCGGCGGCTGCCTTATTCCCTTGATCCAGCCATTGCGATATCCCCTGCCGGTGATTCGAAGGGGATGCGGCATGCAGCGGCTGATCGGTGCTTACTTCAATTCTGTGCGAGCCTTTCGCAAGCTCGCCGCCAGCGAAAGGGCATTTCAGCAGGAACTGATGCTGCTGGTGCTGGCGCTGCCGCTCGGCTGGTTCGTCTCGGTCTCGTGGCGCGGCTACGCGCTGTTGATCGGCGCGGTGCTGCTGCTCATCATGGTCGAAGTGCTGAACACCGGCATCGAGGCAGCCTGCGATGCCTTCAGTCGCGAGTTCAACGTCGACATCCAGCTCGCCAAGGACTGCGGCTCGCTGGCGGTGCTGATTTCGGTTGTTATCGTCGCCGGCGTCTGGGGAATCGCCCTCATCGAGCGCATCACGGGACTACCGATCTGATCTGAACGCTCCCATATGTTAGTCACCAAAGGAGACTGACGTCGTGGAAGCCAATTTTCTGCTGCTTGAAAGAGCCGGCCTGCCGGAAGACCTGCGCTGGCTGGCGGAAAAATATCCGCGCGAGACATGGCAGGGTCACGCCAACATCCACGGCATGGCAAACATGTGGCTGCAGCGGCACGATATGTTCCGAGAGCTGGGCGGCATGCTCACCAACGGCATTGGCGACTATCGCGAAGGCAGGCTGACGGCGCCGGATTTCGCCCGCTGGTTCGCGCCGCGGCTGAACCACTTTCTAGGCAATCTCGACGGCCACCACAATGTCGAGGACTACCAATATTTCCCGGCTTTCGCCAAGGCGGAGCCGCGCCTGAACCGCGGCTTCGAAATCCTCGATGCCGACCATCACACCATTCATGAGGGGTTGGAGCGCAACGTCGAGACGGCGAACGCCTTCATCCGCACGCTCGAGGAGAGCGAGGACAGGCAGCGCTTCGCCGCCGAGGCCTATGCGGACGAGAACAGCCGGCTGATCGCCATGCTGAAGCGGCATCTGGCCGACGAGGAAGATCTCATCATCCCGCTGATCCTCGATCGCGGCGACCGGGCTCTGGTCGAGGACGACGACTGAACCTTACGATGTGGTTTCGCTGTCGCGGGCGTCCTTGGCGCGCTCCTTGCCGGCGACGGTGCGGGCGATGAGCCAGGCAAGGATGGCGACACCCAGACCTATGGCAAGCGCGATCAGCAGCCGTTCGTGATGGAGCAGTGCCTTGCCTATCATCTGCTCGGCGCCGAGGCCGAAGACGTAGCCGATGCCGCAGAACAAAGCCGCCCAGACCAGCGACGACACCGCGTTGAGGATAACGAAGCGCGCTACCGAAATGCTGGCGAAACCGGCCGCGATGCCGCCGACCAGGCGCAGGCCATAGATGTAGCGGTTGGACAGGACGAAGATGTTGGGATGGGACGAGACGAGACGGTAGGCGTGGTTGAAGCCGGGCCTCGCCTTCAGTTTCAGCACCCTGGGATGGTCGGCAAAGCTGCGGCCGAGAATGAAGAAAAACGTGTCGCCGACGAAGGCGCCAATGGCGGCCGTGAGGAAAGCCTTCCAGAGGATGAAGACATGCTGATGGGCGAAGAAGCCGCCGAGGATGGCCGCACTTTCGCCTTCGGCGACACAGCCCAGGAAAACCGCGATCAACCCATATTGCTCGATGAGGTGATGGACGATCCCGGTCATTGAGAGGTTTGCCGGCCCGACAGTTTTTCGTCTATGCGGTTCACCTGTTCGGCCAGGCGCGCGATGTCCTCGCGCACGCCGATGATCTGGCTGTGGCGCAGTTCGTCCAGCTTTTCATGCAGAGCCATGATCTCGATCTCGGCCTTGAGGTTGACCTCATAGTCATGCGCGGCGTCGATGCGGTCGCGCGCGGCCTGTCGGTTCTGCGACATCATGATCACCGGCGCCTGCAAGGCGGCGATCATCGACAGCACCAGGTTGAGGAAGATGAAGGGGTAGGGGTCGAACGAGTCTCGCCCGAGCAGCCACCAATTGGCGCCGATCCACAGCACCAGGAAAGCAATGAAGGACAGGATGAACGTCCACGAGCCGCCGATGCGGGCAATGGCATCGGCGATCCGGTCGCCGGCGCCCTGAAGGCCGGTGAGGCTGTCGTTGATATCCTGCGAGATGGGCTTGCGGTCGACAGTGCTCTGCAACACCCGCCGCTCGAGCTCGCTGAGGCCCTCCGGCGTTCGCTTCAGCCAGCGGTTGGCCAGTTCTGGCACGGTCTTGTGCATGGATGTCTCCATAGGAAAAGCGTCGGCTTGGCAGCCTCGTTTGCATATAGGAAGATGGCGTTTCGTCAAAAGCGCGGCGCGAGGATGCAGGATGCCCGATTTCGCGAAGATTCGCGCCCGTGCTGCAAAACGCAAAGGCGGCGACGCGGTGCTGACCTCGCTGCTCGGGCCGGCGCCTGAAAATGCCGCCGTGGCTGACATTACGGACGATCGTATCCTCTCGACAATGGCCGAGCGGGTGTTTCCCGCCGGCTTCGTCTGGCGCGTTATTGAACAGAAATGGCCCGGGTTCGAGGACGCGTTTCTCCATTTCCAGCCGAAACGGCTGTTGTTTCAACCTGATGACTTCTGGCACGACCTGACGGCTGATCAACGCATCGTGCGCAACCCGCAGAAGATCAAATCTGTCCGCGACAACGCCGCCTTCGTTGAGCGTGTGTCGAAGGAACATGGCGGTTTCGGCAAATTCCTCGCGGAGTGGCCTGACGACGACCAGGTCGGGCTGATGGCGTATCTCGGCAAGCATGGCAGCCGGCTTGGCGGCAACACCGGCCAGTATTTCCTGCGCTGGCTGCAATGGGACGCCTTCGTCATCTCGGCCGATATGGTCGCGGCTTTGCGTGACGCCGGCCTCGACATCGCCGAAAGTCCGACGTCGAAGAGGGATCTCGACAGGATTCAGGCGCAGATCAACAAATGGGCGCAGGAAACCGGCCTGCCGCGCCGGCACATCTCGCGCATTCTGGCGATGTCGATCGGAGAGAACCATTCGCCGCAATCGCTGCGCGAATATATGGGCGATGACTGATCACCGAATTGGTCCAAACGAACGCCATTGCCCGGGCAAATTTGCCGCGCTAAACCGCAGGCATGACCCAGAAGACCGCACCCGATATTCTGCGCATCGCCGTTGCCCAGCTCAACCCGACGGTCGGCGATGTCGCCGGCAACCTTGCCAAGGCGCGTGAGGCAAGGGCGGATGCCGCCCGCCAGGGCGCCGACATCGTGCTCTACACCGAGCTTTTCCTTGCCGGTTACCCGCCGGAGGACCTGGTGCTGAAGCCGGCCTTCCTCAAGGTTTGCGAGAAGGCCGCGCAGGACTTCGCCGGAGATACCTCCGATGGCGGGCCGGGCGTCATCATCGGCACGCCGCTGAAGCGCAAGAGCGGCACCCACAATTCGATCATCGTCGCCGATGGCGGCAAGATCCTCGCCGAGCGCTACAAGCTCGATTTGCCAAACTATGGCGAGTTCGACGAGAAGCGCGTCTTCCAGGCCGGGCCCGAGGCTCAGGGACCCGTCAACTTCCGTGGTGTGCGCATCGGAATTCCGATCTGCGAGGACATCTGGGGCGACGTCGGCATCTGTGAAACCCTGGCCGAAAGCGGCGCGGAAATCCTGCTGGTGCCGAACGGCTCGCCCTACTACCGCGCCAAGATGGACGTGCGCCATCAGGTTGTTATCCGCCAGGTCATCGAGACCGGTTTGCCGATGATCTATGCCAATCAGATTGGCGGCCAGGATGAGCTGATCTTCGACGGCGCCTCTTTTGCCATCGGCGCCGACAAGACGCTCGCCTTCCAGATGAGCCAGTTCGAGGAAACTGTCGATGTCACCACCTGGAAGCGCAACCGCGTCGCCGCAGGCGCGCAAGATGCAGAAAACTCTGACGGCTGGGTCTGCTCGGAAGGGCCGATGTCGAAAATCCCCGAGCGCGAGGAGGCGGACTACCGCGCCTGCATGCTCGGCCTGCGCGACTACGTCAACAAGAACGGCTTCAAGAACGTCGTGCTGGGTCTCTCCGGCGGCATCGATTCGGCGATCTGCGCCGCATTGGCCGTCGATGCGCTCGGCGAGGAGCGGCTGCGGGCGGTGATGATGCCCTACCGCTATACCTCGGAGGATTCGCTGAAGGATGCCGAGGATTGCGCCCGTGCGCTTGGCTGCCGCTATGACATCGTGCCGATCTTCGAACCGGTCGAGGGTTTTCTGCATACGCTGACGCAGCTTTTCGAGGGCACCAAGGAAGGCATTACCGAGGAAAATTTGCAGAGCCGCGCGCGCGGCACGATCCTGATGGCGATCTCCAACAAGTTCGGCTCGATGGTCGTCACCACGGGCAACAAGAGCGAGATGTCGGTGGGCTACGCCACGCTTTATGGCGACATGAATGGCGGCTTCAACCCGATAAAAGACCTCTACAAGATGCAGGTCTATGCGCTGTCGCGCTGGCGCAACAGCCATGTGCCGCCGGGCGCGCTCGGTCCCTCAGGCGAGGTGATCCCCAGGAATATCATCGACAAGGCGCCGTCGGCGGAATTGCGCGAGAACCAGACCGACCAGGATTCGCTGCCGCCCTATCCGGTGCTGGACGACATTCTGGAATGCCTGGTCGAGAACGAAATGGGCGTCGACGACATCGTGGCGCGCGGCCACGACCGGGCGACGGTGACGCGCGTCGAACATTTGCTCTACATTGCCGAGTACAAACGCCGGCAAGCGGCGCCGGGTGTGAAGATCACCCGGAAGAATTTTGGCCGCGACCGCCGCTATCCCATCACCAACCGTTTCAGGGATCGCGGCTAAACATCTGATTAAATTGATGAACCTTGGGGGACGCATGTTTATCAGCTATTTCAAGGGAACACCTGAGTATCACATCCTGCGCTTCAAGAACGGCAAGATCAGGGAGCAGGGGCGCGGCATCTCCTTCTGGTACGGCACGTTCGGCACCACGATAGCGATGGTGCCGGTGACGTCGCTCGATAACCCCTTCATCTTCACCGAGACGACGGCGAATTTCCAGGATCTGGCAATCCAGGGGTCGGTCAGCTACCGCATCATCGATCCACTCAAGGCAGCCGAAGGTTTTGATTTCAGCGCCAAGCTCAGCCGTGCCGACGTCGTCGGCGACGGCCGGGAGAAGATCGCCGAGCGCCTGGTGCTTGCGATACAGAGCCGCGCCCGCGCGGTGGTTTCGAGCATGACGCTGGAACAGGCGCTGGCCGAGGTGACCAAGCTCGGTGGCAATCTCGCCGAACTCCTGCGCAACGATCCGATTGCCGCGACCGCCGGCCTGTCGATCGAGGAGGTTCACATCACCTCGGTCCAGCCGACGCCGGAGATCCGCAATGCGCTCCAGACCGAATATCGCGAGGCGCTGCAGCGCCAGGCCGATGCCGCGATCTATGGGCGCCGTGCCTGGGGCGTGGAGAAGGAGCGCGAGATCAAGCAGAGCGAGCTGGCGACCGAAATCGAGCTTGCCGAACGCAACAAGCTGCTGGTCGATACCGAGGCGCGCAACAAGCTGACGCTTGCCGAGGCGGAAGCCAAGGCCCAACAGCTCGAACTCACCGTCTATTCGTCGGCGCCGGCGCACGTGCTCACGGCGATGGCCTTCAAGGCCTGGGCGGAAAAGGGCGGTTCGGTCGGCAATCTGTCGATCACGCCTGATATGCTCACCAGCGCGCTCAGCCAGCTTTCCACTCCGAAAGCCGGGTCCTGAAAGGCAAGCTCGGGTGGCAAGCGACCAGAGCGGCAGGCCGATCGACCGGGTGATCGTCGTCACCCGCAAGACCGAGCTGGAGGAGCTGACGACGCGCTTCAACACGCAGGGACAGGCGCGCTTTTATCTCCGGCAGGCCGGCATGAATTTCGACCCGGTCAAGGCGGCGCATGACGTCTATCACCAGGCGCTCGACCGGGTGATGGGTTCGCTTCCCCAAGGCCTCAAACAGTTGCGGCTCGACCGCGAACTGGTCCCGCAGTTCGAATTCGGCTCCGACGCGGTGATCGCGCTCGGTCAGGACGGGCTGGTGTCCAACACCGCGAAGTACCTCCCGTACCAGCCGCTGATCGGCATCAACCCGAACCCGGCGCTTTTCGACGGCGTGTTGCTGCCGTGGAATGCCGACGATACCGAAAAGGTCCTCGGCCTGACGATCGCCGGCAAGGCGAAGCGCCAGGCGGTGGTGATGGCCGAAGCGCGCTCCAATGACGGACGCCGGCTGATCGCCTTCAACGATCTGTTCGTTGGCGCCTCGACGCATGTCTCGGCGCGTTACGAGTTGACCTATGGCGGCAGGACCGAGCGCCAGTCGTCGAGCGGCATTATCATCTCCACGGGCGCCGGCTCTACCGGCTGGCTGCGCTCGGTTATGGCGGGCGCCGCGGGACTGGCCGCGGCCTATGGTGACAACTCCGTGCCGACCGTGCCGCCGCAAGGCTATGACCGCGAAGGCGAACAGCTGTTCTTTTCGGTGCGCGAACCGTTTCCGAGCAACACGACCGGCGTGTCGCTTGTGCATGGCGTCATCACCCGCGACCGGCCGCTGGTGGTTTCTTCGCGGCAGAGCAGGGGCGGCGTCATCTTCAGCGACGGGATGGAGCTCGATTTCGTCGAGTTCAATTCCGGCACCGACGTGACCATCGCGATCGCCGACCAGAAGGCCTATCTCGTGGTGCCATAAGCGCGCCACGTGGGCAGCCAAATCACCGGCCGGACTGAATTCGGCCGCCCTCCATTCTTTGCGAGGCACCATGCCCGACTGTGAGATCAGCTTCGACATGTCACGGATCGATTTCCGGGCGACCTCCGATCTGTTGATGGCGAGTTATTGGGGCGCCGGCCGCAGCGATGACTTTCATCGCCGCGCCTTTGCCAACTCGTTCTGCACCGCGGCCTATATCGACGGGAACCAAGTCGGTTTTGGCCGGGCCATCACCGACCGTACGGTGTTTGCCTATCTCGCCGACATCATCATCTGGCCGCAGCATCGCGGCCAAGGCATTGACACGCAACTGGTGCGGGCGCTCATCGACCACCCTGAACTCAGCACGGTCTCGCACTGGAGCCTGTCGACCAGTGACGCGCATTGCCTTTATGAGAAGCTGGGCTTCAAGGCATCGACCGACGGCCGCTACATGCGCCTCGATCGCAACCCGGAATGAGGCTCAGGCGAGGGGGTTGGCCGGCTGTTGTTGCAAAATAACCTCACTGGTTCGGCCAGTTACGCTTTGCCACGTGCCCGGCCTTGGCGATCCTTCATGGCGTCTCTATAAGGACCGCTCCGCAAGTATCTTGCGGGAGGTCCGAATGGCAGTATTTTACATGGTAATGCGAGGCCGCGAAGTCTAGGTCTCACTGGCGTCCGGCGAAGGTTTGTCCTTCGCACCGATGCCGGGTCGAGTACAGGCTTCTGCCGATGCCGGTCGCCACCCGACAAACCGGGGCGCGCCGCCACCTATGCCGAACCTCCGCAGCCCCGGGCGAATTGCCCAGCGCGGTTTTCAATTTTCAGACCTTACCGGGACCGGGCAGATTTGCGCCCGGATGACATCATGGCTCGTTTTCGAATCGATCTGCGTGCAAGCGCCTTTCGCAGCGTTCTTGGCTTCACGCTCAGCCACTGGCGGCGCCAGCCGTGGCGGCTTTCGCTGATCATGGGCAGCTTCCTGCTGTCGACCCTGGCCGACGTCTTGACGCCGCTCTATTCCGGCCGGCTGGTCGACGCCGTCGCCAGCAGTGCGTTGGCTGACGATGTCGCGTGGAATGCGGCAATGGCGGCGTTCTCCGCGCTCATCGCTTTGGCGCTGACCGGCGTGGTGCTGCGCAACCTGGCCTTCATGGGCATTGTCGAGCTGACGCTGAAGATGATGGCCGACGTCGCCGCCGACGCGTTCCATCGCGTGCAGCGCTTCTCAACCGACTGGCACGCCAATAGCTTTGCCGGATCGACGGTGCGCAAGGTCACGCGCGGCATGTGGGCTCTCGACCTGCTCAACGACACCATCCTGATTGCGTTGCTGCCGTCGGTCGCCATGCTGGTCGGCTCGACGTTGCTGCTCGGCTGGTTCTGGCCGCTGATGGGGCTGGTCGTGGCAGTCGGCTCGCTGCTGTTCATCACCGTGACGGCGCTGCTGTCGCTCGGCTATGTCGCGCCCGCGGCACGGCTCGCCAACAGCTGGGATACGCGGCTTGGCGGCTCGCTTGCCGATGCCGTGAGCTGCAATGCCGTGGTCAAGGGTTTCGGCGCCGAGACGCGCGAGGAAGCGCGGCTTGCCAAGGTCGTCGCCAAATGGCGCGCGCGGACCAGCCGCACCTGGGTGCGCGGCACCATCAACGGCACGACGCAGGGCGCCATGCTGCTGGTGCTGCGGACGGCAGTAATCGGCCTGTCGCTGATGCTGTGGGCCTGGGGCCAGGCAAGTGCGGGCGATGTCGCCTTCGTGCTGACCTCGTTCTTCGTGCTGCAGGGCTACCTCAGGGACATCGGCACGCATATCCGCAATTTGCAGCGTTCGGTCAACGACATGGAGGAACTGGTCGATTTCCAGTCGCAACCGCTCGGCGTCGAGGACCGGCCCGGCGCCAAGCCGATCCGGATCACGCATGGCCACATCGCCTTCGATAACGTCACCTTCCACTATGGTAGCCATCGCTTGCCGCTCTACCGCGACTTTTCGGTGGAGATAGCGGCGGGCGAGCGGGTCGGACTGGTCGGCCATTCCGGCTCGGGCAAGACGACCTTCGTGAAGCTGATCCAGCGTCTCTATGATGTCAGCGGCGGCAGGATCCTGATCGATGGCCAAGACATCTCCCAGGTTGCACAGGCGTCGCTGCGCGCGCAGATTGCCATCGTCCAGCAGGAGCCCATCCTGTTCCACCGCTCGCTGGCGGAAAACATCGCCTATGCCCGTCCGGACGCCACGCAGGCCGAGATCGAGCATGCCGCCAAGCTCGCCAGCGCGCACGACTTCATCACCGGCCTGCCGAAGGGCTACGGCACGCTGGTCGGTGAACGCGGCGTGAAACTGTCGGGCGGCGAGCGCCAGCGGGTGGCGATCGCGCGCGCCTTCCTGGCGGATGCGCGCATCCTGATCCTGGACGAGGCGACATCGAGCCTCGATTCGGAATCGGAAGTGCTGATCCAGCAGGCGATGGAGCGGCTGATGGTCGGCCGCACGACGCTGGTCATCGCGCACCGTCTGTCGACGGTGCGGGCGCTGGACAGGCTGCTCGTGTTCGACCGTGGCAAGATCGTCGAGGAAGGCTCGCATGACGAGCTGATCCGGCTGAAGGGCGGCATCTACCGCCGCCTGTTCCAGCGGCAGGCGCTGGAACTGACCAAGGGCCTGGTGATCTGAGTTGAACGCAGAGCCCTATCCGAGGGATAGGGCTCTGCTTGGTTCATCCAGGCATTCGCTCGAATGGCTGAAGCGCTGGGTCGATCGTGTCCCAGACGTGGCCGCGCACGGTGTAGGTGACCGCCTGCGGGTCGAACTGGCCGGGATCGTCGAGGCTCGTGGCCTGGATCGCCGTCACCTCCGGCATGGCGACGAACGTTACGTAGACCGGCGTGCCGCAGGTCGGGCAAAAGGCCTGGGCTTTTTCATTGCCGCTGTCGGCGATCATCCGCCATGTGCTCGGCTCGCCGGTGATCTTTACGTCAGTGCGCCGGCCGAAGGTCACATAGGAACAATGGCCAGTACCGCTGCGCTTCTGGCAATCGAGGCATTGGCAGTGGTTCTGAAAGATCGGCTCGCCGCTGGCCTCATAGCGGATCGCGCCGCAGGCGCAGCCGCCGGTAAAGTGCTTGGTCATCGTCGTTCTCCGCGGTTGCTTCAGGCCGATTTCGGCTTGGCGAAAAGGTCGATGCCCGTGCCGGTTTCGAGGAAGGATTTCATACTGGACAGCACGGCCGGCCAGCCTTGGCTGATGCCTTTGGCCATGCCGCTGCCGGCTTCGAGCTCGTCATGGCTGACGGTCAGCTTGACCATGGTGTCGTATTCCTCGATGGCGAACGTCACCCGGCTGTGCTTGGTGGGATCGTCGGCCTGCGAGGCGTTGGCCCAGCTCATGACCAGGCGTGTCGGCGGCGAGATTTCGACGACCTCGCCGACGAGTTCGACGGTCCGTTCCTCATTGGCGCGGATGTGTTCCCATTTCGAGCCGGGCTTCCAGTCGGAGACGTTTTCGTGGCCCCAGTAGCGCTTGGCGATATCGGGCCTGGTGATGGCTTCGAACACCTTTTGTGGCGTCGATCTGATGTAGGTCACGTAGACAAAACTGGTGGTTTCCCGGGTCATTGGTCGTCTCCTTCGAGTTCTTGTTTCAGGTCGTGCAGCAGGCTCAGCCGCTGCCGTTCGAATTTTCGCACCCACCGCTCGTAGACTTCGTGCAGCGGCACGGGGTTGATGAAATGCAGCTTCTCGCGGCCACGCTTGACCGTGCTGATCAGATTGGCCGCCTCCAGAAGATCGATGTGCTGGGTCGCGGATTGCCTTGCCATGTCGAGGTTTTGGCAAAGCTCGCCCAGCGTCTGGCCGTTCTTCTCACACAGAAGATCGAGCAGCATTCTGCGGGTCGGGTCGCCCAGCGCTTTGAAAACCTTGTCGGCGTCCATTGGTCTCACTCATCTTGAAGACACAATATGCAGGTAAATGCCTGCATGTCAAGCTGTGGCTAAGCTTGGCCTGAAGGGGAGGGATTTATAGTGTCGGATTGCTGGCGCGCGGAGCGAAGCACCGAGCCCGGAATCGGGGCAAGAACCGGTGCGGGCGCGCAGGACTATGCAGCGGTGGCTGTGAGCTAGGCTCTAACGACGAACTTGTCGGGATCGCCGCAGAAATGGGCGATGATCTGGCAGAGGTCCGGTTCGTTGACCATGCGTACGGCCTCGGCCCCATTGACCCATTTGCGGGTGCGCGCGCGCTTTTCCTTCCAGCGGTCGGCAACGTGCTCGACCTGCAGCGGAAACACCAGCACTTCGCAAGGGACTTCCTCGCCGGACGCGAGGGCCTTGGCGTAGAAGTAACGACCGGCCTCGAAAAGCGAAATCTTGCCACGCAATCCGGCTTCCTCGCCCGCCTCGCGCGCCGCTGCCTCGCAGAGCGGCTCCCTGGCCTCGGGCCAGCCCTTCGGCAGCACCCAACGCCCGGTGTCTCGGCTGGTGATCAGCATGATCTCGACGCCGTCTTCGTTATTGCGCCATGGCAAAGCGGCAACCTGCAGGCGACAAGGCGAAGTGCCGAAGAGCTTGCGGACCCTTTCAGCCAGATGATCGTGTGTCGCCGGTGTCGTCAGCATCAGTGAAAGCTACCCCAGCCCTCAGAATCGTTAGCCGCCGTATGAATCTTACCGACAAGTGTAAGTCTTAAAAGTAAAAAACATCACACCGACCCGTCAAACTCCGCCAACAGCTGTCGATTCGACAGAATATGTCCCTTCCAGTGCCTGTTTTCATAGCAGACGGGGCGGGTTTGGCCGTCTGGGCAGAAATGGGGCTGGCGCGAATCAGCCTGCGTGATCGTCGGCGATCGGCTTCTGGTAGGTGAAACCCATGTCCCAGGGAAAGTAGATCCAGGTGTCCTGACTGACTTCGGTGATGAAGGTGTCGACCAGCGGCCTGCCTTTCGGCTTGGCGTAGACGGTGGCGAAATGCGCCTTTGGCATCATGGCGCGCACGATGCCTGCCGTCTTGCCGGTGTCGGTGAGGTCGTCGATGATCAGCACGCCCGCGCCATCATCGGCGAGCAGCGCCGGGGTGATCTCCTTCAGCACCTGCAACTGCCCCTGGCTGGTGTAGTCGTGATAAGAGGCGACGCAGACCGTCTCGATGACGCGTATGCCGAGTTCGCGCGAGATGATGGCGGCGGGAACCAGGCCGCCACGGGTGATGCAGACGATGGCCTTCCACTGTCCCTTGTTGGCGCCGGCAAGCCGCCAGGCGAGCGCCCGGGCATCGCGGTGGAACTGGTCCCAGGAGACCGGAAAGGCTTTTTCGGGAAGGGACATTCTGCACTCCGCGCGCACCATTGTGGAATGCGCGCGGAATTAACTGGAAAGTCAGGGCATTGGCAAGGGCGGGGCCAGTCTGTGGAGTTACCGCGACAAAAAGGCCGCAACCGGCACGCTGCGCAACACGGTGCGCGTGACGCCGCCGAACAAAAGCTGACGCAGCCAGGAATGGCTGTAGGCGCCGAGCACCAGAAGGTCGGCTCCGGTCTCGGCGATCCGGGTCTGGATGACGTCATCGACCGAAGCATTACCCGATTTTTGCACCGACACGCTGACCGTTGCGCCATGCCTGGAGAGTGCCGCGGCGATCTCGGCGCCGGCGGCTTCCGGGTTGTCATCCAGCGTATCCGGCGGATCGATGACCAGAATGTCGGTTTTCTCGGCCTCGATGATGAAGGGCAGCGCGTCGAAGGCGGCACGCGCCGCCTCCTTGCTGCCGTTCCAGGCCAGCAGCACATGTTTGAATGTGGTGACCAACGGCCCCTCATGCGGCACCACCAGCACCGGCCGGCCGGCATCGTAAACCAGCGTGTCGACATCGGCGCTCTGGTCGCCTCCGGTCTCGCGCTGCGCGGCAATAATCAGATCGGCGGCGCGCACGCTGGAAATACCCGTCAGCGCGCTGTCGCCGGAAAAGCTCTCGAGGCTGCGCCATTCGAAGGAAAGGCCGGAATTCTCGATCTGCCGAACGAAAAGCGCCTGCAATTTCTCGGCGCGCTCGCGGTTCATGTCGGCGGAGACCTGCAGGAACTCGGTGTCGGGGAAGCCGGTTGCCGAGGTGTAGGGAACGGGCAGCGCTTCGGCATGGATGCCGATGAGATGGCTTTCGAACCGGTCGGCAAGCGGGATGGCGCAGTCGAGCACGCGTTCGGCGTCCTGTTCGTTCTGCAATATGGCGACGATGGTCTTGAAGCGCATGCGAAATCCCTCAAATCTGCCGGCGCGTGCTGCGCCCGAGGGAAAACGTGGGAGTGCGGTGCTTGGTTCCGGCCCGGCGATGGGCCGCGAACCCAGGGTCAATTGGCGGCGGTGAAGCCGGCCACCATCGCCTCGACGTCCTTGCGTGCCGAATCCAGCGCCTCCTGGCTGCGGGCGCGGACGACCAGCTCCGTCCAGAACTTGCCGTCGCCATATTTCGGATACGAGCCGATGATGGTGTCGGGATGCGCCTTCTGGATATCGCCCAGGGGACCACCGATCAGGCCTTCGCCGAACGGGCAATGGACGGTGGCCGACAGCATCTTGGTGCCGGCCTTCAGCGTCGGCACGACATTGTCGAGCATGGCCTGGAAAATCGCCGGTACGCCGGCCATGACATGGACGTTGCCGATGCGAAAGCCGGGCGCGACGGAGACCGGATTGTCGATATGGTCGGCGCCGCGCGGCATGCGCGACATGCGCTTGCGGGCCTCGGTGTATTCGATGCCGCGCGCGGCATAGCTCTCGCCCAGCATGGCATAGGCCTTGGCGTCGTATTCGCACGGCACCCCAAAAGCCTTGGAAATCGAATCGGCGGTGATATCGTCATGCGTTGGGCCAATGCCGCCGGTGGTGAAGACATAGGTGTAGCGGGCGCGCACGGCATTCACCGCAGCGACAATCTCGTCCTCCTCGTCGGGAACGATCCGCACTTCCTTCAGGTCGATGCCGATGGCCGTCATGATGTCGGCGAGGTGGCCGATATTTTTATCCTTGGTGCGGCCGGACAGAATCTCGTCGCCGATGACAAGCATGGCGGCAGTGACGATTTCAGGCATGGAAGGCTCCGGCAAACAGGCCCATTGGCAGACAAGGTCGCCTGGGGCAGAAAGAAGGTCGCCTGAGATAGCGCGCCATCGAACTGGCGGCAATGCCGACACAAGCCGCCATCTGCCTTGCCGAGCGTTCGTCAGTGGGTGATGGTGCGCGCCGGTCCGCTTCCCGGGTGAAACATGCTGGTATCGATTCTGCTTTGGCTTGTCGCCGGCCTGTCCGTGCTGGCTCTCGTCATCGTGGCCTGCCTGGTGGCCGCTACGCTCTGGATTGCCGCCAAGGCCGGAAGGCTGGTGCCGGCCAGCGGAAACTTCGTCGAGATCGACGGCAGCCGCATCCATTATGTCGAAACGGGCGAGGGACGGCCGATCCTGTTCGTGCACGGACTTGGCGCGCAGCTCCACCAGTTTCGCCACACGCTGTTTGAGCGCTTTGGCCCCGGTTGCCGGCTGATCGCGCTCGACCGGCCGGGATCGGGCTATTCGGTGCGGGCCAAAGGAGCCACCGGCCGCTTGCCTGAGCAGGCCGAGATCATAAGGCGCTTCATCGAAACGCTGGAAAGGCCGCTTGTGGTCGGGCACTCCCTGGGCGGCGCCGTCGCGCTGACCCTGGCCGTGGAGCATCCCGGCGCGATTTCCGGCATCGCTTTGCTGGCGCCGCTGACGCATCTGGAAGCCGGCGCCCGCGAGAAAGCGGGCCTGCTCTATATCCGTTCGCGGCTTTGGCGCTGGATCATGGCCTACACCGTCGCGATACCGACAAGCCTCAGATATGCGCGGCAGACACTGGAGTTCATCTTCGCGCCGCAGGCCGTTCCCGCCGACTACATGATCGATGGCGGCGGATGGCTCGGGCTGAGGCCAAGCCATTTCCATGCAACCTCCACCGATTTCGTAGCGGTCGAACAGGATCTTGGCCGCATCGAAGAGCGCTATGAAGAGATCGCCATGCCGGCCGGCATTTTCTTCGGGACAGCCGATCGCGTCATCGCCATGCGCATACATGGGGAGCCGATGAAGGACAGGATCGAAGGGCTCGATTTCGAGACGGTCGAAGGCCTCGGCCACATGCCGCAATTCGACGAGCCGGACCGCGTCATCACCTTCATCAAGCGCATTGCCGAGCGGACATTCGCCGGCCAAGACCTCACCACAGCCTCACAACAATTTCACTGAACCATTCGGCTGATATCCGGTTTTACCCCGTGTCGCACCCAAGGCGGCAGATACGGAGTAATTCAATGTACAGGAAAGTTTTTGCAGCATCCGTGCTGACGATAGGTCTTGCCACATCGGCGATGGCGCAGTCATCGGACGGCACGTATTCCAACGATCACAGCTGGTGGCCGTTCGGGAACGAGCAGTCATCGACCGTCGACCAGAGCACCACCGGCAGCATCAATGCCGACGGCAGCCAAGGCTATGGCGCTACGGGGCCGTGCGCCTCCGACCCGTCAGGACCCTACGGAAATGTGAGGCCCAACGTGAACGATCAATATTGCGGCAAGTGATCAAGCCGCGGCTTCGACTGACCGGGCAGGATGTCCCGCCTGTTTGTTTGACGCAATTCCCCAGGGAATTGCTTAGGCGAGCATCAACGGCCGGCAGCGAAAGCTGAGGGGCAAAGATCAGTCGGAAACTTCAGTCTGCGGCCGGTCGCGGCCGTCGGCCAGTTCGTCGTGCCACTTGCCTTCGGCATCCTCATACTGGATGCCGTCCGTGGCGCCGGCGATCTGCTGTTCGGCCGAGGCGATCTCGGCGGCGCGCAGCGCATCCTGGTGGGTCGGGAATGTCTCCGAGAATGTCGAACCGACCTTGTAGGCCCAGCCCCCGTCATGCTCGACGATCTTGTAAGTCAGCTTCGCCATGAAATCCTCCGGTTCGTCCGTCCGCTCAATGCGGCCCGTTTTTCATTGCAATTTGGGCTTCAATGCAACTTGGCGTCTGGCAGCCGGTCTTCGGGAACCAGCACTTCCGATTCCTTGGCCGCTTCGATCAAGGCCCTGCGTGCATCGGCCGTCGAACGATAACCTTCCAGCACTTTGAGGCAAGTGTCGAGAGCATCACGATGGCGCGGGCCGCGATTGAGCGGCCACACCGTCATCAGACACTCCGCCGCTTCCTGGGTGCTGCGGATCTGGCGATATTTGCCGACATGGCCGAGTTCGACCACGACCGGGGTTTCAAAAGGTTTGTTATCCATGATGGCCGCAACGCAAAGCAGCCAATATGGTTGCAAAAATGGCCGTCAGCCTGCGCCCAAACGTCTCACCAACCGCAATCGTTGGTCTCAGTAACCGCAGTCGTTGCGCAGCCAGCGGGCGTTGGCCCAGCCGGTCCGTCCGCCGATTTCGACCTGGTACCAGTTGCCGCGGCGGTCGAAAATCTCGGTGTGGTCGCCATTGAACAATTGCCCGATCATGCGCGACGACAAGTTCGGCCGTGCGCGCATAGCGAGAAACCCGCTGCCGGTATCGAGATCGTAGTGCCTGGACAGGCCGTGCACCGTGCCTTCGCAATATTGCGCGCCGACCGGAGACGACGCGGCGAACGACAGCGCGACCACCGTCGGCACTGCCTGTTCAGCCCTTCGTCCAGTGCTGCATCGTGGTCACCGAGCGGGCGAGCTGTGGCGCGGGATGGATTTTTTCGCTGAAGGTGGCGGCGGCGCGCCAGCCCCAGCGCGGATCGGCGAGGAAGGCGCGGGCCAGCGCGACCATGTCGGCGCGGCCGTCGGCGACGATCGCCTCTGCCTGCGCGGGATCGTCGATCAGGCCGACAGCCCGTGTCGGGATGCCGGCGCCCTTGCGCACCGCTTCGGCCAGATGCACCTGATAGCCGGGGCCGGTCGGCAGCTTCTGCAACGGCGAATTGCCGCCGCTCGAACAGCAGAGATATGCAACATTAAGCGCCTTCAAGGCTTTGGCCACCTCGATCGCCTCTTCGACCTCGAAGCCGCCACCGACCCAGTCCTTCACCGACAGGCGGGCGCCAAGCATCAGGTTTGGAACTGCCTTCCTCACCGATTTGGCGATCTCGATGAGGAAACGCATGCGGTTTTCCAGCGAGCCGCCCCAGCGGTCGGTGCGCTGGTTGGAAAGCGGCGACAGGAACTGGAAGATCAGATAGCCGTGCGCGGCGTGCAACTCGAGGAAGTCGAAGCCGGCGCGCTCGGCGCGCCTCGCGGCTTGAGTGAAGCGCTCGATGAGCTGCAGGATTTCATCCTCCTCCAGCGCATGCGGCACATTCCAGCCGGTGTCATAGGCGATGGCCGAGGCCGAGACGGTCTGCCAGGGATCCTCGCCCGGCTGCAATGGGCCGCCGCCTTCCCAGGGCTTTCGGTTGGATGCCTTGCGGCCGGCATGGGCAAGCTGAATGCCGAATTTCGTCTCGGGCGCGGCGACGCGCCTTGCTGCATCCAGCGTGCGCCGGGCGGCCGCCTCGTTGTCGTCGGAATAGAGGCCGAGGCAGCCATGGGTGATGCGGCCGCGCCGTTCGACGTCGGTCATCTCGACGGTGACCATGCCGGCGCCCGACATCGCCAGGTTCATCCAGTGATAGAGATGCCAGTCGCTGGCCGAGCCGTCTTCGGCGGAATACTGGCACATCGGCGCCACCGCGATACGGTTCGGAAAGGTCAGGCCGTCGAGGGCGATCGGCTGGAAAAGCGCTGCGGTCATCAAAAAACTCCGGAGAGGGACTGCAGCTATTTAGGCGATGGCAGTTGCCGGCACCAGACACGAGGCGGTGAAAGCTTCGCCGTTTCGGTTGCGCGCAAAACCGTTCGCGGTTACGCCATGGCGCCGACAGCTTGGAGCTCATCATGGAAGATCGTATCCGCATCCGCTCGGAGGAAGTCCTGTCCGACGACTGGGCGGTCCTGAAGAAGACCGTCCTCGATTATCGCCGGCGCGACGGGCAGTGGGAGACGCAGATTCGCCAGACCTACGATCGTGGCGACGGCGCGGTGATCCTGCCTTTCGATCCCGAGCGTCAGACGGTGCTTCTGGTGCGGCAGTTCCGCTACCCCGCCTACGTCACCGGCCACCGCGAACCGCTGATCGAGGCCTGCGCCGGCCTGCTCGACAAAAACGATCCCGAAACCGCCATCCTCAAGGAGGCCGAGGAAGAGCTCGGCTATCGCCTACAGAACATCGAGCGGCTGTTTTCCCTCTATATGAGCCCGGGCAGCGTCACCGAACGGCTGTGGTTCTTCGTGGCGCGCTATTCACCCGCCGACCGCATCTCGGCCGGCGGCGGCGCGGCCGACGAGGGCGAGGACATCGAGGTTCTGGAAATGCGGCTTGATGAAGCGCTGGCCGGCATTTCAGACGGCCGCATCATCGACGCCAAGACGATCATCCTGATCCAGCATTTGAAACTGTACCCGATGAAGGGCTAGCTCGGCGAAGCTCGACGTGCCTCACTGCTGCGGGCAGGGTGGCCGTCCACTTCGCGGATGAAGTTGCGCAAGTTGCAAGGACACCGGAATGGCGCGTGGCGCAAAGGCATGGCTGAAGCGAAACAGCGCGCGGGCATCTCTCCTGTTGCTGAACGCCGCGCTGCTTGTCCGCTATCGCCGGTTGACCCAGCGTTTCCTTGAGCGAATGCGGCATCTGCCGAATTTTGCAGCCCCGGTGACGTTCACGGAAAAGGTCCACTGGCGCAAGATTTTCGATGACGATCCTCGCTTTATCGGCCTTCTCGACAAGCTCAAGTCCAAGGAAATCGTCAGGGAGCGGCTTCCCGGGCTCGCCATCCCGGAGGTGCTGTGGCAGGGCGACGATCCGCGCCAGATCCCCTTCGATGACCTGAAAATCCCATACGCCGTCAAATGCAACCACGGTTGCGCCATGAATGTCATCGTTCGCGATCCGGCCAACGCCGACCGGGAGGCGATCATTGCCGAGATGACGGAATACCTTGGCCAAACCTATGGCGCCCGCAAGCTGGAGCGCAGCTATGCGCACATAGAGCGGCGGGTTTTCGTCGAAGCGCTTGTCGGCAAGGACCAGGATTATGACCCGGTCGACTACAAATTCTGTGTGCTGGCTGGCCGCGTCGCCTACATCGTCGTCGTCGCCTTCCGTTCCACGGCCAAGAATACCGCCCACCTGGATCGCGATTGGCGCCCGCTGAACATCGTCCAGGGCGCGATCGACTCGAGCCTGGAAATTCCCCCTCCCAAGAGCCTGGCGCGGATGATCGAGGCAGCCGAGGCGCTCGGCAGCGAGTTCGACATGGTGCGTGTCGATTTCTACGAGGAGGAGGGGGAGCCGATCTTCGGAGAATTCACGGTCTACCCACGCAGCGGCTTGCTGCAATTCGACCCGGCTGCCTTCGACCGCGAACTGGGCGCGCATTGGGATATTGGCGCGTCAGCTTACCTCAGCCGTTTGCCCAGCCGATTTGCCCAACGATACAAGGCAATGCTCGTCGCCGCCGGCTATCTCGACGTTTGACGGCTACTCGGTGGCGTGCCACCCGAAGCTCGAAGAGCGAAGGGTGGTGCGCAGAACTCATACGATTAGAGATCGAGGGAAACTGATAGCTCAGCAGGGAGTCGTGATTTCGAAGTGCCGTCTCAACTGAGCCGTAGCGGTCAATTCGTCCTGCTGGGATCAATCTTCGTGAGCCGCTGCCTGGTCTCGGCCATGCGCCTTTGCGCAGATCGGATTCGGCAACACAAGGCGGGATTCATAGCGACGCCGCAATCTTCGTCCAGCAAGTTTTCGGCGCGCTTCCTGCTGCGACTCGGCCGATTACCGCTAAGGTTACCGGCAAGCTCTCCCACGTCCGGACTGGGTCGAGATCATTTGAAGAACTCTTTCAGCTTGTTGAGTCGACTGTCGCCAGAGGCCTTCCGGCCTTCAGGACACGCCGCCTCGCCGATCGTATCCTGCTGGATAAAGCGAGGTTCTCAGCCACCATTTTCTCGCTGAGTACCAGCGCGAACTCGGTCTGTTTGATGCGCTGCTGAGCATCAGCGAGTTGCATCGTGAAAAGATCGGTTGCCATTGTTGATCCGGGATCCGCGAGATTCATGATTGCGTAACACATGGCGGCCGAAATCGTTCCTAGTTGTCGGGCGAAGCCGGTGCCGCAAAGGGCGGCTGAGTTTGAACTTCCCACCCGACCAGACGTCCGCGAGCGCCAAGGCATCGAGAGCCCAGTGATCGGAGGGCCACTACGAGCGGGCGCAACCCGACCACTTAAGTGATCAGCCTCGCTACAGCCTTGACAGGTACAGTCGCGGCCTCATCAAGGGGAGGTATCAATGGTCTCGGCGATTGGAAACCAACATCGGCAGGCAGCTGAAACTCGACCGAAACCCGCAAAGACAGAACCGGGCGAAGGATTTGCGCCAGGCAAAAGCGCAGACAGCGTAGGACATCGCGCCAAGGCAATGGCGGCAGAAAGTGGCGACACGGATTCTGGCGCCCAGGGGCGCGCCGCATCGACAATCGCCAGGATGGATATCACCGTTTTGGCTCCACAGAGCGAAGAGCCGCCTTTGGAGTAGCCCGGGCGGCCGTGCCGCTGCCTCGGTCCTTGTGCAGCACAACGCGCGCTGGCTACGCTCGGTGGACATCGTCGTCTCGAAACACTTCGGGCGTTGCACTGCCGCGAGCCGCCTTCGCTGCTGGTCGAGGGGCTGTAACCCTTGGTGAGGCCGGCATCGCCTCGCAGGTCGTTGCGAGCCCACGATCGCGCGGCCAAGCGACCTTCCCTGTGTCGGTCTCTATTTGATACTAGGGGACGGCGGTTTCATCACGGGCAATTGCAGCTGGTCAATGGTTGCGACGATGCCGGCGGCAATGGCTTCCGCCTCATGGATCAGTTCCGGACCATAGAGCCCATTGACCATCTCTTCGCTCGGCAGCACGCCAGGAGGACAGTGCTCTTCCATTGTGCGCCGGATGAGCGTCAGCGCTGCCCGGCATTGGTCGGCTTCGATCTTCATAGCCCTTCAAACATCCAATTCGTCTAAAATGTTCCGGAACTAATTTAGCAATTGCTAATTGAAGTCGCAGTTCTGAGAGTCAGTGCATGCGTCTGAAATTCATCAAGCCCATGGAACCCGAACTGGTCGACACGCCGCCGATGGGCGATGATTGGATTCATGAGATCAAATTCGATGGCTACCGCACCCAGGTCATCAAGGATGATGACGGGATTCGGCTGATCACCAAGAACGGTTATGATTGGACGGGCCGCTACATCCAACTTGCCGGTGAGGCGGAAGCGATCGAGGCGAAAGACTTCATCATCGACGGCGAGACCATTACGATCAATGAGGCTGGCCTATCCGACTTCCATGCGCATCAATTAGCCGCGACCAGCCGCAAGCCGTCGCGCGATCTGTATCTGCTAGCATTCGACCTCTTGCACCTGAACGGGCATGACTTGCGGAACACGCCGGTGGAAGACCGTCGCGAGATACTCCGGGCGTTGATCCCGGACGGCGGCCGAATTCAGTTCAGCGAAGCGATGCCGGGCACTGGCGACGCCGTCTTTTACCTGGTCGACCAGGCTGGGCTTGAAGGTATCGTTTCAAAGCGGAAGGGCAGCAAGTATCGGTCGGGTCCGACGACGAACTGGCGCAAGATCAAGTGCTATGCCGAAAAGGAGATGGACATCATCGGCGTGCAGCGCGAGCCCGGCAAGCCTGCCATGGTGCTGATGGCCGACAAAGGCCACTATGCCGGCGGCGCCTTCGTCACCTTCAAGGCGGACAAGCGCCAGCGCCTATGGGACCGCGTGCAAGGCAAGATTGGCGGGCCGGCGCCGAAAGGGCTCAAAAGTGACAAAGCCGAATGGCTAAAGCCGGGCCTGGTCGGCCGCGTGCGGTTCCTGAAGGGCGAGGAGAAGCTTCGCCATGCCAAGCTGCTGGACTTCCGGGAGGAGACTTAGCCCGGAGGCTTGTCCCGGGGCTGTGCCGGTCCTGTCCCGTTCCACTGGATGAACTTCGCCTTCTGGCCGGTGATGGTGTCGATCGACTTCAACAGGGGTCCATGGACATCACGTAGAGCTTGGTAGTGCTCACCGCAGTACGCCAGGAGCGGCCCGACGATGCTCCTGTGCAGCGCTTCGGCTGCCGCCAGGAAGCGCTCGATTTCAGCCCGGGAAAGTTGTTCCGAAGGTTTGGTTCTGGCCATTGGCGCTCTCCATTGAGGGGTCGCCGCAACGAGGACTATAATCCTACATGCCGGACTGCCTGACAAGAGGGCTCGCCGGCCTTACCCCGCAGGTAGCAGTAGGGCGACGGCGCCAAGCGCAGCCATCAGGAGCAGCCACCAGCAAAGATGAGCAACGGCAGGCCCGGCGACCTCATTTGGCACACGGGACAAACAAGAAGGTCGCCGAGCCTTACCGGCGCTGCTTTGTGAGGGAGACGACGCCGGATGAGATGAGAGTATGCGATCGTGCTAATCTCTGCGAACCATGCGAACGAAGGAAAGCCTTGTGGCACCGACGTTGAGATCAAGGTCGGGCGGGGCGCTGATCGCTGCGGCAGGATTCTTCCAAAGCGGTAG
Source organism: Mesorhizobium sp. M0761 (assembly GCF_040320205.1). Lineage (NCBI taxonomy): Bacteria > Pseudomonadati > Pseudomonadota > Alphaproteobacteria > Hyphomicrobiales > Phyllobacteriaceae > Mesorhizobium > Mesorhizobium sp. M0761. The sequence goes on from NZ_JAMYPF010000003.1 coordinate 366,034, forward strand.
TGAGTCCAGAGCGGAACATTAGCGTCGGCTAACGGTTAATTCGGCAGTGTTCCGAACCGTGATTGGTAGAGCGATGGTGACGTTTCATCTTGTCTATTTTTCCGGCCTCACGGCAGACCAGCTGCTAGGCAGCGCCGTTCCTATCCTGGCGTGTTTGCTGCTTTATAACGCTCTGGCTACGGACGCCTAACTGATGGGTCGGCCAGCGGCCGGCATCCTTGGCAGCCGGCGATTGCCATCCCGATGCCAACTTCAAGACCTATCACGAGGCCAAAGACAAGCTTGCCGACGAAATCAATGGCGAGGGCCGGACAGGACGCCACACGTCCAGGCAGGGCTCTCTGACGGCATTGGCGATGGCCCGTTGGCAATTCGGGGGTCCATTGTTCCCATTTCTGTTTCTCCCAAAACTGCCCGCTGCCTCACGGGGGCGAGCTTTTTCGTTATAGGGCCCTCCGCGCTGGGCAATCTGTTCCAGGAGCTTCTGTGATGCCTCTATGACGCGGCAAACCTTGGAAAAGGTTTCCGTGGCAGGACCGGGGTACGATTCTAACCAACTACCGCTGTATAGGCCACTAGCGCCCGACGATCCGGCTAATCATGTCGTCATCAGGTGCGCTGTCGGTGAATTCCCGTAGCAGCGCCTTCGCGTGGTCTACCCAATGCTCTTCAGCCAGGTTCAACTCCCGAACGGATCTCCTGAAGGTCTCGCACACCACATCGAAATCGAAGGCGTCAATGCTGTAGCCTTCCTCGTCATGGTCCATCGGCCGCCTCCCCTATGGGGGAAACTGTACGGAATCGTACGAAGCAAGTGCAAGCGCATTCAAAAGCAATTGGCTGATGCCGCCCGATCGTTCCACAATGTGTTGCTAATATGCAGCACCGACTGAATCTCCGATCAGCGGCACTTGTGGTTGGTTCCAACAGCTGCACGTTGACGGCAAGATGCCAAAGCCAACGACATGCGGGCGACGAAGATGGACAAGCGACAAAACACAAGAAATGTTGAGTTGGTCGGTCTTCTGGCCGTGCCGTTGTCAGTTCTAATCACGCTGCTGATAGCTGGAATGATCCTTTGCTGAAATTTTCAAGTGGCAAAAGGCTGGGGCGGCGGGTTTTCCCCTTTGAAAGAAGTCACCATGTCCCAATCCGTCGAACCCCCGATATTGCCAGAGGATAGCCCAGACCGTGGGGTGAACTGTGAAGTCGCATTAGAAGCCGCGTTTGCGGCCTTGGTGACTGCGTCAGAAGCGCAAGGTTGGACGCCACAGGAAACGGCTGCAACTCTTCTTAAAATCGCGACGGAGCATGCCCACCGGGTTGAGGCCGCTGCGGCCCCAGCCGGCTCCTAAGGGAGTGCCTTGACCTGGCCGCGCGGTCGGTTGCCACCGACAGGAGTGTTGCAGCAGGTATTCCAGCAAGAGTGTTAAAAACTCTTCAGTTTTGTCCCTCTTCTCTGCCAATGCGATTTTATCAAAGCCAAGCCCCCCAGTGGCATCGATATGAAAAGGTCTGTGAGTTGCGGCTTACACTCGAAGAGGATTGCCCTGGCCAATAGGTGGCCGGCTCGCAAAGGTCTTTGAGACGTTGTGCAGCCACATCCTGATCTCATTATGACCGTCAAGGCCGGACCACACGTATTTCTCATGTCCTTACGGCAGCCAATACCGAACACCAAAACACCACCGGCCGAATTGATGAAGGCTGACAGTGCTTTTGCCAACGCCGCCCGACCATCCTTAGTTGGTTGTTCTTGAGGTGTGAAAGCGGGCCCCTGTTTGCCGACCGCAGGTGTCTTGAAGTCTAGGCTTAGGCTTTCCTGCATCTCGGCCTCAACTGCTGATTTAGCAGAGCTTCCCTATGAGCGACCAAGTCATGAAAATCCAGCATGGCAGTTTCCGGCTTTGTATCCCGGCTGCCCCTGCGGCTACCCGCGTCGGCCTTTTCTATGGTAGCCAGTGAGTTCGTACAGAACGAATCCTAAGCATTTCAATTGGTGCGGACGACGGGAATCGAACCCGTACGATCAGAGATCGAGGGATTTTAAGTCCCTTGCGTCTACCAATTCCGCCACGTCCGCAGGCCAGCCCTTTTCAGACGCCAGCGAAAACCCGTCAAGCCATCTTTTGCCGAATCTCGAACTCATGAAAGGTGGTTCGTGATTTCAAACAATTGGTTGTCGCGAAAATTTCAGTCGCCGAGAACGCTCAGAATTTGTAGCTGAGATTGATACCGACCGCGTTCAGTTTCACATCCTGATCTCGATCGTTGAAGGGTTCCGCCACGTCATAGTGCTCGGAGCCGAAATCATAATAGCGATATTGCGCGCCGACGATGAATTTGTCGGTCAGCGCATAGTCGACCCCGGCACCCAAGGTCCAGCCGACATTCGTGCGTGTGCCGGCGAACGACGCGCCCGCGACTTGCGACGTTTCGATGCCGGCAAAGGCGACGCCGCCGACGCCGTAGACCAGCACGCGGTCGATGGCGAAGCCCGCTTTGGCGTTGACAGATCCGAACCACTTGATGTCCGTGCGGAATGTGCTGCCAAGGCCTGATACGGCCGTACCGTCGATGGCGGAATAACTGAGCTCCGCCTCGGCGCCGAGCACCGCCTGATCGAACTGCCACAGGCCGGCGACATGGCCGCCGACGAAACCGCCGTCAATGTCGGGCGAGATGGAAAACGGCGCGCCTTCCGTCACTGATATGTCGGACTGGCCCCAGCCGTAGCCGGCCTGCAGGCCGGCATAGTAGCCGGTCCAGTCGAAGCCTGGTTCGGTCATCGTCACCGCCATCGGGTCGGCGGCGAATGCCGGCGCGGCCAGAGCAATCAGAAATCCGGCACTGGCAATGGTCAGACAGCGCATCGAGTTCTCCGAAAAGGCGGTTAAGAAGGCGCCTTGCCGGAAGGTAATCCTATTCGCCGCAAAACGGAACCCATTGTTCAACAATCGGAAGCACCCGTTGCTGCGCTGGGGTGCTCTAGCTGGGGGCGCTATTTGGCGTCAATGAAGTCCAGCGCCGCCTGGCTATATTCGTCCGACGCCTGCAGCATGGCGAAATGACTGGCGTTGGGCAGGATGATGAGCTTGGCGCCCGGAATGACGGAGGCCATGTATTCGGTGTGTTCGCGCTTGATCGCCTCGTCATGGTCGCCGGCAACGATCGCGGTCGGCGTGGTTATCTTGCCGAGCTGTTCCTTGGTCCAGGCCGGCTCCGACTCCCACATGTGGCTGATCTGCGCCACGAAGGCATCGTACTGGTCGGGAGTCTTCGACAGTTTCTTGTAGTCGCGTCCCGAGCGGTCGATATAGGCGGCAAAGGTCTTGTTGGTCAGCACACCCGGATCGACACCATCGGTGGTGACATTGGCGGCCTGCGCAAAGAGCCGTGTCAGCCGCTCCGGATGATGCAGCGCGATGTCGATGCCGATAATGCCGCCGTCGCTCCAGCCGACAAGAGCGGTCTTGTCGATCTTGAGATAGTCGAGCAGCGCAAGATAGTCCGACGCCATGAGGTCATAGCCGTAAGCCTGCTCGGTGCGGGTAGAGCGGCCATGGCCGCGGCTGTCGGCGATAATAACCTTGTGCGTCTTGGACATGGTCGCCACCTGGCTTGCCCAGATGTCGCCATGGCCAAGGCCGCCATGGATCAGGAAAATCGGATCACCGGCGCCGAAAACGGCGTAGTACATCTGAATGCCGTTGACCGGCGCATATCCGCTCTGTTCAGGCTTGGGCATGGCCGCCGGTTCGGGCAAGGTCTGCCAACGTTCCTCGGCGGATGCAAAGCCGGCCGAGATCAGGAACAGGGTGACGAAGGCGAGTGCTTTCAGGAACCGGGTCATGACTTCACCTCAGGAGGTTTCGGCCTCATCACAACAAAAACCCGCCTCGCGGCGGGTCGTCGGCGCAAATCAGCACCGTCGGCAGAATAGTAGCATAAGTGCCGGCACAAGCCAAACTGAATGACCGCCGTGACGCTCGCCGGTGTGAACAGGTGCAGCGCATCCGCCGGCGAATTCTCATCGAGCGGATTTCGTCCGTGATCGCTGGCCAAAACCTTGCCGGCTTGGCACAGTCTGGCAAACAGGAGTCTTTCATGGCCAAGCAGCCGTCGGCGACGAAACCCAAGCCCTGGACCGAGATGGCGACGCATCTGGTCGACGTCGCGACGGGGCGCAAGCCTGCCGATCTCGTCATTCGCAACGGCCGCTGGGTGAACGTGCACTCCGGCGAAATCATAGCCGGCACCGACATCGCCGTTGCCGGCGGCCGCTTCGCCTATTGCGGGCCGAATGCCAGCCATGCCATCGGCCAGGGCACCAAGGTGGTCGACGCCGGCGGCCGCTATCTCGTGCCCGGCCTGTGCGACGCGCACATGCATGTCGAGAGCGGCATGGTGACGGTGACCGAGTTCTGCCGCGCCGTCATCCCGCACGGCACCACCTCGATGTTCATCGATCCGCATGAGATCGCCAACGTGCTGGGCCTGCCCGGCGTGCGGCTGATGCATGACGAGGCCGTCGCCATGCCGATCAACGTGCACGTCCAGATGCCGTCCTGCGTGCCGTCGGCGCCGGGTCTGGAGCATGCCGGGGCCGAACTGACGGTCGCCGATGTCACCGAGGCGATGACCTGGGAAAACATCATCGGGCTCGGCGAAGTGATGAATTTTCCCGGTGTCGTGGCCAATGATCCGGTCATGTCGGGCGAGATCGCCGCAACGATCAAGGCCGGCAAGACGGTCGGCGGCCACTATGCGTCGCGCGATCTCGGCCTGCCGTTCCATGGCTATGTCGCCGGCGGGCCGGAGGACGACCATGAAGGCACACGCGCCGAGGACGCAATCGCCCGTGTGCGCCAGGGTATGAAGGCAATGCTGCGGCTGGGCTCGGCCTGGTACGATGTTGCCTCGCAGATCAAGGCGGTGACCGAGAGCGGTCTCGACCCGCGCAACTTCATCCTGTGCACCGACGACAGCCATTCCGGCACGCTGGTGCATGAAGGCCATATGGACCGGGTGGTGCGCCACGCCATCCAACAGGGATTGAAGCCGGTGACGGCGATCCAGATGGCGACGCTGAATACCGCCCAGCATTTCAAGCTGGAGCGCGAACTGGGCTCGATCGCGCCGGGACGGCTGGCCGATCTGCTGATCGTCTCCGATCTTGCCGCCATGACCATCGACGAGGTCTATGGCCGCGGTATCAGGCTGGCCAAGGGCGGCAAGCTCGAGATCGACATTCCGGCCTATGATTACCCCAAATCGGCGAAGAACACCGTCAAGCTCGGCAAGAAGCTGAAGCCAGGCGACTTCGACATTGCGGCGCCCAAGGGCGCCAACGAGGTGCGGGTGCGGGTCATCGGCGTGATCGAAAACCAGGCGCCGACGCGGGCGCTGGAGGCCGACCTGCCGGTCGAGGACGGGCTGGTCGCCATGGACCGCCGCAACGACATCTGCCAGATCGCGCTGGTCGAGCGCCACCGCGGCACCGGCGGCGTCACCAATGCCTTCGTCTCAGGCTTCGGCTATATGGGCGACTGCGCCATGGCGTCGAGCGTCGCACATGATGCCCACCACATCATCTGCGTCGGCACCAACAAGGAAGACATGGCCCTGGCCGTCAACCGGCTGGGCGAGGTCGGCGGGGGCGTGGTGCTGTTTTCGAAGGGCAAGGAGCTTGCGCTGGTCGAAATGCCGATCGCCGGGCTGATGTCGGACGAGCGGGCGGAAATCGTGGCGGCCAAGGCGGAGAAACTGACCGAGGCGATGCGCAAGATGGGCTGCTCGCTCAACAACGCCTACATGCAGCACTCGCTGCTGGCGCTGGTCGTCATCCCGGAACTCAGGATTTCCGATGTCGGCCTGATCGACGTGACGACGTTCCAGAAGGTAGGTTTGTTTATCTGAGATCAGCCCCGGTGCTTGGCTCTCATCCGCCGGTGGCGATGGTCAGCACCTTGAATGGCGTGGTGATGATGATCTCGGCGACGGATCCGACTGCCTTGCCGAGGCCTCGGCCGAGATTGTCGATCTGGCCCTGCGTGGGTTCGTCCGATGCCAGGCCGGCTGGAGCGCGCAGACGGTCGCCGAGCAATTGCACCAGGAACGGGTTGTCGGCGAATTTGGCGTGGTTCAGGCGGTCGCCGCCCTTGATCTGGCTGAGGTCGGCCACAACGACGCCGTAACTGGCAATGTCGGCGGCGTTGCCGTAGTCGCCGACGCGCGGCTTGTCGCCGGATAGCAGGCTGGACAGTCTCAGAGCACGGTCGTCGGCGGAAAGCAGGATGACGAACGGCCTGTCGGGCTTGCCGTAGCGGATCATCTGCTTCTTGAAGACGTCGACATCGATATCGGGCGATGCCAGGACAACACGGCCGAGCTTGCCGTCGAGATCGCGGTCGCCGGTGATGGCGAGCTGGCGCAGCGCTTCCATCGTCACCCAGGTTCCCATCGAATGCGCGATGATGTCGATGCTCTTGACCTTTGTCTTGGCGAGCATCCTGAGCGTCGCTTCGAGGTCGTCGCGCGCGGCGTTGGCGCTGTCCTTGTCGTAGATATAGCCCGTGGTCTTGCCGCTCGAAGCCCACGAAAACAGGATCGGCGTACCCGGATATTCGGTGTCGTGGGCGATCTGCGTCAGCCGGTAGACCCCATCGTCGAAGCCGTTGTTGAAGCCGTGGACGAAGACCAGCGCGCGGTCGCCATTCATGGTGATGTTGGCACCGACGGCCTTGGCGAATTGCGAGGCGTCGCCATAGCGCACGACGTCGGTGGCGGTGAATTGCTTGGCCGGGTTCGAATTGGCCGAGCCCTTGGCGCGCTCGATGGCGCCGACCTGGTGGACCTTCGGCACGGTGACGTCGACGCGGGCGTAGCTGGTGGTCAGCGAGCGATCGCCATCGAACACCTGGCGTGGGTCCTTGGTCGCCTGCTTGCGGGTGGTGGCGACGAAGATTTCGTGGGTGGCCGCGATGTCGGAGGCAGGCACCGAAACCGTCGTCTCGTTCAACAGGTCATGGGTGTTCGGGCCGGCGCAGCCGGCGGCAGCGAGCGCGAACGCAAGGACCAGGACAGTCTTCCATCGCTCGTTCACGCGGGCTCCCGCTGGCGCATTGGCGCCGATTTCAATGTCGTAGAGGCAGAGACCGGTCCGGTCCAGTTGAAAGTGAGCGGGCCGGTCGGCATTCGCGACCTCACGCGGCGACGGTCGCCGCAAGGCGACAGCCTTATTGTCCGAGCGCGCTGATGCGGTCGGTCACCGTCTGGTCGCTGGCAAAGCCGTCATCCTCGCGCAGCCGCTGGCCGATCATCTTCACCAGTTCGGGATTGTCGGCGAACTTGGTGTGGTTGAAGCTGTCGCCTCCCTTGACCTTGGAAAGGTCGACCACGGTGACGCCATAAGCGGCGAGGTCGGCGGCATCCTTGTAGTCGCCGACGCGTGGCCGCGAGCCGGCAATCAGGCCTGAGAGCCGCAGCGCCCGGTCGTCGTCGGAGAGCAGCAGGATGAACGGCTTGTCCGGCTTGCCGTAGCGGCGCATCTGGCTCTTGAAGACGTCGACGTCGATGTCGGGAGAGGCCAGCACGACATCGCCGAGCTTGCCGCCGAGATCGCGGTCGCCGGTGATGGCCATCTGGCGAAGCGTTTCCATGGTCACCCAGGTTCCGAGCGAGTGGGCGACGATGTCGATGCGCCGCGCGCCGGACTGCTGCAGCATGCGCAATGTCACCTCCAGCTGATCGCGGGCGGCGCTGGCGCTTTCCTTGTCATAGACATAGTCGGTGGTTCTGGCGCCCGATGCCCAGGAAAACAGCACCGGCGTGCCGGGATAGCCGGAATCGTGGACGATCTGGGTCAGGCGGTAGACCGCGTCGTCGAAGCCGGTGTTGTAGCCATGCACGAAGACCATGACGCGGCCGCCGCGCGCGGCGATGTCGGCGTTGAGCGCGCTTGAGAATTGAGGCTGCGCATCGTAGCCGACGACCTCGGAAGCCATGAAGTATTTCGCCGGGTCGTTCGACTTGCCGCGCGAGCGGCGCTCGATCTGGCCGGTCTGGTGGGTGCCGGGAACGGTGACGGTGACGCGGGCGTAGTTCAGCGTCGCCGAGCGTTCGCCGTCGAAAACTTTGTTGGGATCGTCGGATTTCTTGCGTGTGGTGGCAATGAAGATCGAGTGATTGCCCGAGATTTCGGTCACCGGCGTGGACATGACGGCGCTGCCGAGCAGTTCCTCGGTTTTGCGGCCGCCGCAGCCGGCGATCAACAGGGCAAGTGCAAGAATGCAAATCGTCTTCAAACGCACGTCAAAAATTCCACTCCGGCCAAAAGGCCCATATACCCCCGCGGCACCTCCCGGACAGTGAGAGTGCGGCAGAAGTAAGTCGTGTCCAGCCGAAATGTGGTCAGCGTCGAGCCACGGTCATCGCACTGTTGCGCGAAAGCCAGAATGGCGGCAGGAACGCAGGGATGTTGGAGAAGGGCAATACCTCGGGCTTGAGCCTGATGCCGAGCACATCGCCCATGAAGGCGCGGCGCGCCTCGATGCGGCGCCATGCCTCGGGATAGCGGGCCGCGATCTCCTCGCGCAACGCCTCATCGGCAAGCGCGATACCGTCCTCGATGTTGGTGGTGAAATAGCTGGTTCCGGTCGCCGGAATGATGTCGACCTGCAGCGCCATGCCGGACCGCAGTTTGATGTCCGAGCCGGAAAACACCGGCGAATGCATCCATTCGTCGATATGGACGAGATGGCCGGGATTGAGCGAGACGCCGAAGAACGGGTCCCCTATGCGGTCATGCACGGCTTTCCAAAGCGCTCCGCCGGCAGCCCCGATGCCGATGGTCTCGTACCAGTCGACGACGGCGGCGAAATAGGGCGCGACCAGCTTGTCGATATAGTCGTCGATCTCGCGCGGCAGTTCGGCCGCGCTCTCGACCAGGAAGCCGGCGCGGGCGTTGAGCGAGCCCTGGATGCCATAGGCCATGGTGACGGGATCGCCGCGCTTGATGATGTCGAGGCGCGGGCTAGGCAAGCCGTAGGGCGCACGCCTGCCGGCGGACAGCATCGGGTGGCAGCACAGGGGCAGGCCGTTGATCCCCATCAGCCGCGCGGCCTGCAATTCGCTCATGCCGGGCTCAATATTCCCAAGCACATTGCGCAGGCCCTGCGAGGAAAAGGTCGCGGCGAATTCGAAGGACGCCAATTGGTCTGCCTCGTTGATGGCGCGTAGGCCGTCGGATGGGTTCATCAACAGGTTGGCGGCGTTGACCACCGCGCCTCTGTCGCCGGCCAGTGTGCGCAGCGTACCGGCGATGAAGGACGGCAGGTCGAGCGTCGTCTCGCCAAAGCCGCCATCGCCGGGGCCGAACGGCTTCCAGCCGATGGCGCCGATCTTCTGGCCGGCTTTCAGGCCGCAGGCGGCAAGCGTGTCGGATAGAGAGGCCGAGCGGTCGCGTGGCTGCGCCGGCAGCGAGAAGGTCTGGTAGAGGACGCGCTGGTAAGGCCCGTCGCAGATTTCGGCATAGCCCCAACCCTCATTGCCGACGAGAAGTTTTGGCTGGCTGCCGGGAACGATGACCAGCAGCGTCTCCTCGAAACGCGGATCGTAACCACTGAGATAGGCGACATTGGCCGCGTGCTCGCGGTCGCCATAGACGGCAAAGGCGTCGAGCCCGGCCTCGGCGCCGCGCGCCAGCAGAGCCTCGATGCGCGCTTCGTAGGTCCGCCGCTGAACTAGCGGCATCACTGTTGGTTCGCCGAATTCAGGAAGGTCTATGGTCTTCAGGGCGACAGCCGAAACAGGCATGAAGATGGCTCCAATGGATTCCTGCTGGCGCGTCAAAGCGGCCGCGCCGCATCGGTGGCTGCAAACGGCGAATTGTGCAATAGGCTTCGCCTTCGAACCATTCGATCCAGAGGTGACGGCGCCATGAACAGTTTCTCCTCCCGTGTCGCCACCGCCGCAGCCGCGATCCGCGAGATCTTTCCCGAAACGCCGCTGCAGGAAAACGACTATCTGTCGAAGAAGACGGGGGCTCGGGTGCTGTTGAAGCGCGAGGATCTTTCGCCGGTGCGCTCCTACAAGATCCGCGGCGCCTTCAACTTTTTCCGCAAGGCGCTTGCCGCCGGCAACGAGGCCGAGCTGTTCGTCTGCGCCTCGGCCGGCAACCATGCGCAGGGCTTTGCCTTCGTCTGCCGCCATTTCGGCAAGAAGGGCGTGGTCTTCATGCCGGTGACGACGCCGCAGCAAAAGATCGACAAGACGCGGCTGTTCGGCGGCGATTTCGTCGAGATCAGGCTGGTCGGCGACTTCTTCGACGACTGCTACCGCGCCGCCTTCGAATTCACCGAAAGTTCCGGCGCGCATATGGTGCCGCCCTTCGACCACAAGGATATTATCGAGGGGCAGGCGACGGTCGCCTATGAGATTGCCGACCAGATGCCGGGCGCGCGCATGCCCGACATCATCATGCTGCCGGTCGGCGGCGGTGGCCTGGCCGCGGGGGTGACGCACTATTTCGCCGATCAGCAACGTGACGCCCGCTACGTCTTTTGCGAACCGGCCGGTGCGCCGAGCCTGCATCAGAGCCTCGCCAGCGGCAAGCGCGTCCGGCTCGCCAATGTCGACAATTTCGTCGACGGCGCGGCGGTGGCCGAGATCGGCCGCGAGCCGTTGCGCCACCTCAAGGAGTTCGCCGCTCAGGCGGTGCGGCTGATCCCCGAGAACCGGCTCTGCGCCACCATGATCGAGATGCTCAACATCGAAGGTGTGGTGCTGGAGCCGGCCGGTGCCTTGGCGATCGACGCGTTGAAGGATTTTTCGCGCAAGGAAATCCGCGGCAAGACCATCGTCGCGGTGGTGTCGGGCGGCAATTTCGATTTCGAGCGGCTGCCCGACGTGAAGGAGCGGGCGCTGCGCTTCGAGGGGCTGAAGAAATATTTTATCATCCGCTTTCCGCAGCGGCCGGGCGCGCTGCGGGACTTCCTCGAACTGCTCGGTCCCGACGACGATATCGCCCGCTTCGAATATCTGAAGAAATCGGCACGCAATTTCGGCTCTGTGCTTATTGGCATCGAAACCAAAGACCGGCGAAACTTCGATTTGCTGAGGGCGAATTTCGAGGCCGAGGGCGTGCACTATCAGGACATCACCGACAACGAGACCCTGGCGGGGTTCATCATATGAGCGGCACTGTCTTCGTCGCGCTGTTTTCCGGCATCAATGTCGGCGGCAACCGCATCGTCAAGACGGCGGAGTTGCGGGCGTTATTCGAGGCGCTAGGTTTCACCGACGTCGCCAGCTATGTACAGAGCGGCAATGTCGTGTTCCGGGCCAGGAAGGGCGACGCCGCCACGCTGGCGAAACAAATCGAAACGGCGTTCGAGAAAAAATGGGGCTTTCACTCGCGCATCATGGTGCGCGATCTCTCCTGGTTCGAACGGTTGGTGAAGGAGAATCCTTATCCGGAAGTCGCCGGCGATCCGACCAAGCTTCACGCCTACACGCTGGAGCGCCAGCCGACGGCGGACGAGATCGCCAGGCTTGCCGAAAAATGCACCGGCCCGGAAAGCTTCGAGGTCAAGGGCGACGTGCTCTACCTCAAGGCGCCAGACGGGCTGGGCAAATCGGTGTTCGCCGGGCTGATCCCGCGCGTGCTGAAAGTGCCAGGCACCGCGCGCAACTGGCGGTCGGTGCTGGCGCTGCTGCAGATGGCGCGTTCGCTTTGAATCGCTTAAATCTGCGTTGCGGTTGCGATGCTAATTAAGTCTCGGCTAAACAGTTGTTTTTATGCAACAATTTTCGATTATCCGGCCTGGGCAGCTTAATCAATACTGCATGTCTGTGCTATGCTCTTTCCGACGCATTGGGGAGTTTCATGAAAGGTCTGCTTCTCGCATCCACTTTCCTGATTTCGGCTTGCGGCGCGGCGTTCGCCGCCGACGTGATTGAGACCGTACCGGCAGGGTTTGTCTGGTCGGGTGGCTATGTCGGCATCAACGCCGGCTATGGCTGGGGACGCGGTGACGCGGTCGACCAGACGGATTCCTTCTTCGACGAGGAGCTTGGTCAGACCCATGACGTCGATACCGACGGCTTCCTCGGCGGCGTTCAGGCCGGTTACAACTGGCAGTTCGGAGCATTTGTCTATGGCGTCGAAGCCGATCTGGGCTATCTCGGCCTCGACGGCGACAGGACTATCGTCGAAGAGCCGGACAATTTCGGATCGGCGAAACTGGGCGTCTATGGCGATCTGACGGCACGTCTGGGCTACGCCACCGACAGGCTGCTGATCTACGCCAAGGGCGGCGCGGCGGCGACTCACTACAAATTGAGTTATGGCGATACTTTCGATTTTGACGGGGTGCCCGACCTGGACAGCAGCGCATCGAGGAGCGGAGGCCGCTTTGGCTATACGATCGGTGGCGGTGTCGAATGGGCCTTCGCCGACAAATGGACCACGAAGCTGGAATACCAGTACTTCGACTTCGGCAAGGTCCGTTTGACAGATATCGAGGGCAACGACGCAAAGGTGAAGATCGACGCCCATACGATCAAGATCGGCCTGAACTACAAGTTCTGAGCGATCCGTCGTTCCGACGGTTCAGATGGCGTCGCAACCAAGTGACGCCATAACGTTGTCCGGGGCTGGCAGCTTCCGGCGTTCGGCGTTGCGGCTGACAGCAGATCAGGTCGCCGGAGCCTGCTTCCACTCGAAAGTCAGTTCCTCGCGGAAGGCAAAGCGCTTGATGTGATCGGCAACGACGCTCTCCATGCGCTCCAGCGATCCGCTTTCATCCGTCGACACCGTGATATGCAGCGCTGCCGCATCGGCATCGAGAACCGTGCGGCCGAGTGACAGATCGATGGTGCCGTGGTTCGGATCGAACTCGACGGGAAATTTGTGCGCCCAGTGCTTGCACAACTGCTGCAAATAGCGGCTGGCATACGCGGTGGAGACATCGGCACGGCTGGTCGGCATAAATGAATTCTCCTGGGTGAGGCACTGGCTTTGCTTGGCTGGCGCGACAGGCAGGTAAATAGGTGCCGTTGCTCGAAATGGCAAAGGGGCCGGCTTGTCGGCGCGGCCGCCTCGCTCAAGATGGCGTGATCGCTACCAGGTGCCGGTGTTCGGCATCGATGCCCACGGCTCAGCCTTGGGCTTGGCCGGGCCCTTCTGCAGCAGTTCGAAGGAGATGCCGTCCGGCGACTTGACGAAGGCCATGTTGCCGTCGCGCGGCGGCCGGTTGATGATGACGCCATTGTCCATCAGATGCTGACAGGTGGCGTAGATGTCGTCGACCTCATAGGCGAGGTGGCCGAAATTGCGTCCGCCCTTGTACTCCTCCGGGTCCCAATTGTAGGTCAGTTCGATCAGCGGCGCCTTCTCAGTGATGCCGCTTTCTACATCCTCGGAGGCGGCGAGGAAGATCAGCGTGAATCGGCCCTGCTCGTTTTCGTAGCGGCGCACTTCCTTAAGGCCGAGCTTGTTGCAGTAGAAATCGAGCGAGACATCGACGTCGGCGACACGGACCATTGTGTGGAGGTAGCGCATGGGATTTCCTCGGGGATGTTTGGGTTGCGAGGCAACATAAGGTCCACCCCGCCGAAGGGCAACGAGCATCGGACTGAAAGTGGTCACCGGTTTTGGAAAAATCAGATGGCTCTGACAAAAGCGCCGGACACAAGTGGTTGCCGATTTCGGCGAAATCCCTTGCAAATTGCCGACCGGTTGACCGCCTTGATGGATCGTCATTGCTGTCGGCAGCGACGCCGGCAAACAACAAGTCAGCTATTCCTGTATTCAACCGCGAAAAAAGGCACGGCAGGTCTTGCACACCCCGGAAGCGGCGGTGTTAATCTAATGTCAAGAATCACTTGCGGTTTTCTTGAAAAAAAGGGGGCGTTCTTATGGGGGATAAGGCCTCTTTCACGAGGCGGGATGAGAACCTTGACGACGCCCTGAAGAGTGACAGTGGCGGCGATAGCGCCGACCTTGTCGAAATCGCCGGCGCCATCAAATGGTTCGACGTGGCCAAGGGCTACGGTTTCATACTTCCCGATGACGGTTCTTCGGGCGACATCCTCCTCCATGTCACCTGCCTTCGAAAGGACGGTTTTCAGACTGCATTGGAGGGCGCGCGTGTCGTGTGCCTTGTCAAGCACGGCGACCGTGGTTTGCAGGCGTTCCGGGTGCTGTCCATGGACACCACTACGGCGGTCCATCCGGCCGAGATGCAGGAACAGCGCACCCATGTGGCGGTGACGCCGGAAAGCGGGCTCGAGCGGGCGCTGGTCAAGTGGTTCAACCGCACCAAGGGCTTCGGCTTTCTGACGCGCGGCGAGGGCACCGAGGATATCTTCGTCCATATGGAGACGCTGCGCCGCTATGGCATCACCGAGCTCAGGCCCGGACAGGTCGTGCTGGTGCGTTTCGGACGCGGTGACAAGGGCCTCATGGCTGCCGAGATTCACCCCGATATGGGCACCTTGCCGGTCGCGCATTAGGACGCGAGCCCTCCTGAGGAAATCAGGACGGCTCTTTCTTGGTTTCACCACGATCTTATCCGAATACCTGAGACCACTTTTAGGGATCATGGTCTTTGGTCGAGGATTTCCAATGGCGTACAGGAACTGGCTGACAGCGGGCGCGCTCTGCGTCATCGTTGCGGTAGCCGCAGGCGCTTACTTCTATTCCGGGCAGCCGACCGCATCCCAGCAGACGATCGCCGGCGGTCAGGCGATGATCCTTCCCGTCGATCCGACACCCTTGGTCGTGGCGACGAAAGGCGGCGATAAATCCTTTTCGATCGAAGTCGCCGACACCGACTCGGAACGCGAGGCCGGCCTGATGTATCGCCAGGATATGGCCGACAATCATGGCATGCTGTTCGTCTTCGAGATGCAGAAGCAGGTCGGCTTCTGGATGCACAACACGCCGATGCCGCTCGACCTGATCTTTGTTGGACAGGACGGCAAGGTCCGGGCCGTCAAGCACGGCACTCCATTGTCCGATGCAGTCATCTCGCCGGGTGTGCCAGTGCGCTTCGTGCTGGAGCTCAAGGCCGGCACCGCCGCCAAAAACGGCATCGACCATGGCGATCTGCTGCGCCATCCGGCCGTCGGCACGGTGTACGGCCCCGGCATGCCGCCATCGGACAAGGGCAACGCGCCCACGCCCGGCGCCGGCTGAGCCGCTCCCGATGCAATTCTTCTCCCATGACGGGTTCGACTTCGCCTTCCTCGACCGCCTGCCGGCGTCGGGGGCGGGCGATCCGGTGCTGATGATCCACGGCTTTGCCTCCAGCCACTATGTCAACTGGGTATCGCCCGGCTGGTTCAAGACGCTGAACGATGCCGGCTATCGCGCCATCGCCTTCGACAATCGCGGCCACGGCTCGTCGTCGAAAAGCTATGACGAGGCCGACTACACCCCGGCCAAAATGGCTTCGGACGCGGCGGCCCTGCTCGACCATCTCGGCATCGGCCGCGCGCATGTCATGGGCTATTCGATGGGCGCGCGCATCGCGGCGTTCCTGGCGCTGTCCGATCCCGACAAGGTGGCGACGCTGGTCTTCGGCGGCCTCGGCATCGGCATGGTCGACGGCGTCGGCGACTGGGATCCGATCGCCGAGGCGCTGCTGGCCGACGATCCGGCCGCCACCAGCCATCCGCGCGGTCGCTCCTTTCGCGCCTTTGCCGATCAGACGCGCAGCGACCGCCGGGCATTGGCTGCCTGCATCGCCACGTCGCGCGAACTGCTCAGCGAACACGACATGACGCGCATCGCCCAACCGACGCTGATTGCGGTCGGGACGACAGACGATATCGGCGGCTCGCCCGACGAGCTCGCCGCGCTGATGCCGAATGCCAAGTCATTTCACATCGACGGCCGTGACCATATGCTGGCGGTGGGCGACAAGACCTTCAAGCAGCGGGTTTTGGAGTTTTATGCCGAGAATCCGCTTTAACCGGTAAGCGATTTTCGGGCGATATGGATTGGGCGGCCGGCGAGGGGTGGCAAACAATGGCACAATGGGGAAGAAGCGCCGACGCTCTGCCGGGCCCCGTCGTGACAAGCAAGTTCGGCAAGCGTTCCGTCATCCTGGCGCTGCTCGCCTTCGGTGCCGGTGTGATAGCGCTGACCACAATGGTGGCGCTGCCGACCCACGCATCCGAGCGTGCCCAGAACATCGCCACGGGTTTCTTCATGGCGGTTTTCCTGCTGGCAGGGCCGTTGGCGCATATTGCCGGATTGATTTTCGGGCTGATGGCGCTGGTGCGTTCGAACGATAGCCGCGTGCTTGGGGTCGTCGGCATCCTGCTCAACGGCGGCTCCCTGGCGGTTGGCTTCCTGCTGCTTGTGGCAATGGCATCGACGATAGGCGCTTTCACCTGATCGGGGACGAGTAATGGCCGGATGGGGAAGAAGCACGATAGCAATGCCCGGCGTGGTGGGGCGGAGCAGCTTGGGCAAACGCTCGGTGATCCTGGCCCTGCTGGCGTTCGCAATGGATTTTGCGGCGGTGGTCACGCTGGCGTTGATGCCAGGCGAGGCGTCGCTGGCCGCTCAAAACGTCCTCGGCGGGGTTTTTCTGGTGGTGTTTCTCGTTGCGGCGCCGCTGGCGCACATCACCGGCGTGGTTTTTGGCTTGATGGCACTGGGACGTTCAAACGACAATCATGTCCTCGGCATCGTCGGTATCCTCCTCAACGGGCTGTCGTTGGTGATCGGCCTGTTCTTTGTTTGGGCGGCGACCAAGTCCGTTGGCGCCTTCAGGTGATCGATCTTCGTCTGGCTTGCAGCCGGAGGCGGTGCCGCTTTGGTTGACCTTCTCGTCACCTATATGGACATGCGCCCGCGCGATTTGGCGCCTGCACGCGTCAGCCCTGCAGCAGCGACCACGGTGGCGCTGGAAAGGCTGGACAGCGCCGCTTACATCGACCTCTACCGCGCTGTCGGCGAGCCGGTGCAGTGGGACCAGCGGCTGCGCATGCCGGCGGAAGACCTCGAGCGCCTGCTGGCGCTGCCCTCGACACATATCCATGTGCTGCGCGTCGAGGGCGAGGCCGCTGGCCTGTGCGAATTCAACGGCGTCGGCCAGCCTGAGGTCGAGCTGGTTCATTTCGGGCTGGTTCCCGCCTTCCAGGGTCGCAGGCTCGGCCCGTTCCTGCTCGACCAGGCGCTTCGCGCCATCTGGTCGCGGGCGCCGCAAAGGGTCTGGCTTCATACCGACACATACGACCATCCGGCCGCGCAATCGGTCTACAGGCGCGCCGGTTTCAAAGCCTATGCGCAGCGCATGGGGACATTTCCGGATTAGGATTTGAGCGTTTCTAGAGACCGCGCCAGGTTTTGCCTGGCCTGGGGCTCGAACCTGTGGCGGAATTCCTGCGTGTGAAAAATATGCTGGCGCGCGAGGAAAGTCTTGAGAATCGCGCCGCGGCCGGCGCGCCACATAGGCTCCTCGACCCAGCCATATTCGCGTCGGACCGCTTGTTCATAGGCGTCGAAAGCGTCGGCTGACGCACCCAGTATCGCCAGGTCCATGTCGAGGAAAAGCGCTGCGTCGTGGAGGGCGTTCTCATCGGCAAGGCCCCGTGGTTGAAGGCTGGGCAGTTCATGCGTGGCAGTGGCG
This sequence comes from Mesorhizobium sp. M0761, assembly GCF_040320205.1. Taxonomy (NCBI): domain Bacteria; kingdom Pseudomonadati; phylum Pseudomonadota; class Alphaproteobacteria; order Hyphomicrobiales; family Phyllobacteriaceae; genus Mesorhizobium; species Mesorhizobium sp. M0761. The sequence continues at coordinate 383,682 of NZ_JAMYPF010000003.1, forward strand.
ACGATCATCGCCGCGATGCGGCCGAGGCGCTCCGGATCGGTGCGGGCGGCAAGTTTGTCCTGCGCAAGTGCTGCACTCCTGGCCTCGTTGTCCTTGGCGCGGCTGTCATATATGGCGTCATGGAACCAGATTGCGGCTTCGACGGCGCCGGAATCATGCAGCGATGCTCGATATTCGTCCGCCAGCGCCAGCAACGCCTCGATATGGGCGAGGTTGTGATAGTGGCGATCCGGAGCTTGATAGAGCGCGGAGAGCGCGCGTTTCAGCGGAGCGTCGATCAAGGGTTCGTTTTCCATGGCGGCTTGAATTTCCGTGAACCAAATCCATTTCACCGAGCACTAAGGAAAATTGAGTTCAATCGTGCTATGATCTGGCTTATATGTGCCGCCGGAGAATAGGCAAGCGGCCAGGACGCAGGACAAGACGTCGATGAACAGCATCAGCATTTCCCGCCCCACAATGGTCCAGCCGGTCGATCCGATCTGGCGTTCGGTCCGCGACGAGGCGATGGAAGCGGTCAACCGCGACCCGCTTCTGGCGGCGTTCCTCTATTCGACCATCCTCAACCAGGAGAGCCTGGAGGAAGCTGTCATCCATCGGCTCGCCGAGCGGCTCGCGCATCAGGACATCGGCTCCGACCTCATCCGCCAGACGTTCAAGTCGATGCTGGCCGACGACAAGGAATGGTCGTCGATCGTGCGTGTCGACATCCAGGCCTATTACGACCGCGATCCGGCCTGCGACCGCTTCATCATGCCGGTGCTCTATTTCAAGGGTTTCCATGCGATCCAGACGCACAGGCTGGCACATTGGCTGTGGAATCAGGGCCGCAAGGATTTCGCGCTCTATCTGCAGAGCCGCTCGTCCTCGGTGTTCCAGACCGACATCAACCCGGCCGCCCGCATCGGCAAGGGCATCTTCATCGACCACGCCACCGGCCTCGTCGTCGGCGAGACGGCGGTGATCGAGGACGATGTGTCGATCCTGCATGGCGTGACGCTGGGCGGCACCGGCAAAGCCGGCGGCGACCGTCACCCCAAGATCCGTTACGGCGTACTGATCGGCGCCGGCGCCAAGATTCTCGGCAATATCGAGATCGGCCATTGCTCGAAGATCGCGGCAGGCTCGGTCGTGCTGTCGCCGGTGCCGCACAACAAGACGGTTGCCGGCGTACCGGCCCGCGTCGTCGGCGAGACCGGCTGCGACCAGCCTTCGCGCCAGATGGACCAGCTTTTGCCGTCGCAATCGATGGACCAGGTCGTCAGCTTCGACATCTGATTTGCAACACCCGGCGTGCCGGACTGAGTCCGGTTGCCGGCGCCGTTGCCCCTGGAGCATGATGCCGAAAAGTGTGAGGCGGTTTTCGGACGACATCATGCTCTACCTCCTTGATTTAGAGGCGATTTGGATTCGACCTGAAATCATCCGGCCCCAGGGTTCGCGTTCTATCCAGCCGGCTTGCCTTTACATCGCCATTGTCGACGTGCCAGAAGCGCGTTCCAACGAGCAAGCCCGACGATCGGAGAAGACTTTTGAAGCCGGACGAAATCAGAAAGCTGGACGCCTATTTCAAGCGCGTCTTCCAGAATCCCAAACTCGAGGTGAAGGCGCGGCCGCGCAAGGAAGATTCGGCCGAGGTCTATGTCGGCGACGAGTTCCTCGGCATCGTCTTCAAGGACGAAGACGACGGCGACTATAATTTCTCGATGGCGATCCTCGACATCGATCTGGCCTGATCGCGGAACTGGGGATCGGAGTTGCCTATCTCCAACGAAGTGGGGAGATGAAGAGCAAGCCTCGGCGATCCTTCCCACCCCCCTCTGTCCTGCCGGACATCTCCCCCGCAAGGGGGGAGATCGGCAGTTCCTCGGCTCTTCTTCTGCAACCTCGATAATTGGCGAAAGCAGTGATGGGGGCGTAATTTCCCCCCTTGCGGGGGAGATGTCCGGCAGGACAGAGGGGGGTGCTGTCCCGCCAACGTTCGTAAACTTCTGCGCCGCTTCGCTTCGCCCGAACAGAGGCAGGCTAGCGCCCCGTCTTCAGGACGCGCGTGGCCTCGGCGACGATAGCGGCGTCAAGCGCTGGCCAGTTGCCCAGCAACTCCCGGGGAAAGCGGTAGGTCAGGCTGAGGCTGTCGCCGACCTGAATGTCCCGCTCGCAGGGCGCCAGCGATTCCTCGGCGCTCGGTCCGCTCAGGCAGCGGACGACGAACGGGTCCTTGCCGGCCCGGTCGGCGACCGCAAGCACCTCGTTGAGATAGCCTGATTTTTCGCTAAAGCCGTAAATCGTCGTGCCGCCGGGGCCGGGCGCGCCGGGCTGGCTGATCAGCGCGCTATAGATCGGCGCGAAACGGCCGCTCATGTCGCGCGACATCATCTGCGGTTCGAACGACAGGAAGATGATGTTCTTGGCCGTGCCCGTGTGGTTGAAATCCTCGCGTGCGGCTTCGCTGTAGCCGTCCATCTGGGGATAGCGCAGATAAAGGTCGAGGCGCGAAGCGATGCCGTCGCGCCGCGCCTGCAGGAAGCGGATGGCGTTGGCCGGCACGGCAATGACATTGTTGCCAATCACCACCCTGTGGACTGTGGTGTCGTCGGTGTAGCCGGCCATGGCGATCGAGCGGCCGAACCATTTTCCGCCAAGGCTGATCGCCAGCGACAGCAGCGCCAGTGCGGCAAAGGCATAGAACACCCGCTTCATCAGCACGGAATCGACGACGTTGAACCCTTCGGCGGTCGCTGCCTGCTTCATCGCAATCCCCATCGTCGCCGCCGTCTGTCCCTGGGCGGCACACATGCCGTGGCACGGCTCTTGCTGCGCTGGACGCGACTGTGCGATCTCATGGTAAACGGAAGGTAAAGATGAGCCTGCTGCTGCCCGTTCTCTTCGCTTCTGCCGTCGGCCTCACTGCCTGCGGGCTTACCGGGTCCGTGATGGAACTGGCGGCGGGCCGCCGGCTTGCCTTTGCCGAGCCTTATGTGTCGCCGGCGTACATCCTGCGCTCGCTGGCCGCGACCGCTTGCGCCGGTCCGTTCATGCTCGCCAACGATGCGCTCGATGCGCGGCGCGAAGGCCGTATTTCGATGCTGATGCTGGTGTCCTGCGGCTGCACGGTGATCGCCTGGGCGCTGGCGCTGGGCATCGTGCTGATCGCCATTGCCTCCTGGGGCATTGGCTCTCCCGGTGCGCTTCAGCTTTCGGTGGAATCGCTGGCGCGGTATTTGCCTTGAGGCAATTGCGGGGGAAAACCGGCACGCGGTTTTCCTCGGATTGTTCTAGGGTTTGTCCCGGCCTGCGACGAATCGGAGACTGCAAATGCCGACCTATGCAATCGACGGAAAAGCGCCCCGCTTCGAGGATGCCGGCAGCAACTGGATTGCGCCCGATGCGACCTTGATCGGCGACATCAGCGTCGGCCGCAATGCCGGCTTCTGGTTTGGCGCAGTCATCCGCGGCGACAACGAGGCGATCGTCGTCGGTGCCGACAGCAATGTCCAGGAACACACGGTGATGCACACCGATCCCGGTTTTCCCCTGAGGATCGGGCAGGGCTGCACGATCGGCCACCGCGCCTTGCTGCATGGCTGCACGATCGGCGACAACAGCCTGATCGGCATGGGCGCCATCGTGCTCAACGGCGCCAGGATCGGCAGGAATTGCCTGGTCGGCGCCGGCGCACTGGTCACCGAAGGCAAGGAGTTCCCCGACAATTGCCTGATCGTCGGCTCCCCCGCGCGGGTGATCAGGACGCTGGACGATGCCGCGGTCGCCAAGCTGCGCGCCTCGGCCGCGCAATATGTCGCCAACGGCAAGCGCTTCAAGGCCGGGCTGAAAGAGGCCTGAACTCTATTCCTGTTTGACGATGATCTTTTCCGAACGGCAGGTCAGCGCAGAAAAAATCGTTTCTCGCTTTCGCTGACGCGGTCCTCCGGTTCGGGATCATGGTCCAGAAATGGTGGAGCCGGCCCGGGGACGGGGCCGGCTCCTTAAAACCCGGTCGTTGGGGACGGGGAGGGTGGGGACTCGACCGGGCTTTCTCGTTAGGCACGTCGCATTATTCGATGTGCTTGACCTCTGTGATGGCGTCCTAGCGGACGCTGGCAACCGCGTCGGCGCGACCGTCGTTGATCGTCACCCACACGCCGGAATTCTGGTCGGACTGGCGCTTCAGGTATGTATAGTCGGTGTCGGTCCAGGACAGCACCTTGGACTCCAGATTGTCGAGGATGAACTCGCCGAGGCTGGTGCGCACGGTCAGCACCGCGTGGCCGTCGCCATTTTGTTGGCGCGCCACGGTCATCAAGAGATTGCCGGCGGGAACGCCGAGCGCCATCAATTCGCGGCGCTTCTCCAGCGCATAGTCCTCGCAGTCGCCGAAGCCGCTGTCGGGATAGGACCAGACCTCTTCCTTACCCCAAATTTCCATATCGGTGCGCGGCACGATCCGGGTGTTGACCGAATTGTTGACGTCGACGATCGCCGCCCACAGCTTGCGGGTCAGTTCGACCGGTGCCTGCTTCGGCGTGCGCTGAGCGCACTCCTGCGGCAGCTTCTGGCAGAATTCGTAGTGACCGACCGGCTGTGTCGTGCGGCCGCCAGTGTGCATGTAGGCCGGTCCTGCTGCTTGCGCCGTTCCCCAAGCGGAAAGCTGCATCGCCATTGCCAAGAGCAACAGCTTGCCCCAAATCTTCGCCATTGGTCAGTCTCCCCGTTTGAGGAGACAATGACAGCGCTGGATTTATTTGACGCAAAAACCCGAAGTAGACATTGAGTAAAAGCTCAATAGAATACGCGTAAAATTTGACCTATTTTAATATAAAATCGTTCAGGTCTCGGCGTAAAACCGCGGTGTCGGGGCGCGGATTTCCGGGTGGAGCCGTGGATTTGCTGCGTGCCGCTACAAGCTGGAGAGGCAGGCGGAACGCCGGCAACAAAAAACCGGCCGCGCAGGGCCGGTTCGTTTTTGCTGCCTGTTGCCGATCGTTCAGGCGCGCGGGGCGTTGAACTCGGAATCGAGCGTTTCCGGGCGCTGGATGACGGCGAATTCGATGGCGACGCCATCCTCGAAATGACGCACCACCTGGCCACGCATGGTGCCCAGCATGACCTGGATGCCGAGCGCCGGCTTGACGTCGATCTCGACCGCCGCGCCCGACAGCGACAGGTCGATGATGCGGCACTGATACTGGCGCCCGTCGGTGAGTTGCAGGACGCTTGTCGGGTTGCGCGGCGCCACGCGTTCGTGGCGACGGTCTTCCGGCAGGTCGAGTTCATGCTTGTTGGCGAGCCAGGTCAACTGCGCGGCAAGCTTGTCCTTCTTGCGATCCGAGGCAATGACGGTCATGGCGAAGCCGTCCTGCGAGGTGCGCGTCACCACGCCCTCGATGCGGCCGATATGATCGATATAGGCAATGATTTTTTCGCCCGGCATGCCGACGCGCTCGGTGCGCAACGCGACATTGCCCGGCGACATGTCGACGACCTGGCAAGGGTGCTCGGTGCGGTCCTCCAGCATGAAGCGCCCGTAGATCTTGACCCGGACGCGCTGAAAGTTACGCCTTTCGGCGCGGGACGGTGCGTATTCGACCGCCGCTGACCTCATGACTGCCTACACCCCGTTGGCATTCCCGCGTCGTGCGTGGAATCTCGGCAAAAACTACAGCCAAGCAGGTTAACAAAGGGGAAAAGTGGGCCCCCGATAGTTAAGATTAGCGCCGGCTTGGAGACTATTGCTCGCGCCCGCCGTCGAACACGACGAGGTGGCGGATACGGCGCGACCGACCGAGCGCCGAGATGGTCTCCGGCGCTTCGAGTTCGGGAGCCAACGACGGAACGGATATTTCCGGCCGGTTTTTCAGGAACATCGGGTCCTTGTCGGGATCGATGACGCGGATGGCATCGATCAGCGCATCGGTGATCGGGTCGGCGCCCAGCCAGAACGGCTTTTCCACGGCGCTGATGACGCCGAGGCAGCGCGGGTTCTCGACGCCGCCATCGAGCGGCAGCGCAAGCAGTTCGAAGTGGTTGGAACGGCCGTTGCGGCTGAATCCCTCATAAGTGATCGACACCACGGATTTCTGCTCGAAAACGCCGTGAATGAGGCGCGACACCAGCCGCTGGTCCTTCTCACGCCATAGCGAGGGGAACGAAAACCCCTTGAGCTCGCGGCCGTAGCCGGCGCAAAGCCTGGTGCCGGCAAGCCGGAACACCGCTTCGCCGCGCGTATCCCTTTCCAGGATGAAGGTGTCGGCCAAAAGCGCCTTGATGTCGGCCGGTTCGACCTCCGAACGCTTTGGGGCAGGACGTCCACCACGCAGGCGATTCCAATAATGGAACAGCGCGATTGATCCGTTCTGGTTCATGCTATGAAACTCCGCGCATTCTGCCGTCTGATGGTCCCATCGGTGAACAGAAAGGGCGCCCTCCGATGACCTACATGCGTTCCGGAGCAGGATGCGTGCCAGCGTCGTTAAGACTTGTTCACGGGTCGGGGACGTTAAGGTTAACAAATGGTTTACGTTGCGCGCACAGGCTCGCCATGGCACACCAAAACCACTCCAGAAGCGGTCGTTTCGCGACGACCAACAGCACTTCGGTCAATAGTTTTAGGGGAGCAGGGGGCTCGACCAGCCGTTCAAGGGAAACCTTGGACGGCTTCTTTTTGATTCGCGGTTTGTGATTCGCGCTTTGTGATTCGTAGTTTGTGATTTGTCCGGGCATGGCCTAGATGCTCGCGACACGCAAATCCCTGGATCAGAGCATATGAGCGAACCGGCCGGCCCCTTGGAGACCGAACAGACCGAGGAGGCGCCGCCGCCGCGCCGCGAGCCGGTGTTCAACCTGCCACCGGCGGTGCTGGCGGTGATCGGCATCTGCGTTGCCGTCTTCCTGCTGCAGCAATATGTGCTGACCGAAGAGCAGCAGATAACATTGCTCACCGACGGCGCCTTCATTCCGGTCCTCTACACCCGCCAATACGGTTTCGACTGGTTCCTCTTCACCCGTCCTTTCACCTATGCCTTCATGCATGGTGGCGTTGCCCACATTGCCATCAACATGGTTGCGCTGGCCGCCTTCGGGTCGCCGCTGGCCAACCGTCTCGGCTGGTTCTGGTTCGCCTTGTTTTTCGCCGCCACCGGGCTGGCCGCGGTGGTGCTGTTCTGGGCGGTCCATCCATATGGCGAAGCACCGCTGGTCGGCGCTTCCGGGGCGATATCGGGCATGATGGGTGCGGCGGCTCGCTTCGGGTTCCGTACCGACCGCTCCTCCGGCAGGGCGGCATTTGCCGGTCCCGTGCTGCCGATCGCAATCGTTTTGCGCATGCGCGGCGTCGTCAATTTTCTCGGCGCCTGGATGGTCATCAATCTCGCCACCGGCCTTTACGGTCTCGGGCTCGGAGAACCCGGCCAGATCGCCTGGGAAGCGCACATTGGCGGCCTCGTCGCCGGCTTCTTCGGGTTGCGCTGGTTCGACCGGCGCTGGCGGGCGCCTGAATGGGAGATCCCCGACGACCAGCGCACCCCCGACTAGCGCACTCTATTGGGGCACCCCACTGGCCCACCCCACTGGCACACTTGAAAAGCAACCGATCACGGCGCACGATGTTCACTCTTATGTGAAGCCGGTCAGGGCGGGAGCTGGCTAGCCAAGCAGGAGGAGGAGGACGCCATGACGGTTAAGGCAATTCTCGAGAGAAAAGGCCATGACGTGTTCACGCTCGGGCCGAATGTAAAGCTCAGCGAAGCCATTCGAATCCTGGCCGACCACAAGATCGGTGCACTGGTCATCACCAATGGCGATCGCAAGATCGTCGGCATCCTTTCCGAGCGTGACATCGTGCGGGTCGTTGCCAGGGAAGGCGCTGCCGCACTTGATATAACGGTACGCTCGGCGATGACGCCGAAAGTGAAGATCTGCAACGAGAACCACACGGTCAACGAGGTGATGGAGATCATGACCAAAGGCCGTTTCCGCCATCTGCCGGTGGAAAAGGATGGGCTGCTCGACGGCATCGTGTCGATCGGCGACGTGGTCAAGCGCCGCATCGAGGATGTCGAGCGCGAGGCCGACGAAATCAGGGCCTATATCGCAACGGCCTGACCTGACGAAAGGACCGCCGACCGGAATACCGGCCGGCGGCGTTCATTCTATCGGTGCCGAGCGGCCGAAAGCGGCTGAAAAGCCAGCCCGCTGCTCTGCGCTGCTTTGGGCGCTTGTCTCGCGAAGCGGTTTGCACTAGCGAAGACCGATTACCCAAATTCGCGAAAATCGCAGTTTTCGCGAGCCAAAAGCGCAGGCCACCATGACCCTTATCGATACCCGCACGCCCGACGCCAAACGTTTTATCCCCGGCGCCACCGGCGATTGGGAGGTCATCATCGGCCTCGAGGTTCATGCGCAGGTGACCTCGGAAGCAAAGCTGTTTTCCGGGGCGTCGACGACTTTCGGCGCGGCGCCCAATGCCAATGTCAGTCTGGTCGACGCGGCCATGCCCGGCATGCTGCCGGTCATCAATGAGGAATGCGTCAAGCAGGCGATCCGCACCGGCCTCGGATTGAAGGCGCAGATCAACCACAAGTCGGTGTTCGACCGGAAAAACTATTTCTATCCCGACCTGCCGCAGGGTTACCAGATATCGCAGTTCAAGCAGCCGATCGTCGGCGAAGGCACGATCGTCATTTCGGTCGGTCCCGACCGGCAGGGCGAGTTCGAGGACATCGAGATCGGCATCGAGCGCCTGCACCTGGAGCAGGACGCCGGCAAGTCGATGCACGACCAGCATCCGACCATGTCCTATGTCGATCTCAACCGCTCCGGCGTGGCGCTGATGGAGATTGTCTCCAAGCCGGACATGCGCTCCGCCGACGAGGCCAAGGCGTATGTCACCAAGCTGCGCACCATCGTGCGCTATCTCGGCACTTGCGACGGCAACATGGACGAAGGCTCGATGCGCGCCGACGTCAACGTCTCCGTTCGCAGGCCCGGCGGCGAATTCGGTACGCGCTGTGAGATCAAGAACGTCAACTCGATCCGCTTCATCGGCCAGGCCATCGAGTTCGAGGCGCGCCGCCAGATCGCCATCCTCGAGGATGGCGGCAAGATCGATCAGGAAACCAGGCTGTTCGACGCCGTCAAAGGCGAGACGCGCTCGATGCGCAGCAAGGAAGAGGCGCATGACTACCGCTACTTCCCCGATCCCGACCTTTTGCCGCTGGAGTTCGACCAGGCCTATGTCGACGCGCTGGCCAAGGAGTTGCCGGAACTGCCCGACGACAAGAAGGCGCGCCTGATCTCCTCACTTGGCCTGTCGACATACGACGCCTCGATCCTGGTGTCGGAAAAGCCGATCGCCGACTATTTCGAGCAGGTGGCCTCGGGCCGCGACGGCAAGCTTGCCGCCAACTGGGTCATCAATGACCTGCTCGGCCAGCTTAACAAGGCCGGCAAGGGCATTGAAAATGCTCCTGTAACACCGGAGCAGCTCGGTGCCGTGATCGACCTGATCAAGGAAGGCACCATCTCCGGCAAGATCGCCAAGGATCTGTTCGAGATCGTCTGGAACGAGGGCGGCGATCCGCGCCAGTTGGTCGAAAGCCGCGGCATGAAGCAGGTCACCGACACCGGCGCCATCGAGAAAGCGGTCGACGAGGTGATCGCCGCCAACCCCGACAAGGTCGAGCAGGCTCGCGCCAAGCCGACCATGGCCGGCTGGTTCGTCGGCCAGGTGATGAAAGCCACCGGCGGCAAGGCCAACCCGCAGGCGGTCAACGATCTGGTCAAGGCCAAGCTCGGTATCGAATAGAACAATGTTCGTCCGCACCGCCAGCGAACGTGACCTTGCCGCCGTCCGCGCGCTGCTGGTCGAAACCTGGCACGCAACCTACGACACGATCTATGGCGCCCAGCGGGTGACCGAAATTACCGACGACTGGCATTCGATCGCCTCGCTCAAGGCGCGGCTGACAAGGCCGAACTCGGAATTCCTGGTCGCCGATGACGGCAAGCGTATCGGCGGCATGGCTTTTGCCGCCGCAACGACGGATGCGAAGATCGTGCTGCTGAACCAGCTCTATGTACTGCCGGCCTGCCAGCGGCAAGGCATCGGCCAGGCCTTGCTGGACGAGGTCGAAGCCAGCTTTCCCGAGGCGAACAGGTTGCGCGTCGAGGTGGAAGAGGCCAACGTGCCGGCCATCGCCTTCTACCGTTCGAAGGGATTTTTGCCGGTCGGCAGCACAGCCGATTGCGGCGGCGGTTCGGGGTTGCCGGCGCTGATCTTCGAGAAGCCGCTGGGATAGGCGTCCGGCGAAACGTTCAGTGCTGTCCCTTCAGGACGACCAGATAGCCGCGTTCCACCGGCTGCCGGAAGGCGATCTGTTCGGATGTGCCCGGATCTTTCGATTGCTTTTCGATGACGTAGCCGCCGGGATGAGACTTGAGCCATTCCTCAGGCTTGTCGGCGTTCTCGAATGGCTTCTCTATTCGCCCAAGGAAACCGACCTCGCCCTGATAGTCGTAAGCGACGGCCCAGTCCGCGTCCTTTCGTTCGTCGATGAAGCTCGCCAGCGGCGTGAGATCGTAGCGTTTGAACACGGTTGCCGAGGCGGCGGCGTGGCCGATGGCGAAAAGGGCAAGCATGACAAAGGCCGTAGCCCTCAGCCTGGCGACTGAAATCTCGGCCATGAAGTAGCCCAGCAGAATGGTCGCGAATGGTAGTGCCGGCACGACATAGTGCGGCTGCTTGCCGGATATGGCGCTGAAGACCAGCAGCACCGCAATGAACGAGAACGACAGCAGGCGCAGGGCACGCAGATCCGGGGATTTGGTGTCGATCAGGCTGCGTATCCGGGCAACCGGCCTCAGCCGCCACACCGGGGGGATAAAGCCCCAGGGCACGAACATGAGCGGCAACAGCATCAGGTAAAAGTAAAACGGCCGGCCATGCGAATTGTGCAGGCTTCCGGTAACCCGACCTGCCGACTGGTTCCACACGAGATCGTAGACGAAACTACCCTTGGTCAGGATGGTCGCGGGCGCCAGCCATATGGCGACCGGGACAAGGGCGGCGAGAATTGCCAGGCCGGCTCCGGCAAAGAACTGCAAAGGGGCAAGGCCGGCTCGCCGGTCACGCCAGAGGGGATAGAGCAGGACGGGCGCGCCGATGTGAATGAGCACGACCGGGCCTTTGGCCAGCACGCCGAGCCCGATGAAGAGACCCGCCAGCACCGCCTGCCAGCGGTTGCCGGTCCTGGCGAAGCCCAGCAACGCCAGCAGTGCGGCGACCACACAGGCCGTCAAAAGCATGTCGAACAGGATCAGGGTCGAATAGATGACAAAGACGGTGCTGCCGGCCACCAGCCAGGGGATGCGGCTGGCGATGTCCTGGCGCTCGGGAAACAGGGTTTTGGCCAGAAGCGTCGTCAGCCAGATGACCAGCGACGAGGCGGCGAAGATGACGAGCATCGCCGCCGCGCGGCTCACACCGAAGATGTTCCAAGAGAGATCGATGAGCCAGAACAACAGCGGCGGCTTCTGCAGATAGGGCGCAAAGTTCATCGTCGGTACGAAGACATGTCCACCGAGATACATCTCCCAGGCGACGCTGAGATAGCGCGTCTCATCGACCGGCAGTAGCGGACGGAAAGCGAGCGCGATGCAAAGCAGGGCCAGCAGGAAGAGGTAAGGCAGCAGCCGTTCAATTCGTGTCGGTATCAAGTTCGGGGACCGCCCAGGAAATCGTTTCCACGTCCGGTCGTGCACGATGCACCGTCTCCGGACCGGAGCAGAACCGCACCATGATTTTGGCCGAATTGCAACGATGCCGGCTTGGTATTGTGGATTACGCCTGCGTACCGGCAAATAGTTGAAAGATTTGACGATTGGCTCCGAGTATGGCTTCAGGCCGAGCGCAGCGGCGGCGTCAATTCGCGCATCAGGAGTTCCAGCTCTCGCTGGTCGCCGGTGGCGGTCTTGTCGAAGATCGTTGCCAGCTGTGATTTGACGGTGCCGTCCGAGACGCCGCTGGCAGCCGCGATTTCACGCCGTGTCAGCCCGGCGGCGACATGGCCGGCGACACGCTTTTCCGCTGCTGTCAGTCCGAACAGTGCAGCGATCGCTTCCAGCGCCGGCACTGATGTGGCGCCGGCGGCGGCAATGAAGATGGCCGCGGCGGCGCGCGGCGATATGCGGGCCGAAATGTCGCGTCGCGCCAGAGGCATGACATGCGCCACCGCCGGAGACATGGCCTTCACCAGCGGAATGTTGATGCCGGACGGTCCGAGCGCGAATTCGTCGCGCGTGCCGAGCTGGACGGCGCGGCCGATGGCGGTGTTGGCGTTGGCATAAGCGAAGGACAGCTGGCCGCGCACCGAGGACACTGAGGCGGTTTCGGTGAGCAGGGCTTCGGCTGCCCGATTGGCGAAAATGATCTGCATATCGTCGGCGACGATCAGCACCGGATGGTCGAGGCTCTCGAGGATCGAGCGAAAGACGTCGGCCTTGCGCCGCTCGGCCTCGAACAGGTCGCCGATGGTCACCGCACGCCGGACATGGGGGGCGAGCGTGGACATCAGGTCGATATCCCTGGCTGAAATCTGGGGCCTGTCCTTGTCGGTAACCACCATCAGCGTGCCGGTGCGCGCCGGCTGCTTCATCAGCGCTACCCAGAAGAAATCGTCGAGACGGTTGGGTTCCACCCACTCGCGCACGATGCGGCTTTCGAGCCAGTTCTGGCGGGCGTCAGGGCCTTGCAGGGCGTAGACGCTGTCGACGGTGAACGGTATGTCGACTTCCATCTTCGGCACCGCCTTGAAAAAGGGCACCTCGCAGGCGTAGTCGCGCTGCAGCGGCTCAAGCAGAACCGGATCGCCGCAGGAAGTCGAAAACCGGGCCGAGTTTCTCGCCGTATCGACGACCGCCAGCATGGCAAGCCGGCCGAGCGCCAATTTGCAGATTGATTCAAGCGTCGATGGCCAACGGCCGACATCGACAATCGAATCGTAGATTGCCTCGACGATCTGCGGCAGGGCGCGACCGACTATGTTGGCCTGGACAGACACGTAGAGCCTCGTAAGGATTGCAGCGTAGTGGCAGGTCACACACTGTCTCTGCCTGGGGTCGCACACAACATAGCCGGCTTGGTTACGTCTGTGAAACGTCTCACAGCGGCGTTCGGTGTATCGTGAGCGCTTACGGGCCGGCCAGAACGTACCTGATGAGCCGTTGTCTAAGAGCGCTCGGGCCGCTCTGCGATACAAATCAAAGTGAACGGAATTGGAATTTTTCAGGGAATAAATGAGTAAACTTCCACATTGTCGATCAACCTGGTTCTGCCAAGCCACGCCGCGGCAAGCAGGCGGCCATCGCCGTCACGCCGCCACGAGGTGAGCGTCAGGCTCTCGCGCGCGGCGACATAGTCGACGCTGTCGAAGCCTGCCTCGAGAAGCGCGGCAGTGGCTTTACCGGTCACGCCGTTTTCATCGGCACCGGCCGCGAGCGCTGCCGCCGTCTGGCGCAAGATGACATTGAGCTGTCGCGCGACGTCGAGCTCGGCGGCGTCGAGATAGGCGTTGCGCGACGACATTGCCAGGCCATGCGCATCGCGCACGGTTGGCGCGCCGACGATTTCCACCGGAAGGTCAAGATCGCGGCAGAGCTTTCGGACGACGCAAAGCTGCTGGTAGTCTTTTTCGCCGAAGATGGCGTAGTCGGGCAGGGCTTGCAGAAAGAGCTTGGCCACGACCGTGGCGACGCCCTCGAAGAAGGTCGGCCTGAAATCCGATTCCAGGCCAGAAGACGGGCCGCCGACCGAAATCTTCGTCGCAAAGCCTGCCGGATACATTTCGGAAACCGTAGGCGTGAAGGCAAGCTGTGCGCCGGCCTCGGTCAGCCGGTCGAGATCGCGGGCCAGCTGCCGCGGATACTTGTCGAGATCTTCAGTGGGGGCGAACTGGGCCGGGTTGACGAAGATGGAGACGACGCAGCGATCGGCCGTTGCGAGCGCAGCCCCGACCAGCGAGATATGGCCGTCATGCAAAGCGCCCATGGTCGGCACCATGGCGACGCTCAGGCCTTCGCGCCGCCATTCGCGGATCTGCGCGCGAAGGCCGGGCACGGTGTCGACGACGAGCGGCTGGCGGATGGGGGGCCGGTTCATGCCTTGTCCTTGTCGCTCGCGGCTGAAAAGACGTGGCCCGGCCCGGGGAAGGTGCGGCTGCGCACCTCCGCCGCATAACGCGCCGCGGCATCGGCGACAGCGCTGCGCAAATCGGCGTATTCCTTGACGAATTTCGGCACCCGGTCGACCGTCAGGCCGACCATGTCGTCGATGACCAGGATCTGGCCGTCGCAATCGCGGCTGGCGCCGATGCCGATGGTAGGAATGGTAATGTGCCGGGTGAGGTCGGCGGCAACGGTCTCGACCGTGCCTTCGATGACCAGCGAAAACGCGCCGGCCTTTGCGACCGCGTCGGCGTCGCGCATGAGCGCGGCCACATTCTCCGGCGTGCGGCCCTTGATCTTGTAGCCACCGTCCTTTTCCACCGATTGCGGCTGCAAGCCGATATGGCCCATCACTGGAATGCCGGCCGTGACGATTGCGGCGATCTGGAGGGCGACTTCGACGCCGCCTTCCAGCTTCACCGCCTCGCAGCCGGTTTCCTCAGAGATGCGGCGCGCCGAGGCAAGGGCTTGCGCGGCCGAAGTCTCGTAGCTGCCGGCCGGCATGTCGACCACCACGCAGGCCTTTGACGAACCGCGCATCACGGCCTGGCCATGGGCGATCATCATCTCCAGCGAGGCGCCGAGCGTGGTCTTGTGGCCATGCAGCACCATGGCAACGCTGTCGCCGACCAGGAGAAGGTCGACATGATCGTCGAGCAGGCGGGCGACGGGATAGGTGTAAGCGGTAAGGCATACGACCGGCACGCCGCCCTTGCGGGCGCGTATTGTCTCGCACTGATCCTGGCGACAGCTAAGGCCATTCCTCACCTCCCGCAGCCGGCGTTGACTACAGCGCCGCGCGTCCCGTGGACGCGCAAAGGACGCTGTAGCACTTTGGTTTGCGCATGATCCTTTCCGAAAATCGATTTCGATTTTCGGGGTCATGCGGCAGCGCCGAGCGATGAGAGCTTTAGGAAGACGCAGCCGGCTTGGCAAGCGTCGGTTCGCAGGTGCGAAATGGATCGGCCAATGACCGAGCGTTTCGGCATGCCGTCAGTGCCGCAGGCGCCGCAAAACCCTTGCCTTCGCCAAGGCCTGACGCCATAAGCAGGGACAGCCACCGCCGCGCGCCCGCGAGGATCTGAATGAAAACTTTCCTTCTGCAGTTTTTCACCTGGTGGAACCGCCAGACGCTGGGAACCCGTTTTCACACCTGGCGCCACGGCAACAAGGTCGGCCAGGATGGGGCCGGCAACGTCTACTACGAAGGCGGCGTCGATTCGGAAGGCCGCACCCGCCGCTGGGTCATCTACGCCAATTATTCGGAGGCGTCGGCGATCCCCCCGGGCTGGCACGGCTGGATGCATCACCGCGTCGATGTGGCGCCGCCAAGCGATGACTATCGGCCGCGCGAATGGGAAAAGGCGCATGAGCCGAACCTCACGGGAACACCGGCGGCTTATCGCCCAAAGGGTTCCGTGCTCACCAATCAGCACCGTCCGCAGGTGACGGGCGACTACGATGCGTGGACGCCTGGTTCTTGACCGCCGGCCGGTCCTTTGTCGCCACAATTGGCGTTTAGCTGCTTGCTGATATGACAACGGCGAATAGCCTTGGGCGTGACAGAATCACCCGGGCCCAAACCACCGGTATCTCCGCATGAACATTTTCAGCCTGACATCGATGGCCGGACTGGCGGCAATTGGCGCTATCGCCATGTTCCCGACAGCGTTTGCCGCGGCGCAGGCGCCTGCGGCAGCACCCGCAATCTCCGATCGCATCACCAATCCGGTCGCCGAATTTGCCGGCATCGACAAGATCACCGGCCGTATCATCACCTTCGATGTCTACATCGACG
This sequence comes from Mesorhizobium sp. M0761, assembly GCF_040320205.1. Classification (NCBI taxonomy): domain Bacteria; kingdom Pseudomonadati; phylum Pseudomonadota; class Alphaproteobacteria; order Hyphomicrobiales; family Phyllobacteriaceae; genus Mesorhizobium; species Mesorhizobium sp. M0761. The sequence continues at coordinate 399,697 of NZ_JAMYPF010000003.1, forward strand.
AAACCGTGCAGTTCGGCGCTTTGCAGGTGACGCCGCGCATCTGCTATTCGCGGCCGGAGAATGAAGAGCCGAAGACCGATTCCTTCGTCGAAGTCGACGAAATCACGCTCGACCGCAAGATCCGCCGCATCTTCACCGGCTGGATGTTCGCCGAGAGCCCCGGCCTAAACGCCGTCGAGCACGCCGTCTATGACGTCTGGCTAAAGGGCTGCAAGCAGAAGTCGGATGTGCCGCCGCCCGACGCGGCCAATGCCGAGACGCCCAAGGTCGACACGTCCAAGCCAAAGCCTACCGCTGCTCCGGCCGCCGAACAGCCGGACCCCACGGAGCCTGACGCGACCAACACCAACTGATCCCCGGAACCGTCATGGCCACCATGCGTTGGGCCATGGACGACCGCGCATTTGCGCGCTTGGAGGATATTCTGATGTCGGACAGCAAACGGATCACGGCCAGCAAAGACGACCTGCTCGAACTCGAAAAGGGGTTCTGGACGGGCGACGAAGCTTATTACGCCGCCAATGTCGACACAGAATGCCTGGTGGCGTTTCCTGAGATGGCACAGGCAATGGACAATGCCGATCTGGCCAAGACCGCGACCAAGCCCAACCGCTGGCGCGACCTTCAGATCGACCTCAAGGGTATCATCGAGCCCGGCAGCGACATTATCATGCTGACCTATGAGGCTCATGCGACACGGGAAAACGGCGAGCCCTACGCGGCGCTGGTCAGCACCGGCTATGTCCACCGTGTCAACGGCTGGAAGATGATGTTCCATTCGCAGACGCCGATGGAAACCGCGAAGGGCTGACCCCTTTCACCGGTCGAGCCGGCTCGGCCGCTCGGTCTCCGATCAGGGATAAAAAACGGCTTCGCCCTTCAGCGCCTCGGCCAACATCTTCTCGTATTTGACGCGCGGCACGTCGACCGCGCCGAAGCGTTTGAGATGCTCAGTGGTGAATTGCGTGTCGAGCAGGGCAAAGCCGCGCGCCTTCAGCCGCTCGACCAGATGATACAGGCAGGTCTTGGACGCGTCGGTTTCCCGGGCGAACATGCTTTCGCCGAAGAACACGCGACCGAGCGACACGCCATAGAGGCCGCCGACCAGCCGTTCCTCGCGCCATGCCTCGACCGAATGGCAGTGCCCAAGACGGTGCAGCTCGATATAGGCTTCGCGGATCGGCGCGTTGATCCAGGTCGAGCGGCGCTCCTCGCGCTTTTCGGCGCAGCCGTCGATCGTCGCCTCGAAATCGAAATCGAAGCGGATGTCGAACGGGTGCTTGCGGATCGTCTTCTTCAAGCTCTTCGGCGTGTGGAAGCCATCGAGCGGAATGATGCCGCGCGTCTCCGGCCGCACCCAGAACACTTCCGGGTCGGAAGCGCTCTCGGCCATCGGGAAGACGCCCGAGGCATAGGCCTTGAGCAACAGGTCGGTCGGAATGCGATAGCCGGGAGCGTAAGGGCGGGTCATCGCGGCATCATAGCGGCAATTCGGGCGCTATTCCTCTTTGGCCAGATACTTTTCCAGCCAGTGGATGTCGTAGTCGCCATTGGCGATATCGGCATTGCCGACCAGGTCGCGAAACAGCGGCAGTGTCGTCTTGATGCCATCGACGACGAACTCGTCGAGCGCCCGGCGCAGCCGCATCATGCATTCGACGCGGTTGCGGCCGTGCACGATCAGCTTGCCGATCAGGCTGTCATAATAGGGCGGGATCTTGTAGCCGGAATAGACACCGGAATCGACGCGGATGCCGAGACCGCCAGGCGTGTGGAAATGCGTAATCGTGCCGGGCGAAGGCGTGAAGGTGCGCGGGTCCTCGGCATTGATGCGGCATTCTATGGCGTGGCCGTTGAACTTGATGTCCTCCTGGCGCACCGAAAGCCCGCCGCCGGAGGCAACGCGGATCTGTTCGTGGACCAGATCGATGCCGGTGATCGCCTCCGTCACCGGATGCTCGACCTGCAGCCGCGTGTTCATCTCGATGAAGTAGAACTCGCCATTCTCGTACAGGAATTCGATGGTGCCTGCGCCGGAGTAGCCGAGGTCGGCGATGGCCTTGGCACAGATATTGCCGATGCGGGCGCGCTCCTCGGCGTTGAGGGCCGGCGAGGGCGCCTCTTCCCAGACTTTCTGGTGGCGGCGTTGCAGCGAACAGTCGCGCTCGCCGAAATGCACGCCGCGGCCGGCGCCGTCGCCGAATACCTGGACCTCGATGTGGCGCGGCTTTTCCAAGTATTTCTCGATGTAGACGGCATCGTCGCCGAAGGCCGCGCCGGCCTCCGTGCTGGCTGTCTGCAAGGCGATCTCGAGGTCAGCCTCGGTAAGGGCGACCTTCATACCGCGCCCGCCACCGCCTGCCGATGCCTTGATGATCACGGGATAGCCGATCTCGGCGGCAATGCGCCTGGCTTCCTTTTGATCGGTGACGGCGCCGTCGGAGCCCGGCACAACCGGAATGCCGAGCCGCTTTGCGGTGCGCTTGGCCTCGATCTTGTCGCCCATGATGCGGATGTGGTCGCCCGACGGGCCGATGAAGGTGATGTTGTGGGCGGCGAGAATGTCGGCGAACTTGGCGTTTTCCGACAGGAAGCCATAGCCCGGATGCACGGCATCGGCGCCTGTGATCTCGCAGGCTGCGACGATCTGGTGGATGTTGAGATAGCTGTCGCGCGACGGCGGCGGACCGATGCACACGCTTTCGTCGGCGAGCCTGACATGCATGGCGTCAGCGTCGGCGGTCGAATGCACGACCACGGTCTGGATGCCGAGTTCCTTGCAGGCGCGCAGCACCCGAAGCGCGATTTCGCCGCGGTTGGCGATGAGGATCTTCTGGAACATCCGGCCCGCTCTACTCGATCACGACGAGCGGCATGCCGTACTCGACCGGCTGGCCGTCCTCGAACAGGATCGCCGTCACCGTGCCGGCGCGCGGCGAAGGGATCTGGTTCATCGTCTTCATCGCTTCGATGATCAGCAGCGTCTGGCCTTCCTTGACCTTCTGGCCGACTTCGATGAAGGCCTTGGCGTCGGGCGAGGGCGCGAGATAAGCGGTGCCGACCATCGGCGAGGGGACCGCGTTCTTGGACGGATCGGCCACTGCTGGTGCGGCAGCCGCGCCCGCCGCGGGCTGCTGCGCTGCCGGAGCATAACCGGCCTGCGGTGCGGCGATGGCGTGGACGGCCGGCGCCTGGCGCGACACGCGCACCTTCAGGTCGCCGAGCTCGACTTCGATCTCGGTGAGATTGGTGTCGTTCAGTATGCCCGCGAGATCGCGGATCAGTTGCTGGTCAACACCGGTCTTCTTTATCGACATTTTCGAGCCTTCTGTTTGTGGGCCGGTCATAGGCGTGCCGCCAGCGCCTGCAGCGCCAGCGAGTAGCCAAGCGGCCCGAACCCGCAGATCATGCCGACAGCGACCGGCGCGACCATGGAGACGTGGCGGAATGGTTCCCGCGCGTGGATGTTGGAGAGGTGAACTTCGGCGACGGGCAGCGGCGCGACAGCGCGGATGGCGTCGTGAATGGCAATCGAGGTGTGGCTGTAGGCACCCGGATTGATGACGATGCCGGCTGCCTTGTCGCCGGCTTCCTGGATCCAGTCGACGAGGTCGCCCTCATGGTTCGACTGGCGAAAATCAATCTCGAGGCCAAGGGCGGCGCCCGCCTGCTTACAGTCGTCGGCGATCGCGGCAAGCGTCTTGCCGCCATAGATGCCCGGCTCGCGCTTGCCGAGCGCGTTCAGGTTGGGGCCGTTCAGGACGAAAATCGTTTTCAAAAATGCCGACCTTTTCCGACGCCGGCCTCAAGCCGGCGCGCAGGGCCTTCTATAATGGGCATAGCCGCCCGCGGAAAGAGCACAAGTGCGATCTTTCACTGTCCACAACAGGCGGAAATGTGCCCGTGAGAAGGCTCGCGTGCAAGATCAGAGCGCGGCTTTCGCCGCCTCGATCTTTTCGGCCAGCACTTCCTGGCCGAGCGCGCCGAACACCACTTCATTGCCGACGACATAGGACGGCGTTCCGGTGATGGCCAGCTTGTTGGCGAGGTCGAAGGTCTTGGAGAAGGCCTCGGTGATGGTCGGGTCCTTCATCTTCTCGCGCAATTTCGCCTCATCGGCGCCTAGCGACAGCGCAACCTTGATGGCCGCCGCCTCGGTAGCGCGACCCTGGCCGCCGAGCAGGGCGTTGTGGAACTCGCCGTATTTCTCCGGATGCATCAGGTGGAAAGCCATCGAGACGACGCTGGCCTTTTGCGAATCCGGCCCGAGGATCGGGAATTCCTTGAGCACGAAGCGCAGCTCCGGATCGGCCTTTGTCAGAGCCTGCATGTCGTCGATGGCGCGTTTGCAGAAGCCGCAATTGTAGTCGTAGAATTCGACGATGGTGACCTTGCCCTTCGGATTGCCGACGACGCCGTCGAAGGTCGAGTTGAAAATCTCGGACTTGGCCTTCTCGATGACGCCGAGGCTGGCTATGCGCTGCTCTTCCTTCTGCTTGGCCTCGAGCGCCTCCTGCACTTCGAGCAGCACTTCGGGGTTCTTCAGGAGATAGTCGCGGATAATGCCCTCGACCTCAGTGCGATCGATCTTGGTGTCGGCAGAGGCGGTTTGCGCGGTCTGCGCCGTGCCGGCCTTGGCCACCTGCGGACTGCCGGCGACGAACCCGAAAGCGAGCATGGCAAGAGCAGCCGCCACTCCCGTCGTGCCGAGCAATATTGCCTTGTTCATCGTCTCATCCTCTTTACCGGTTCCGGTCTATCCTAGTCGCCGCGGGCGACCGGAAGGTTCATTTCTTGAGTTTGCCTGAAGGGTTGTAGTTTATGATGTCCTGCGCCCGAATCCAGCCGGGTTCGCCACGCTTCAAGTCCTTTTGCGCGCGCATGGCGAAAATTTTCGCATTCGTGTAATCGCCGGAATAGAAATGGCCCTCGGCGGTGGCGAGTTCCGCCGCCGGAATGTTGCCAAGCTCGCCATAGGCCTGGGCGAGATAGCGGTATCCGACCGTGTTTTCCTTGTCGCGCCCGAGGCCGTTGTTGATCTGCACCACCGCCTTCTTCAGCGAATCGGGCGTGCCGATGGCCATCAGCGCCTGGCCGAGAGAAACGGGCAACAGGCCCGACCCCACCGGATCGAGGCTGACCGCCTTGGCATAGGCGTCCGCGGCGTCCTTGGGCTTGTTAGCCTTCATCAGTATGTCGCCGCGCATTTCCTGGAAGTAGGGGTTCTTCGGCTGTTCCTTGATCAGTGCATTGGCCTTGGTCAGCGCCGCACCCAGATTGCCATAGAGATAGGCCATCTGCGCTTCGCCATAGCGCGAGGCGAGGCTGCCCGGGGCCTTGCGGATCAGCCGCGTGGCCGCGGCCTGGCCGCCCATATAGGCGGCGATCTTGATGCGCATCATGTCGTGCCGCTGCTGCAGTGCCGGCGGATCGACCTTGTCGACGTTAGGGCTCTGCTTGACCAGCACTTCGAGATTGGCGATGCGCTCCTGCGGCATCGGGTGGCTGATGCGGTAGGGATCGACCTGCGTGCCGGAAAGCGACAGCGCGCTCTGGAAGCGGGCGAAGGTCTTCAGCATGCCCATGCCGGACTGGCCGGTGGCATTGAGATAGGTGATGGCAGAGCGGTCGGCGGTCGACTCTTCGGTGCGCTGGTAGGCAAGAATGCTGCGCTGCGCCATCTCGCCGCCGCCCGCGGCGACACCCATGCCGGCGCCGGCAAGGCCGCGGCTGTTGGTGGTGGCGCCGGCAACGATGGCGCCGGCGCCAAGCAGCGTGGCGATGATGGCCATGGTCTTGGCGCGCTCGAGCTGGTCGCGCAATTTCTGCTGATGGCCGCCTGCGATGTGGCCGGCCTCATGGGCGATGACGCCGATGATCTCGTTGGGCGTTTCGGCCTGCATCAGCGCGCCGGTGTTGATGAACAGCCGGCGCCCGGTAACGAAGGCGTTGAAGCTCTGATCGTTGACCAGAACGATATCGACACCGTCATTGGCAAGACCGGCCGCCTTGAAGATCGGCCGCGCATAGTCGCGCACCAGCGCCTCGATCTCGGCATCGCGCACGACCGGCACCGCCTGGGCGAAGGCCGTCACCGAGCCGGTGACAGCGATGGCGGCCGCAAGCAAAAGCGTCGCGAAGCCGCGCGCTGTCTTCCCGATGGAAGATTTGGACATCGTCGATTTGGGTCGGCTCAGCATGAGGTCCACTGGTAAACGAGCGGGCGAACGATGAAAAGTCACGGCACCGAAACTAGGCGAACTTGTGATCCTCACATCAATCGGGCATTTGTGCGGCGCTGCCGCCGGTTGATGGCTTTGAGCGGCGGGCCGGACGGAAAGATTGAGGTCAAATGGTAGTTTCGCTGTCGCGCCGCGGTGAAGTCGAGCCGTTTCACGCCATGGACATTCTGGCCGAAGCCAACCGGCTGAAGGCGACGGGCGTGCCTGTCGTGTCCATGGCCGTCGGCCAGCCATCCGATCCGGCGCCCGTGGGCGTGAGGGAAGCAGCCGCAAATGCGCTGAGGATCGGACGCATCGGCTATACCGACACGCTCGGTCTGGCGGATCTGCGTAAGGCGATCGCGACGCATTGTGGCGACCATTACGGGATCGATGTCGCGCCGAACCGGATCGCCGTGACCACGGGATCGTCGGCCGCCTTCAATCTGGCATTCCTGGCGATGTTCGATCCCGGCGACCGCGTCGCCATCGCAGCACCCGGCTATCCGGCCTACCGCAACATCATGGCCGCGCTCGGTATCCAGATCGTCGAGATCGAGCTCGGCAGCGACGCCTATCTTCATGCCGAACATTTGAAATCGGCGCACCGGGAAAAACCGCTGAAGGGCGTGTTGTTCGCCAGCCCGGCCAATCCGACAGGTGCGGTCATTCCCGTCGACGAGTTGTCGGCACTGGTGAGGACAGCCGAAGAACTCGGCATCGCGGTGATATCGGACGAAATTTATCACCGGCTGGCCTATGCCGCGCCCGACACCACGGCGCTGGCCCATGGCTCAGGCGTGACGGTGATCAATTCCTTCTCGAAATATTATTGCATGACCGGATGGCGCATCGGCTGGATGGTGCTGCCGGAAGCTCTGGTGAGGCCGATCGAGCGCATCGCCCAGAGCCTCTACATCTCGCCGCCGGAACTGTCGCAGATCGCGGCGATCGAAGCCTTCAAGGCGACGCAAGAGCTGGAAGCGGTAAAGGCGCGCTACGCCTGGAACCGCGAGCTGTTGATGCGGCGCCTGCCGGAACTCGGATTTCCCTTGGCGGCGCCGATGGACGGCGCCTTCTACGCTTTCTGCGATGTTACCCGGCATACCAATGACAGCATGGCCTTTGCGCGCAAGATGCTGGCCGGGGCGCATGTGGCGGCGACGCCCGGCCGCGATTTCGATCCACTTCAGGGCCACCGCACGATGCGCTTTTCCTATGCCGGCAGCCATGACGACATGGTCGAGGCGATGGCGCGCATCGAGCGCTGGCTGAAAAGCGGGGACGAGCATGCCGGATCTTGAACAAGCGCTGGCCGATGTCGCCGCCGAGATGGCCGAGCGCACCGATTGCGGTGACGTCGCCACCTACATTCCGCAGCTCGGCAAGGTCGATCCGAAGAAATTCGGCATTGCCGCCGTGACCAATGACGGCCGCGTGCTGGTCGCCGGCGACGCCGACCAGGCGTTTTCGATCCAGTCCATCTCCAAGGTGTTTACGCTTACGTTGGCGCTCGGCAATGTCGGCGACGCGCTGTGGCAGCGTGTCGGACGCGAGCCGTCGGGCAATCCGTTCAACTCGATCGTGCAACTCGAGCATGAGAACGGCATTCCGCGCAATCCGTTCATCAATGCCGGCGCCATCGTCGTGTCCGACATACTGCTTGCCGGCCACCAGCCGCGCGAGGCGATCGGCGAAATCCTGCGCTTCATCCAGTTCCTTGCCGATGACGAAACCATCATCATCGACCGCGAGGTCGCGGCTTCCGAACGCGCCACCGGCTATCGCAACTTCGCGCTTGCCAACTACATGAAATCCTTCGGCAATCTCAACCATGCACCGGAGCTGGCGCTGGGCGTGTACTTCCACCATTGCGCCATCGCCATGAGCTGCCGGCAATTGGCGCTGGCCGGCCGCTTCCTCGCCAATGGCGGCAGAAACCCGGCAACCGGGCACTCCGTGGTGTCTGCCGAGCGGGCGCGGCGCATCGGCGCCATGATGCTGACCTGCGGCCACTATGACGGTTCCGGCGATTTCGCCTTCCGTGTCGGCATTCCCGGCAAAAGCGGCGTCGGCGGTGGCATATTGGGGATCGTGCCGGGTGTTGCTTCGCTCGCCGTATGGTCGCCGGGCTTGAACGCCAACGGCAATTCCAAGCTGGGGTCGATCGCCTTGGAAAAACTGGCCAGGATGATGAACTGGTCGATTTTCGCCCCCTGACGCCTTCCGTCATTCGTGCATGCAAAAATCCCGCGCCGTGGTTTGAACGGCGCGGGATTTTTGTCAGGAACCTATCTTAATCGGCTGAATAGCTTAGAAAAAGCCCTTCCGCTGCCACCAGCCGGCGCGCTTCGGCTTTTCCTCGGCCTTTGCCTCGTCGGCAACGCTGGAGGAAACCACCGGCACCGCGGAGGTATCCGCGGCCACGGCTTTGCGCCGTGACGGGCGAGCCTTGGCGGGCTCGTCGTCGGTCGTTTCCGTGGCGGCATCGGCCGCAGCGGGGGCGGCTGCTTCGACGGCAGCTTCCGGTGCAGCCTCGGCCGCCGTCTCATCGGCGACTTCCACCACAGCCTTCTTTGCCCTTGAAGCGCGCTTCTTCTTCGGCTTTTCGGCTGGAGCGTCGTCGTTCGCCGCGGCGGGAGCCGCTGCTTCTTCAACCGCTACGGCTGCTACGGGCTCGCTTGCGGCCGTTCCGACTTCAGCGGCCTCGGCCACCGAGGCGGTTTCGCCGGCTTCGGTCTCCGTGCCGTCTTCGCGACGATTGCGCTTGCCGCCGCGCTTGCCGCGACGGCGCTTCTTGCCCTGGGCGTCATCTGATGCTTCCACCATTTCGACGGCGCCAACCTGGGCTTCGTCTTGCTGTGTTGCATCGTCATCGCCTGGTTCAGCGGCAAAGTCGTCGCTTGCCGCCGAAACCGAAGCACCTTCGGCGCCATGCTCGCGATCGCCATGTTCGCGTTCGCGATCCTTGCCGCCGCGCCGCCTGCGGCGCTTGCGACGCTTGCGATCGCGGCCTTCGCCGTCCTCAGCCGATCTCGGCTGCTGCTGCGATTGCGGCTGCGCCTGGCGCGGCTGCTCGGCCTGTACCACAACCTCGTCGTCTTCCTCCTCGATGACGATCTCGTCCTCGGGCTCTTCCGGCTCGACATAGGCCGGGAAGGTTCGCGCTTCGACAAAGCCTTCCGGCTTTTCGGCAATGGCGCCGCGGAAGATCGCGTAGTGCTGCACACCGACCGTATCATCGGCCTCGACGGTGATGGTCAGGCCAAAGCGGCTTTCGAGTTCCACCAGCGTGCCGCGCTTGTGGTTGAGCACATAGAGAGCGGTCGCCGCCGGAGTCCGCACCGTGATGTGGCTGCGCGAATCCTTGAGCAGGAATTCCTCGATCGCCCGCACCACCATCAGCGCCACCGACGAATCGGAGCGCACATGGCCAGTGCCGCCGCAATGAGGGCACGGCTTCATGGTTGATTCCAGCACGCTGGCGCGGATGCGCTGGCGCGACATCTCCATCAGGCCGAAATGCGAGATGCGGCCGACTTGGATGCGGGCTCGGTCGTTCTTGAGGTGATCCTTCAGCCGCTTCTCGACGGAGCGGTTGTTGCGGTTCTCCTCCATGTCGATGAAGTCGATGACGATCAGGCCGGCGAGATCGCGCAGCCTTAATTGCCTGGCGACTTCTTCCGCCGCTTCAAGGTTGGTGTGGAGAGCGGTGTCCTCGATCGAGTGCTCCTTGGTGGAGCGGCCCGAATTGACGTCGATGGCGACCAGCGCCTCGGTCTGGTTGATGATGATGTAGCCGCCGCTCTTCAGCGTCACCTGCGGCTGCAGCATGCGGTCGAGCTGCGCCTCGATCCCGTTGCGCACGAAGATCGGCGTCGTGTCGCGGAACGGCTGAACGACCTTGGCGTGGCTCGGCATCAGCATGCGCATGAAATCCTTGGCCTCGCGGTAGCCTTCCTCGCCGGAGACAAGAATCTCGTCAATATCCTTGTTGTAGAGGTCGCGCACCGAGCGCTTGATCAGGCTGCCTTCCTCATAGACGAGGGCAGGGGCGGTGGATTGCAGCGTCAGATTGCGGACGTTTTCCCAAAGCCGCATCAGATATTCGTAGTCGCGCTTGATTTCCGCCTTGGTGCGGCTTTCGCCGGCGGTGCGCAGGATGACGCCCATGCCCTGCGGCACTTCGAGATCGGCAACGACCTCCTTGAGGCGCTTGCGGTCGACCGCACTGGTGATCTTGCGCGAAATGCCGCCGCCGCGTGCGGTGTTGGGCATCAGCACGGAATAGCGGCCGGCAAGCGACAGATAGGTGGTGAGTGCAGCGCCCTTGTTGCCGCGCTCTTCCTTGACCACCTGCACCAGCAGGATCTGCCGGCGCTTGATGACTTCCTGAATCTTGTACTGGCGGCGCACCGGCTTGCGGCGGCTGCGCACCTCTTCCAGCGCATCCTCGGCGCCTACGGATTCGATCTCGTGGTCGTCCGGATGCGAGGACTGCACCTCTTCCAGCATGCCGCGGTCATTGTCCCCGGAGGTGGCTTCGCCGCTTGCCTCGCTGGACGACCTTTCGTCACCCGGCTCCGCCGCAGGGACAGCTTCGGAGATCACATCCGCTTCGACGCTTGCCGCAATCGATGTCGGGCCGCCTTCCGACGGTTCGCTCCCGGATGTCTCGGCGTCGGAAGCTTCGCTGTCGCCATGCCCGGCATGATCGTCATGCCCGGCGGTATCGGCCGCGGCATGCTCGGAAGCAGGCTCTTCGGAGACGGCATCGCTGCCGGCATCGCCATGTTCGCCGTTCTCATCATCGGCGCCGGCGTCGCGCTTGTGTTCGCCGCGCTCACGACCCTTGCCGCCGCGCCGGCGGCCGCGCCGGCCGCGATCGCGGCTCTGGCGGTCGTCGCCGTCATTGTCCTCGTTCTCCTCGTCCTCGGCTTCCTGCGCTTCAGCGCGCAGCAAAGCCTGACGATCGGCGACCGGGATCTGGTAATAGTCGGGGTGAATTTCACTGAAGGCGAGGAAACCGTGACGGTTGCCGCCATATTCGACAAAGGCTGCCTGAAGGGAAGGTTCGACGCGCGTTACGCGGGCGAGATAGATGTTTCCTTTGAGCTGCTTCTTGTCCTGGGATTCAAAGTCGAATTCTTCAATACGGTTACCGCGGATAACGACAACGCGTGTTTCCTCCGGGTGGGAGGCGTCTATCAGCATTTTGTTGGGCATTATTTCGTTTCCTCCCGGCAGCCGTCAGCCGCAGCTTGCGAGGCAAAGCCCGCTGCTGCGTGTCTGGGATGTGGGTGCCGGATGTCTGAATGTCCGCCGGACGCCGCTTGAGCGCCATGGCGGTGCCGCCCGCAGCCACAATGGCGCGGTTTGATGCGGACCTTTCCATGATTGCGCTTGAAGCCATCGTCACCAGCAGAACCTTTTGAACCAAAGCCCGGACGAACCGGACCAGCTTGTTTGCTCATACAGAGCCGGCACGGGAACAAACCCGGCCGTTTTCCTCACGCAGGCGATTCCCCCGCCACGGGCGCACACCTGCGAAATTCGTCGCGATCACCTAAGCCTTTTCGCTGGAGCGAAAGGAGCCGCCTTTCATCTGACCTGTAGCAGGAAGCTGCGGGAGAAGCGGTTCCAGGATTGCAGTGATCCACCATCGCTTTTATGATTTGACGGGGTGGAAGGCAACCCCGATTTCGGATGCCGGCAAAAAGCAGTGCCGTAACGGAAGCACAGGCCTTAATCCTCAATGAAAAGGCTTGGTTAACCTTCTCTGGATACCAATCGTTAATCGAGTCTGCGGCCTGACCGGCATTTCGACCAACCACGCGGGCGCAAGGCGCCAAACCGGGAGCGACTGCAAAGAAATGGGACTGGCGGGCACCACAGACAAGGGCCATGGCCGTGCAGGCCGTTTCCTGCGCGCTGCCGGTGTGCTGTTGCTGCTGGCGCTTTGCCTTGCTTTTGCGCCGGTTTCACGCGCCGCCGATGCGCCACTCGGCGCCACCGCCTACAAGATGGCCGGCGACGCAACCAAGATGCGCATCGTCATCGATTTCGACCGCGAGCCCGACATCAAATGGTTCCTGCTGCGCGGCCCCAACCGGCTGGTCGTGGACCTGCCGCGCACCCGATTCGCCATTGGCGCGAAGGACGCCAAGGCCCGCGGCCTGGTCAAAGCGGTGCGTTATGGCGATCAGGGCGAGGGATCGCGGCTGATCCTGACCGGCAAGGGGCCGTTCTCGGTCGACAAGCTCGAGGTGCTCAAGAACGAGGACGGCGCAGGCTATCGCATCGCCATCGACGTGTCGGCAGCCTCCGACCGCGAGTTCGACGAAGCCCTTGCCAACCAGGCGCTGACCACCGGCTCGACCGTCTCCACCGACAAGGGCTCCAGGGTCGGCACAGGGCCGATCTCCAATCCCGGGCATCGCTTCACCATCGTCATCGATCCCGGCCATGGCGGCATCGACGGTGGCGCCGAAGGCCTCAACGGCACCATCGAGAAGAACGTGACGCTGGCCTTCGCCACCGAACTGCGCGACAAGCTCGCCGCCGTCGGCAACTACGACGTGTTCATGACGCGCGATTCCGACGAGTTCCTGCGGCTCGATGACCGCGTGCGCATCGCCCGTCAGCACGAGGCCGACCTTTTGATCTCGATCCATGCCGACACGATCAGCGTCAAGGGTATCAGAGGCGCCACCGTCTATACCGTCTCCGACAAGGCGTCCGATCCGCAAGCGCAGGCGCTTGCCGACCGTGAAAACCTCTCCGACCAGTTCGCCGGCATGGTGATCAAGGACGACAACAAGGAAGTCACCGACATACTGATCGACCTGATCCGCCGCGAGACGCATAATTTCTCGATGAGCTTTGCCCACACTCTGGTCGGCCAGTTGTCCACCAGCGTCGGCCTGATCAACAATCCGCAGCGTTCGGCCGGTTTCAAAGTGCTGAAAGCGCCCGATGTGCCGTCGGTGCTGGTGGAACTCGGCTATCTCTCCAACGCCAAGGATGAAGCGCAACTGCTCGACGCCGACTGGCGCGGCAAGGCGGCGGAGAGCATCACCAACGCCGTCGCCCTGTTTGCCTCCGCCAAGATGGGAACGGGAACCGGAGGCTGAGATGGTCGCCGCCGCCCACGACCGGAGGCAGCGTTGCACGACGACAACACCAGGCGCTTTTATTTCAGGTGGGGGATGCCTAAACCGGGCACTGCCGTATTTTGCCCACATGGTGGCGACATGGGTTTTCCATCACGGATCGGGACAGTTGCGAAGGCTTGCGCGAAAGGCGGCTTCGTCTAGGAAATTCCCGGACCTCGGACTGGAGCGGGCATGATTCGTCTTATCGGCTATTTCTTTGGTATCGGCACGACGCTGGCGCTTATCGTCGCCGCGGGCGTGGCGATATACATCAGCCATCTATCGAAAGACCTGCCCGACTACGAGGTTCTGGCCAAGTACGAGCCGCCAGTGACGACCCGCATCCATGCTTCCGACGGCTCGCTGATGGCCGAATATGCGCGCGAACGGCGGCTCTATCTACCGATCCAGGCGGTTCCGGACCGGGTCAAGGCGGCGTTCCTGTCGGCCGAGGACAAGAATTTCTACAACCATCCCGGCATCGACATCACCGGGCTTGGCCGCGCCATCTACGTCAACCTGCAGAATCTGGGTTCGGGCAGGCGCCAGGTCGGCGCCTCGACCATCACCCAGCAGGTGGCGAAGAACTTCCTCTTGTCCTCGGACCAGACCTACGAGCGCAAGATCAAGGAGATGATCCTGGCCTTCCGCATCGAGCAGGCTTATTCGAAGGACCGCATCCTTGAGCTCTATCTCAACGAAATCTTCTTCGGTTTCGGCGCCTATGGCGTTGCGGGCGCGGCACTGACCTATTTCGACAAGTCGGTCAACGAACTCACCGTCGCGGAAGCCGCTTATCTGGCGTCGCTGCCGAAGGGGCCCAACAACTACCATCCCTTCAAGCATGCCGACCGCGCCATCGAGCGCCGCAACTGGGTCATCGACCAGATGGTCGAGAACGGCTACGTGACGCGCGAGGAAGGCGACAAGGCCAAGGCCGAGCCGCTTGGCGTGACGCCGCGCCGCAATGGCTCCTATCTGTTTGCGGGTGAATATTTCACCGAGGAAGTGCGCCGCCAGATCATCTCGCGCTATGGCGAGAACGCGCTCTATGAGGGCGGCCTTTCGGTGCGCACGACGCTCGATCCGAAGATCCAGCTCATCGCCCGCAAGTCGATGCAGAACGGCTTGCTCAAATACGACACGCTGCGCGGCTATCGCGGACCGGTGACGCATATCGATGCTTCCGGCGACTGGGGCGTGGCGCTGGGCAACGTCAAGGGGCTGGAAGACGTGCCGGAATGGTCGCTTGCCGTCGTGCTCGACAGCTCGGCGACCGGCCTTTCCATCGGCCTGCAGCCGACGCGGCAGATATCAGGCGACATCGTCAAGGAACGCGTCGAAGGCGCCGTCAGCAAGGAAGACATGAGCTTTGCCATGCGCCATGTGGTCGATGGCAAGACGGTCAAGGCCAAGTCTCCGGCCGATGTACTGCAGCCCGGCGACGTCATCTTCGTGCAGAAGAACGAAGGGTCGGAAGGCGCCTACACGTTGCGCCAGGTGCCGGAAGTGGAGGGCGGCCTGATCGCCATGGATCCACATACCGGCCGCGTGCTGGCCATGGTCGGCGGCTTCTCCTATGCGCAGTCGGAGTTCAACCGCGCCACGCAGGCGATGCGCCAGCCGGGATCGTCCTTCAAGCCGATCGTCTATTCGGCCGCGCTCGACAATGGCTATACGCCGGCCTCGGTTATCATGGACGGACCGATCACCATCCAGAGCGGCAACACGACCTGGACGCCGAAGAACTATGACGGCACGGTGGCCGGCCCCGCGACCTTGCGCTCCGGTATCGAAAAGTCGCGCAATTTGATGACGGTGCGGCTCGCCAACGACATGGGCATGAAGCTGGTGGTGGAGTATGCCGAGAGGTTCGGCGTCTACGACCATCTGGCGCCGTATCTGCCGATGGCGCTGGGCTCCGGCGAGACGACGGTGATGCGCATGGTGTCGGCCTATTCGATCATGGCCAATGGCGGCAAGTCGATCAAACCCTCGCTCATCGACCGCATCCAGGACCGCTACGGCAAGACCGTGTTCAAGCAGGACGAGCGCGGCTGCGAAGGCTGCAACGCGCCCGAATGGAACAACCAGCCCGAACCGGAACTGGTCGACAATTCCGAGCAGGTGCTCGATCCGATGACGGCCTACCAGATCACCTCGATGATGGAAGGCGTGGTCCAGCGCGGCACCGGCGCCACCATCGCCGAGCTTGGCCGCCACATCGCCGGCAAGACCGGAACGACCAATGACGAGAAGGACGCCTGGTTCATCGGCTATACGCCGAACCTCGTCGTCGGCCTTTACATGGGTTACGACACGCCGCGCGGTCTCGGCCATGGCGCCACCGGCGGTGGTCTGGCGGCACCTATCTTCAAGGACTTCATGCGCGTTGCGCTGGACGGCACGCCGAATGTCGACTTCAAGGTGCCGGAAGGCATGAACCTGGTCGCGATCAACCGCAAGACCGGCATGCGTGCCGCGTCGGGCGATCCCGGCACCATCATCGAAGCCTTCAAGCCCGGCACCGGCCCAGCCGACAGCTATTGGGTGATCGGCATGGGCGCCGACGGGTCCAACGGCGCCGGCGGACCGCTATCGCCGCAGGCTACGGAAGCTATCCAGGCACCCGGCGGCGGACTCTACTGACGACCTGATTTTTTACGTCGAATGGGCTGGCTTGTTGAGCCGGCCCATTTCGCTTTACAGGCAGCAATGCCGTGCCTATGTATCGCGCCGACCCAAGCGCCACTTCAAAAACAGGACAGAACAACCAGCCATGCGCGCGGAAACGCAGAACATTGTCGACGAGATCAGGCAGGCGATCACCCTGCTGAGGAGGCATCTTTGACTGGGATCAGGCCATAAAGCGGCTTGAATACCTGAACGTGCGCGCCGAGGATTCCAGCCTCTGGAATGATCCGCTGGAAGCGCAGAAGCTGATGCGCGAGCGCCAGGGCCTCGAAGACGGGATCGCCGGCGTCAAAAGCCTGACGCAGGCGCTGGAAGACAATATCGGCCTGATCGAACTGGGTGAGGAAGAGGGCGATCAGAGCGTGATCGCCGAAGCGGAAGCAGCCCTCCGCTCGATGCAGGGCGAGGCCAAGGCCCGCCAGGTCGAGACGCTGCTGTCGGGCGAGGCAGACGCCAACGACACCTATCTCGAAGTCCATGCCGGCGCCGGCGGCACCGAGAGCCAGGACTGGGCCTCGATGCTACTGCGCATGTATACGCGCTGGGCCGAGCGTCGTCGTTTCAAGGTCGAAGTGCTCGAAGTCCATGACGGCGAAGAGGCCGGCATCAAGTCCGCCACGCTTCTGATCAAGGGCCACAATGCCTATGGCTGGCTGAAGACGGAGTCGGGCGTTCATCGCCTGGTCCGCATTTCACCCTATGACAGCAATGCGCGCCGCCACACGTCCTTCTCCAGCGTCTGGGTCTACCCGGTCGTTGATGACAGGATCGAGATCGACGTCTCGGAATCCGATGTACGCATCGACACCTATCGCTCATCCGGTTCGGGCGGCCAGCACGTCAACACCACGGACTCGGCGGTTCGCATCACCCATATCGCCACCGGCATCGCGGTTGCCTGCCAGGCCGAACGCTCGCAGCACAAGAACAAGGCGAAGGCCTGGGAAATGCTGCGCTCGCGCCTTTACGAGGAAGAGCTGAAGAAGCGCGAAGCGGTGGCCAATGCCACAGAAGCGTCGAAGAGCGACATCGGCTGGGGTCACCAGATTCGTTCCTATGTGCTGCAGCCCTACCAGTTGGTGAAGGACCTGCGCACCGGCGTCGAGAGCACCAGCCCGTCGAGCGTGCTCGACGGCGACCTCGACGACTTCATGGAAGCCTCGTTGTCGCAGCGCATCGAGGGCGGTGCCGGTGAAGCCGTGGCCGACCTCGACTAGGATATGTCCATATTCAGGTGAGGCCGGGCTGCGAATGGCTGATTCCTGCGCTTCCGCCACTCTCGACTCGGCCGACTTGAATCAGAAGGATCCCTGGGAGGGGGAGCGAAGGAGGAACCATGAGTCGCAGGCTCACCGGCAAATGCTTTTGCGGCGCGGTCCAGTATGAAGTGGCGGACGAGTTCGTCTATGCCGCCAACTGCCATTGTTCAAACTGCCGGCGCACCACAGGTTCCGCCTTCAAGCCTTTCGCCGGCATCGAGCGCGAGAAACTTGCCCTTGCCGAAGGGCATCACGGGCTCATCCATTTCGGCGATGACAGCGGCCACGATGCGCATTGCAGCCGCTGCGGCTCGTTGCTGTATTCGCTGGTCCGCGACGGCGCCTATGTCCACGTCGCCATGGGCACGCTGGTCGACGATCCGACGATCCGGCCGACCGCGCACATCTTCGTCGGCTCCAAGGCGCCATGGTTCACCATCGCCGACGACTTGCCGCAATATGAAGGGCATGTGATCGCCGGTCCAGGCGACGTATAGGCTGGAACCACATACGGCCAATCCCGTTGTTTCGTTGCCCGTCTGCCGGGAGTTGAGCCTGGCCTTGGATCTCGTCAGCGGTTGCAGATAGCGGCGTAGATGTGCGGCCTCGCGCAGCAACTTCTTGCGCCGGCCAAGGAATCAGCCCAGCATCCGAGGGCTGGAAGAGAAAAAGCATTTATGGCCGGACGCGGCATATCTGCGACCTGACGATCCGGCCACTGGGAAGACACGTTCCGGGAACGGGCAAGCGAAACGCTTGATGCTCGTTTGAAAGGAACGCTTCCATGTCTGCTGCCACTCTCCGATCGGCTAGAGCCGTTCAACCGGCTGGCCGACTCCTGTTTTCCTTGTTCGTCACCCCGATCTTTGCAATCGCGATGCTTGCTATGGCGGTGCTGACGGCACCCGCCTTCGCACATGACGCCAAGCCCACGGCGGCGAAGCCGCAAGGCTGGAGTTATCCCTTCGCCTGCTGCGCAAACTACGACTGCCGCACCACCCACACCGGCGAGGTGCTGGAAAAGCCGGAGGGCTATGTCATCGCCGGAACGGGGGAGGTCGTTCCGATGAGCGACAAGCGGGTCAAGGACTCACCCGACGGCGATTTCCACTGGTGCGCGCACCAGGCCGGCCTCGACGCAGGCAAGACGATCTGCCTGTTCGTGCCACCGCGTTCCTACTGAGTTCTGTTGGCAGTTCTCATCGGAAGGCCGGCCTTGGTGCTGAAGGCGCTTGCGTCAGACGGAAGCAGCGAGTGCTGAGGCGAAGTCGCGATACGGGCGCAGTGGGCGACCCAGAAGTGCCGTCAGGCGCTCGACGTCGCCGGCCTCGGGCAGCATCCCGTCGGTGAAGAAGCGCTCGCCCATCAGGCGCATGTCGTAGGCCATCCAGGCGGGCAGGAACTGCTTGAGATTTTGCTCAAAACCCTCCGTATTGTCGCCGCTGTAGCTGATCGGGCGGGCGAGTACGTCTGACCAGATTGCGGCAATATCCGTCCCGGTCAGTGTCTGCGGACCGACGAGGTTGATCCTCTCGAACGCAAGCGGCTCCTTGGACCGTTCGCGACGCAGCAGCTCAAGAGCGGCGACCTCGGCGATATCGCGGGCATCGATCATGGCGAGACCCTTGGGGCCGATCGGCATTGGGTAGGTGCCGTAGCCGGTGATGACGTCTTCGACCGTCAGATCGTTCTGGATGAAGTAGGCCGGGCGCAAGATCGTAGCTTTGAAGTCCATCTGCTCGATCATTCGCTCGACGCCGAACTTGCCCGCGAAATGCGGCACGTTCACATAGACGTCAGCGTGGATCACCGAGAGATAGACGATCCGCTCGATGCCGGCCGATCGGGCGACGTTCAAGGCGATCAAAGCCTGGGTGAATTCGTCCGGCACCACGGCGTTCAAGAGAAACAGCGTGGAAACGCCAGACATGGCTTTGCGCAGCGAATCGACATCGAGAAAGTCGCCCTGCACGACGGATACGCCTGCCGGAAAACTGGCTTTCGACGGATCGCGCACGAGAGCACGCACATCGGCGCCGCGCTTGGCGAGCTGTTCGACGACTTGGCGGCCGATATTGCCGGTGGCGCCGGTAACGAGAATGGTCATGGAATTTCTCCTGTTGGGTTGCTTGACAGCCCCAATATGTGTGGCTCACAAAGAGCCCAGTAGACGGCAATTTTAGACACGTCGTCTCACTGGTGGGACAGTCATGGATCTTTTAGCCCTTGCCGATTTTAACCTCGTGGCCCGCCATGGCGGCTTCGGCAAAGCGGCAAGGTCCACCGGCCGGCCCAAGGCAACGTTGTCCCGGCGCGTTGGCGAATTGGAAAGCAGTCTCGATCTGCGTCTGTTCGAACGGGGTGCGCGTAACCTGAAGCTGACCGAAGAAGGACGGGCGCTCTTCGAGCGGACGGGGGCGTTGCTTGCCGAGCTGGACGAGACGGCATCGGCGATTGCGTCGGGCGGCCAGAGACCCAAGGGCAGATTGCGGATCAGCGCGCCTTTGCATTTTTCGCAGACTGCAATGGGGAGGATCGCCGCGGGATTTGCCCTGAGGTATCCTGAGGTGAGGCTTGAAGTGACCACCGAAGACCGGCATGTCGACATGATCGAGGAAGGCTACGATCTGGTAATCCGGGTCAATCCGGATCCCGATGAAAGCCTGGTCGGACGGGCGTTTCTCCGCGACCGCCTGGTCGTTGTGGCGAGCCCGGACCTTCCTCGCCCGACCGATGGGCTCGCCGCTCCTGGCGTTGCGCGCGGGACGGGCGAGCGGCAAACATGGCAGGTGAAGACACCAGGTGGCCGGGCAACACTTAGAATCGAGCCGGTCCTCGCCTTGTCGACGCTCATCATGGTCCGGGATGCGGTGCGAGCCGGCATCGGCGCAGGACGGCTTCCCATTTCGTTGGTGGCCCACGACCTGGCTGACGGCACACTGGTGAATTGGGGGGATATTGACGGCCCCGAAATTTCTCTATGGACGCTCTACCCCTCCCGGCGGCTGCTCAGCGCGCGCGTGTCGGCGTTCCTGGATTTTCTGAAACAGGCTTTCCCAAACGGGACGCCGGACGAACTGGCCGCCTATATCGGCAGGTGACGACGATTGGGAGGTGACGACGGGCCTGCTTCAGCCAGAGCGCCGCTCGGCTCGATCGACCGGAGCCTGCTGACAGACAGTTGTCAGGAGCCTTCCTTTATGGTGCCTTGCCGCATGGGTGGCGGGCAACGGAGAGGAAAGCTTTTCATGACCATCAAGGCCAGCTGTCATTGCAAGGCGACGACGTTCGAGGTTTCGCAGGCGCCCGAGACGGTAACACAATGCACCTGCTCGTTCTGCTCCAAGCGCGGTTCGCTGTGGGCTTACTACGTTCCGTCGCAATTCAAGCTCACCAGCTCGCCGGAAAACGTTTCCTTCTATCAATGGGGATCGAAGACCGTCAAACACGGGTTTTGCGCCATTTGCGGCTGCGGCACCTTCACCGAAACGCCGGACTGGTCGACCGGAAAACCGGACTTCGACAATCCCAAGATATCAGTCAATTCGCGGCTGTTCGACGATTTCGACCTCGATAAGGTCGAGGTGGTCGTCATTGACGGCAAGAACCTCTGGTAGGCCAGCACCAGCCACCGAAGCGGAAGAGTGGCGCGAGCGGGGAAAAGCCGCTTTCGCCGCTCGGTTTTTCGCCGCATTTCATGTTACAAGACCGGAGAAGGGCTTATATGCGCGAGCCGCAAAGGCCGCGCTTTGGAGAGGGACGATTCTATGAAAAAGACTGTGCTCGTCGCCGTTGCGACGGCTGTGCTGGTGAGTGCCTGCACCACGACCGATCCGTACACCGGGGAGCAGAAGGTTTCGAACACCGCAGCCGGCGCCGGCCTTGGCGCCCTGGCGGGCGCGGGCCTCGGCCTGCTTGCCGGCGGCAATGACCGCCGCAACGCGCTGATCGGCGCCGGTATCGGCGCGCTGGCCGGCGGCGCCATCGGCGCGACCATGGACCAGAACGAGGCTGAACTGCGCCGCCAGCTCGAAGGCACCGGCGTCAGCGTCACCCGCACCGGCGACCAGATCATCCTCAACATGCCGTCCGACATTACTTTCAACGTCGACCAGGATGCGGTGAAGCCTGGCTTCTACCAGGTGCTGAACTCGGTTGCGCTGGTGCTGAAGAAGTTCAAGCAGACCACGGTCGATGTGTTCGGCCATACCGATTCGACCGGCGGCGACGAACACAATTTCGATCTGTCGCAGCGCCGTGCATTGGCGGTCGCCAACTATCTCTCGGGCCAAGGTGTCGATTCGCGCCGCTTCGCCGTCACCGGTTTCGGCAAGACCCGTCCGATCGCGTCCAATGGAACGGCGGCCGGCCGTGCGCAGAACCGGCGCGTCGAGATCCAGCTTTCGCCGCTGACCTGAATTGTTCGGCATCGAAATGCGAAGGCGGCCCCGCAAGGGCCGCTTTCTTTTTGGGCTCCTGTGGTCCGCCAAAAGGTCTAACGCATTAGAGATTTCTAATAATCCCTTTCCGGAGGCCTTGGAAGGGATTAGCATTGGTGCGGTTCCAGAGGGGATGGGGCGGTACAAACGGCCGCGCAGTCACTTAGTCGGCCCCGGTCCTGCACGGCCAGATAAGGAAATCTGGGAGGAATGCATGACAAGAACAGCTCGTTTTGGGCGTTGCGGCGTCCTCATTTTGACAGGTCTGGTCTCTGCTTGGTGCGCAGCGGCCACGGCTCAAGCCGAGGACGCCAACAAAGCCGACATCGAAGCGTTGAAGAAATCGCTCGCCAAATATGAAGACTACACGGTCGCCGTCCGCGACCTTTATCTGTCGACTGTCGGGTGCGTCTATTACAGCGGGGACAGGATCGAGGGCGCAATGGACTATCCGAAGGGCGCTATGGGCATCCATTTCGTCAACGTCCCGAGTGTCGGTCAGAAACTCGATCCGATGCGCCCCAATGTGCTGATCTACGAGCCGACCAAGAAAGGCTTGAGATTGGTTGGCGTGGAATGGCTGGTGCCCCTGACGCCGGACACCAAGGAACCTCCAAAACTATTTGGCCAGACCTTCATGGGACCGATGGAAGGGCACTATCCGCTCATTCCGAGGGAGTTCGTCCACTACGACCTTCATGCCTGGCTGTTCAGAGACAATCCGAACGGCATGTTCAGTCCGACCAACCCGAACGTGAAATGCAGCAAGGCAGAGTTTCCGATGCTGGAAAAACCGACCAAGATGATGCCCGGCCCGATGTGACGGACGGGCCAGGATAGGAGCGTGCCAAGAGTGCAAGCTGGCCGGCTGCATTTGAGAGCGCTCGGGATCGGGCTCGGAGGACGATCGGCATGAGGGCCGGCGCGCATGAAGGCTGCCCGCTTGAAGACGGGTATCTGGTCGCGGAAGCCGACAATGGCGCTGCGAGCCGTCAGTCGAAGGTAGAAGCGGCCCGCAAGGGCCGTTTTTGTTTGGCATGTCGGACTCTGTAATCAAGGCCTACGAGGTCGGCTGATCGACAATTGCCGCAACGATACGGCGCACGATCGGCAAGACCAGCAGCAGACTTGGAAAGCCCACTAGCCATGATGCTCCCCATGCATACGGCCAGGTCGCCACGAAACCGGTTGTCCAGCCCGCATTGATCAGCGTCGCTACCGCGGAAACAATGCACGACATCAGGATGGAAAGTACGAATGGCATTACCAGCGCATTGTAAGAGGCCGGTAGCTTCCTCGATTTCAAAACCTTGTGGGATGACGGTCGCATCAAATATCTCCTTCTCGAAAAGTGGAAGTATGCGCGGCTGGGCGCAGTCAGGCGGCCTGCGCCATTTGCTGGGCAAGGTTTCGAATAAAGCCGCGCAACGAACGCGGTTCGCGGCCCAGGGCGGCGCGCAATGTCAGACTGTTCCCACCAAGGCCATAGTGGGCGTAGTGGGCGTATATTTTGGCCAGCACCTGCATTTGGCGCTCATTGTAGGGAAGGCGTGCCTCGGCCGCCCACTCGCCAAATGTCGGCTCACCAGAAGAGATGGGTCGGCCAAGTTCCTCACTCATCATCGCAACGATGTCTTCCCGGCTGTGCATGCCGTCAGCGCACAGATCGAGGGTCGCGTAGGACAATCGCGCTTCGGTTAGGGCGATCGCCGCCACCTCAGCGACATCGCGGTAGTCGACGCGGGCCAGCTTCGCCGTCTTTGGAAACGGTTCCGAGAAAACACCATGTTCAACGACGGACGGCCAGGCCGCTGCGAGGTTCTGCATGAAATTGGCAGGGTGCAGAATCGTATATTCCATCGTTGTCGAGTAGAGAGCAGCCTCGACAGGCACCTTGCTGGCATGGTTCTTCAGTCGCGTATTGGTAGGCTGGATCACCGACGAGAAGACGAACTTTCGAACTCCTGCTCGCGTGGCGGCCTCAACCATGGCAACGCCCATGGCTGCTTCATCGGGAGCAAAAGCCGGCCCAATGTGAAAGACGCCGTCGACGCCCTCGACCGCCCTTTCGAGGCTCTGACGATTTCGCAAATCTCCTGTCGCAACCTCGGATGCCCCTAGCTTCCTGGCCTTTTCGGCATTCGCAGGGTCGCGAACGAGCGCTCGAACATTGGCATTGCGTCGGACAAGTTCAGGCACGACAAGTCCCGCAACTCGGCCTGTGGCACCAACGACCAGAACAGTTGGATTGGCTACTTGCATGACGATTCCCTTCCATCAAGCCTGTCCTCGCGGGACAACTTGCAGAGAGGTACGACGTCGCAATTGTCGTTACAATTACCCGTTTTTGCGATATATTATGTCGAAGATCGGGAGAATACATGAGCCGGATGGACGATTTCGAGGCTTTCATCGCGATCGTCGAGCATGGAAGTCTGACGACTGCCGCACATCGGCTGAACCGCTCGCTGCAGTCGGTCAGCCGGTCCCTGGCGGCACTGGAGGAATCAGTCGGCGTCGAGCTGATCCACAGGACAACGCGTCGCTCGACACCGAGTGAAGTCGGAGCAGCCTTTTTCAACCGGATCAAACCCGCGGTTGACGAAATAAACGACGCAAGACTTCAGGCGATCAATCAACGATCGGAGCCGGCAGGCGTCCTGCGCATCGGGGCGCCGGTTCTGTTTGGCCCGAACGTCCTGATGCCTGTCATCGCGGAATACATGCGGACATTTCCCCGGGTCGAGGTCGATCTTCAACTTTCCGATGGATTTGCCGATCTTGGCGCCGAAGGTCTCGACCTGGCAATACGCATCGGCGATTTGCCGGATTCCAAATTGAAAGCCAAACGCCTGGGGGCGTTGCGGCGCGTTGTGTTCGGCGCGCCTTCCTATTTCGCGCGGTGTGGCCGGCCGGCCCATCCCTTCCAGCTGAGTGAGCACAGTTGCATCATCAGAACCGCTAACGAGCGTCCAGGTGAATGGACGTTTCAGATCGACGGGAAACCCCGGACCGTGAAGGTCGCAGGCACTTTTCGCTCCAATCTGATGACCTCGGTCTATGCCGCCGCAATCCACGGACTGGGTTTGGGCTTCTCGCCTCTGTGGCAGATAAGACATTTGGTCGACGACGGTCTCGTCGAACTGGTTTTGACGGAATTCGAGCCGGCACCGGTGCCGATCCATGCCTTGTGGCAGGAAGGCCGGTCATCTTCGGCCAAGGTTCGGGCGTTTCTGGATTTATTGGCATCCCGCCTGGAACTGAAAAGCCTGTAGCATCGACGGGCTATTTAAGCCTCCAGACCGGAAGCGATCGGGTAGATCGAGCCTGTTTTGCAGTTACCGCGCATGGCGCCGATCCTGGAGCGGGCTCCAGATCTCACATCCCCGTCGCGTCCAGGCAAGCCGCGCGTCCTCGGGACGCCGCGGCTCATGGGATCAGACCTTGGCGACGATCTTCATGAAGGCCGGCATGTCGTCGCCGAAGCCGACGGTGCCGTCATTGTCTTCACCGCGGTTGTTGCCGCGGGCAGGGCGGCTGTTGCCGCTGGCGCGCTGCGGCCTTGTGTCGCCGCGTTCCGGGGCACGGTTCTCGTTGTTGCGATCGGAGACCTTGCGGTCGCTGTTTTCGGAGCGAATCGCTTCCTTGCGCTGATGCCGTTCGCCGATGTCGGCGACCGCGGCCTCGGCTACCGCCGGCTGTTCCTCGCGTGCGGCATCTGCCGCCGGCGCGTCGTCGCTGCGCTTGGCATGGCGTTCGCGCGGCTTGCGCTCGCCACCGTCCTTGCGATCATGGACCTTGCGGTCCTCGTCCTTGCGGCCGGCGCGGCGCGGAGCGCCACGGCCACGGCGGGGCGCTTCGTCCTCGCCGCCTTCGCTGGCGACCACGGTCGACAGGTCGCCGTCATGCCACTCGATCTTGTTGCCGATCAGCCGCTCGATGGCGTCGATGTATTTGGTGTCGGACTTGGTGGCGATGGTGAAGGATTTGCCCGAGCGTCCGGCGCGGCCGGTGCGGCCGATGCGGTGGACATAGTCTTCGGCGTGGATCGGCACGTCGTAGTTGAAGACGTGGCTGACGTCGGGAATGTCGAGGCCGCGCGCAGCGACGTCGGACGCCACGAGATAGCGCAATTTGCCATCGCGGAAATTGGCCAGCATCTGCATGCGGGCGCGCTGGTCCATGTCGCCATGCAGGGCGCCGGCGTCGAAGTCATACTTCAACAGCGAGCGGAACAGCTCCGCGACCTCGACCTTGCGGTTGCAGAAAATGATAGCGTTCTTCAGCTCGGCGTCTTCGGCCTTTATCAGATTGCGTAGCGTCTCGCGCTTGTCCCACGGCTTGGAGCCGGACTTGACCAGGCGCTGGATGATGTTGGTGGCAGCGGATGCCGCCTTGGACACCTCGACGCGCACCGGCGCATGCAGGAATTTCTCGGTGAGCTTGGTGATCTCCGGCGGCATGGTCGCTGAGAAGAACAGCGTCTGCCTGGTGAACGGGATCATCTCGCAGATGCGCTCGATGTCGGGGATGAAGCCCATGTCCAGCATGCGGTCGGCCTCGTCGATGACGAGGATCTCGACGCCGTTGAGCAACAGCTTGCCGCGCTCGCGGTGATCGAGCAGACGGCCGGGCGTGGCGATCAGCACGTCGGCGCCGCGCTCCAGCTTCTTGTCCTGCTCGTCGAAGGAGACGCCGCCGATCAGCAGCGCGATGTTGAGCTTGTGGTTCTTGCCGTATCTGATGAAATTCTCTTCGACCTGCGCGGCGAGCTCGCGCGTCGGCTCGAGGATCAGCGTGCGCGGCATGCGGGCACGGGCCCTGCCTTTTTCGAGGCGGGTCAGCATCGGCAGCACGAAGGAAGCCGTCTTGCCGGTGCCGGTCTGTGCTATGCCCAGAATATCCTTGCCGAGCAAGGCATGCGGGATGGCGCCAGCCTGGATCGGCGTCGGCACGGTGTAGCCCGCATCGGTGACTGCGGAAAGGACCTTGGGCGACAGGCCGAGGTCTGAAAAGGTCAACGCTTCTAGAGCGGTCGTGGTGTCTGAGGACAAGAGTTGCTGTCTTTGGCTGGTTCGGGGAAGCGCAACGGCATCCGTCGCGGCAAGCACAGCGTGCCTGCAAGATTGGTATTGCGATTAGGCGCAAGCCCGCGATTTGTCAACAGAAACGGGCGGGATTGGCACGATTGTGAAAACGTAAGCTTAATCGCGATGCTTAATTAGGTAGTCACTCTTTGCGCCGGCTCAATAGCGAAACTGCTCGGCGAGAATGCGTTCGTTCCACGAATGGTTGGGATCAAACAGCAGCGTTGCCGTCGCAGTCGGCGATTCGCGGACCGTTACGGAAGCCACCGCCTTGACCTCGGTGTGGTCGGCGGCGGTGTTCACCGGGCGCTTTTCCGACTCCAGAATATCGAAGCGTACGGTCGCCTTGTTTGACAACAAGGCACCCCGCCAACGGCGCGGCCGGAACGGGCTGACCGGGGTCAGCGCGAGCAACGGCGCATCCAGCGGCAGGATCGGCCCGTGCGCCGAAAGATTGTACGCGGTGGAGCCGGCCGGCGTCGCGATCATCACGCCGTCGCAGTTCAGTTCCTCGATGCGGACCTGCTCGTCGACGGTGATGCGGATCTTTGCCGTCTGGTAGGACTGACGCCACAGCGCCACCTCGTTGATGGCGAGTGCCGAAACCGTCTCGCCCTCATGCGTCAACGCCAGCATTTCCAGCGGGCGGATCGTTTCGGCGACGGCGGCCGCGATGCGCTCGGTGAGGCCCCCGACGCGGTACTCGTTCATCAGGAAGCCGATGGTGCCACGGTTCATGCCGTAGACCTTCTTTCCCGTGCTCATCGTGTCGCGCAAGGTCTGCAGCAGGAAGCCGTCGCCACCCAGTGCCACCACCACCTGGGCGTCGTCGAAGGATGCCTGGCCATAGCGGGCCGACAGGCTCTCCATCGCCGCCTTGGCATCGGCAGTGTCGGAGGAGACGAAGGCGAGATTGGCTTTGCTCATGACATTCCGATGGCGGTCGGCCGATGGCGGTCGGCGGCGGTTGCGTGGGGTAGCATGGGCAAGCGCATCTGCAAAGGGAGGCATCGTCCGGGCCAGTTGCGGCCGCGGCGAAACGAAATCGGCGGCTCGCGCTTCATGTCGCCGGAACGGCGAATGTGATGGTTAAGTGCGAGCTTAAGCACTCGTAAAGCCTGATCGATCATGTTAGCCGACAGAGGATGGGTGGCTGGGGGGCTAGCCAGTCGAGACCTGTCTATTGCCGGTGACACGCCTGATTATCGTCTTCCTTGTGATGGGAAGTTTCGCCCTTCTCTTTGCGGAGCTTGTGCGGCAGTCCGAAGACATGAGCTCCAGGCCGATGGCCTCACGCTGCGGCGGCGCCGGCGTGCCATGCCCGCAAAACGCATTGTAGGCGAAGCCAATCCGCCAACGACGATCCGTCGCCTACTGCCCGACAATCCTCAGATTGGCGTTGCCGTAGAATGTGTAGGCGAGATAGGTCGGATCGCCGGTCCGGTAGAATTCTCTGCGGACATCCTGCAGGATCTCGGCCAGATAGACCGGCCCGTCCTTGATCCGCGTGCTGATGCCGCCATAGAAATCGGTCGAGAAGGCCGCTGCCGCGCGGTCGGTCAGTGGCCACATGCCGCCGATGAAGCCGGAAGCGCCGCCCGCCAGCACCGCCGGACCCCAGCCCTGCACGAAGCCGCCGAGCATCTGCGAACGGCCGGTGTCGCAGGCGTTGAAAAAGTAGAACGGATTGCCCTTGCCATGCGCGGCCGCGACCAGCGCGGCCCATGTATCGGGGTCGAGCGACTGGTCGACGAGATCGATGGCAAAGACCGGCCGGCCACTGCTCGGCTGGTTGACCTCGCCATGACCGGAGAAATGAATGAAACCGGTCGAGACTTCACCGACCAGTTTCTCGAAAGAGGTGAAATCGCCATCGAAGCGGCGGTAGCCGTAAAGCTTGCTCAGCGCCGCGATCTCGTCCTGCTGAAAGCGCAGCGAGCGCTTGTCGAGATAGGAGGGCGCGACGGCCGCGACGCCGGTGAAGGTCATGCGGTCGAGCGGGTTGTCGACCTGTGAGGCACTGCTGCGCGGAGCCCAGCGCGCCAGCCGGTAGCCCATGCCGAGAAAACCGTCGGCGACGGCGCCGTCGGCGCTGCGCGGGCGGATCAATTCCCAGGGCAGCGTCGGGCTGTTCGAGGTGATCTGGATTGAATGGAGTTCGCCTTTGCCGCGCAGCGACCAGAACACGTCCTTGAACGGTTTCGGCACATAGTCGCGGTAGAGCGCATCGCCAAAACCTTCGGCGGCGAGCGTGACAAAGCGCTTTTGCGCCCCCGTATCGCTGCTTGCGGCAGGCTGCTGCAGCGAAACGGCGCCGCGCAGGCTCAATCCGAGCTGCAGCAGGCGGCGGTATTCGGAGTCCAGCCATGCCGCCATCTCAGGTGGCGTCGAGAACGTATCGGTCACCGGACCGGCCAGATGCGGCGAATGGATGATGATCTGCCCCGAACCCAGCCCGCTCGGATCGTCATAGAGGATGGTCACGTCGAGATCGGGAACGTCATCGCCGGCTGCGCCGCCGAGCGTCACATTGCCAGTTACCGCCGGCTGCGGCGGCGCTGCGGCCAGCATCAGCATGGCAGGTGCTGCGGAGCGTTCGGCTGCGGCGCTCCGAGCGGCTGCCTCGACAGGCGCCGTGCGACGGATGACAACGGACCGCGACGCCGATCCGAGGAACCTCCCGGCGCTGTAGATGCGTGCGATGAACTGGGACGGCTTGCTGTCGTTGGCGGTCGGCCGCGCCTTGACGTCGAAGCGGACGAAGTCGCTGTCGCCCTGGCGGTAGAGCGTCGTTTGCCGGCTCCATTTGCCGCCGTCGGTGAGATCGAAGCCGGAGGCGAACAGATCGATGTCGATCGGCCATTGCTCGGCTCCCGCCGGCATCGCCATGGCCAGGGCGCCATCTTCTGTCGCCGACGAGCCCGGCGCTGCCTTTACCTTCACTTCGGGCGTCAATTGCTCCTCGGTCAGAGCGATCGAAACGGTCACCGTCTCGCCGGCGACAATCTCATCCGGCGCATCGATGGTTGGATGGCGCACCACCTCGACAGCGCCCGTCTCGGGTTGTGGAAGGGCGCCGCCGGAAGGAGGGCTTTGCGCCTGGTCGATGGGCGGCGGCGCTGGTTTCGGTGGCGCCTGCGCCTCCGGCGGACTTTCGGCGCCGGTCGCGGGTGGCGGGGCCGATGTCATGCCGTCCTCAGGGGGGATCCCTGCCTTATCGGGGGGCGGTTCGGCGCCGGTGGCTCCGCCATCCTGCGGATAGGTCCCGCCGAGATTGTTCTGGGCAGCGGCCACAGCTGCGTCTTCAAGACGTTGCTTTTCCTCTTCGTATCGTTGCCGAGCCTGCTCTTCCTGCAATTGGCGCTGCTGTTCCTGGCGTTTGTATTCCTCGTAGAGCGCCGCCTCCTTGGCGCTGTCGCCCATCGCGGCATCGGGACTGCCGGAGCCCGGTGCAACGTCCATGGGGTAGGGCTCCTGACCGCTGCCATCGGCGTAGTCGCTGCCATCAGGCTCCCAACCGCCACTCCCGGAGATGTAGCCGCCGCTCGCCATCGCCGGCGGTGCCGGTTCCGGCACAAGCGGCAGCGCCGGTGCCGCGCCGGCCACCTGGTCCGGCGTCAGCACAAAGGCAGCGTCTGCCGAGCGGCCATATGCCATCCATGGCCACTGGGCGCCTGACGTTTTGTCGATAGTGGTTTGCCTGACCGAGGCGAGGATGATGGCTATGTCCGCGCCGCGCTTGACCAGCGCAGCGGTGAGCGCATCGGCAAATACGGTGACGGGGCGGGCTTCGTCCAGTGCAACGGTTCCGGGTTTGGCCGACAGAGCGACGATGGCGTGGGTGAGGGGATCGACCGCCGCCAGACCCTGCATCACGCCGGAAGTAGGGTTGTGGCCATCGCCGGGATTGTCGAGCAGAACCACCTTCAATGTCGGGGTTGCCTCGAGCGCCTGCATGAACAGATCGAGGGGCAATGCCGTCTGGTCGACCGTTTCCTTTGAATCGATCCGGGTGCCGCGCGTCAGTAAATAGTTCCTGCCGTTGGCCTGCGCGGTGTGGCCGACATAGTAGAAGATGCCGACGGAGTCCGGATTGGCCAGGGATTGGGCGAAATCATGCATGGCGCGCGCGACATCGGCGCGGTCGCCATCCGACACCTGCCGGACGGTGAAGCCAAGCGATCGAAGCGTCGCTGCAACGAGTTCGGCACTGAGGTCGGCGTTGGCGATTGCCGGTGAGCCCTCAGAGGCCGGATTGGCGACAACCAGCGCTATCCGCTCTTCGCCGCGCGCAGCGGAGAAGAGCGCCATGGTCATCAGCAGCACGACCGCCAGAAAAAGGCGCATGACCGTGATCCAAGCCCTGCAGGCTGCGGCGCTCACGCCACGGCTTGCCCCAATTCATCATGGCCCAACCTTGACCATATCATGTCGGCTTCGCCGGCGCACTGCCGGTGCCGATGATGCAGTTTTGTCGCTAAAAGATATTGACTGTATGTTTAGTAATTAATACCGTTGCCCGAGATACCGAGTTGGTCAGCCGGCATTCGCCGGTGAATGATCACCAGGACGAAGGGAACTTAGGGACTCGAGGCGCAATCCCGCCGGTCCCAACAATGGGAGACACAAGCATGCAGTTGATATCGACCGCCACGGCGCTCGGCCTGTCGCTGCTGGCGATGACCGGCATTGCCCGCGCCGAGGGCGAACTCCAAATCTATAATTGGGGCAACTACACCAGCCCGGACCTGATCAAGAAGTTCGAGGAAACCTACAAGGTCAAGGTTACCGTCACCGACTACGACTCCAACGATACGGCTCTGGCCAAGGTCCGCCAGGGCGCTTCCGGCTATGACATCGTCGTTCCATCGGCCAGCGTGATGCCGATCTGGATCAGCGAAGGCCTGCTCTTGGAAACCGATCCCAACACGATGGAGAACTTTAGAAACGTCGATCCGAGATGGGTCGACGTGCCGTTCGACCCCGGCCGCAAATATTCGGTGCCGTGGCAATGGGGCACGACCGGCATCTCGGTCAACAAATCGGTCTATGCGGGCGATCCGAACACCTCGGCGATTTTCCTCGATCCACCGCCGGAACTCGTGGGCAAGATCAATGTCGTGCCCGAAATGGGAGACATCATGTTCCTCGCCATTGCCTATGAGGGCGGTAAGTACTGCACCGACGACAAGGTGCTTTTGAAAAAGGTGCATGACAAGCTCATCGAGGCGAAAGCGAAATGGCTGTCGCTCGACTATGCGGCCGTCGACGGTCTCGGCAGGGGCGACATTGCCGCCGGCGTCAACTGGAACGGCATATCGCTGCGCGAGCGGCTGGAGAACGACAAGATCGTCTACGGCTATCCCAAGGAGGGCTTTCCAATCTGGATGGACAGTGTCGCGGTGCTCAAGGATGCCAAGAACGTCGAGAACGCCAAGCTCTTCCAGAATTTCATCATGGACCCCAGGAATGCAGCGATGATCTCGGCCTTCGCGCACTACGCCAATGGCATCAAGGGCTCCGAGCCCTTCCTGCCGGCCGATATGAAGGGCGCGCCCGAAGTGGATGTTCCGGCCGAATTTGCCGACAAGGGCCAATTCATGTCGGCCTGTCCCGCCGACGTCCAGGCGCTCTACACCAGGATCTGGACCGATCTGCAGAAATAGCAGCGCCGCCGGCCGAAGCTGACCAACATCGGGCCGCGCATCGCGGCTCGGCCATCCCCAATGCCAGATGCCGTAAAGCCGCCGCGGGAGATTTTTTATGTCCGATCTCGACCTTTGCTACATGCCGGCCAGCGAGGCGTTGCGGCTGTTCAAGGCGAAGAAACTGTCGCCTCTGGAACTGATGCAGGCCACCATCCGCCGCGCCGAGGCAACCAAGGCGACGATCAACTGCCTCACCTTCACGCATTTCGACGAGGCGATGGATCTCGCCAGAAAAGCCGAGGCGAAATACGCCAGAGGCGCCAGGACCGGCGCGCTCGAGGGCCTGCCGATCGGCATCAAGGATGAGAGCTACATCAAGGGCAAGCCGACCTCGCATGGCTCGCTGCTGTCCGGGGACGCCATTGGCGGCCATACCTCGACCATGAACGAGCGTGTCATGAAGGCCGGCGGCATCGTCCACGCCCGCACCGCGACGCCCGAATTCAGCTGCGCCGGTTATACCTGGTCGAAGCGCTGGGGCGTCACGCGCAACCCCTGGAACCCGGATTTCACGCCGGGCGGTTCGTCGGGCGGTTCGGCGGCAACGCTGGCCTCCGGCACGTCGTCGATCGCAACCGGCTCGGACATAGCGGGCTCAATCCGCATCCCTGCCTCGGCCTGCGGCCTGGTCGGTTTCAAGCCGCCTTACGGCCGCAATCCCGATGAGCCGCCGTTCAATCTCGATTTCTACTGCCACACCGGGCCCTTGGCCCGAAACGTCGGGGATGCGATCCTGCTGCAGAACGTCATGGCCGGGCCGAGCCCGCTCGACATCGCCACGCTGCGCCCGAAACTGCGCCTGCCGCTCGACTACAAGCCGATCAAGGGTTGGAAGATCGCATTCTCCATGGATCTCGGGTCCTTCGAGGTGGATGCGGACGTGCGCAAGAACACGCTCGCTGCCTGCGATGTGTTCCGCTCGCTCGGCGCCACCGTCGAGGAGGTGGACCTCGGCTGGGGCGACGAGGTGCTCAAGGCCGGCATGGCCTATCTCGAACATCTCTTCGGCGCCTCGCTGTCGCCGCTGCTCGCCAAGCACGGCAAGGACATGACCAGCTATGCCAGGCAGTTTGCGCAGGACGGCCAGAAGTCGAAGGCCACGGACTTTGTCGCAACTTTGGACGTGGCGGCCAGGATGTACCAGACGCTGGGGCCGTTGCTGGAAAAATACGATGTGCTGATCTGCCCGACCAATGCGCTTCCCGCAGTGCCGGCGGAATTCGATCAGACCAAAGGCAAGGTCGAGATCAATGGACGAGAGGTGAACCCGTCGCTGGGCTGGGTGATGACGACGCCGTTCAACATGCTGAGCCGCTGCCCGGTTCTGTCCGTGCCGTCGGGCCGCGCCGTCAATGGCGTGCCCACCGGCATCCAGATTGTCGGCCGCACCTATAGCGACGCCGACGTGTTCCGGGCGGGTATGGCCTATGAGATGGCTCGTGGTCAGTGGTACACGAATGCCGGGACACGCCCGGCGCTGTGAGTCCGCAGGGCGCCGGCATGCCAAGGCAGCGGCGGGATGTTTCGGCCGCCGGGGAAAGGCCTGACGACAATGGCGCAACGCATAGCCACTCCGGATGCGGGAAAAAGCAAGGCGGCCAAGGGTGCGGCGAACGACGCCGCGCCCAAGGACCGCCGGCGCGAGCGCGGCGAAGCGAGCGTCCAGCGCATCATCGACGCCACCATCGAGCTCATCGCGGAGGAGGGGCTGGCCAGCGTCACCATGCAGCGCATTGCCGAGCATGTCGGCTCGTCCAACGCACTGGTGGTCTTTCATTTTCGCAGCAAGGAGAACCTGTTCCGGGCCGTCCTGCAATATCTCAGCGACCAATATGACGCGCTGTGGCTGACGCTGGTGCGGGCGCCCGGCCTGTCGCCGGTCGAGCGGGTGTTGGGCGCGGTCGATTGCGCGCAGCGCTTTGCCCGGCAGCATCCGAAATGGGTCTCGGTCTTCGTCGTGTTTTCCAGCGACCGCAAGAGCATGCAGATCTACAATGAAATCGGCCTGCCGAGCGATCTCGCCTACACGGCCGAAGCGCGCGAGCTGCTGATCGAGATTTCACGCAGCGGCGGTTACACCGGCGTCGACATAGACACGCTGTCGGAGAGCCTGAACTATCTGGTGCATGGCGCCTGGTATTGGGACCATCTCAACCCGTCCAGCCGCGACACCGACGTGCTGCGCAAGACCATGCTGCTCCTGCTGCACCAGGCCTTTCCGCGGCATTTTGACTTGGGGTGAGATGCGGCCATTGCGAGCGACGAAAGCGTCCTCTGCAAACCTAAACCCGAAAATCTCTACGATGCCTTGATCTCTGTAAAAACGCTTGCACAATCCAGAGGTGCGAGCTAAACAACCCAGGGATGTATTCGAGGGTGGGTAAATGTGGCATTGGGCGATACTTCTGTTGCTGATTGGCGTGCCGGTTTTCTTCGCCGTCCGGTCGTCGCGCAAATCGTCACAGAGCCCAGATGACCTCGTGGGGTTCGGCGGCTGGCTGATCCTGCTGGCGATCAGCCTGTCCCTTTCGCCGTTGCGCACACTTGTCGATATGGCCAGTCTGGTCAAAACCTACCAACAGCTTGTTACAGTGCCCAACGGGGCCTTGGCCATCTATGGCGAGGCAGCCCTCAATCTGGCATTTCTGGTGCTTCAGCTGGTCGTGCTTGTTTCGATGCTGCGGCGAAGCCACCGCTTTCCGCAGCTGTTCATATGTCTGTGGTTCGCGATCCCTCTCTTATTCGTACTGGACACAGTTTGGATATCGACTGTGCTTGGTGTCCCGGTAAACCGTTTGCTTGCCGGAGGGGCTCTG
This sequence comes from Mesorhizobium sp. M0761, assembly GCF_040320205.1. NCBI lineage: Bacteria > Pseudomonadati > Pseudomonadota > Alphaproteobacteria > Hyphomicrobiales > Phyllobacteriaceae > Mesorhizobium > Mesorhizobium sp. M0761. The sequence goes on from NZ_JAMYPF010000003.1 coordinate 435,075, forward strand.
GTTACACCTTTGGCATCCTTCATAGTCACAGGGATCTGGGCCGCCTACGTCTACAGGTCGGTTAGGGTGAGGAACACGTTCGGCGATACGGCAGCCATACAGGCTGCCACATTTTCCTAGAAGGTCCGACGGCTGCGAGTTGGCCTGATGTCGTGCTGCCAGCTCCGCCGAATAGAACCGTCGGCAGTCCTCCTTCGACTAACGAGCTTCGAGTGGCCTGCCACCCGAAGCTCGAAGAGCGAAGGGTGGTGCCCCCGGACGGAATCGAACCGCCGACCTTCGGTTTACAAAACCGCTGCTCTACCAGCTGAGCTACAAGGGCACGGCGCTCCGGTTAGCATATTTCGTGCGCCAGTAAAGACAAAACTCCGTTTTCGATCGCTAATGGACCCCGCCGAGGTGGGCGGGCCGCCATGCTGAAAACCGCCAATGCGATCCCTACATATCTCTCAGGTGCAAACGCATCGAACGGGGTGTCGCATGATCAGACTTGTCATCATCCTGCCGCTTGTCGTCATTGCCTGGCTGCTTGCGGTAAAGCTCATCAGGGACGTGAAGAGCGCCAATGTCGACTGGACCGGCATCGCCGCCATCGTCGGTTTTATCGCGATGGCGTTTTGGCTGCGGCATGTGACTGGGATGGGGATGAATGGTGAATGGTGAATGGGCGAACGCCTTTCGGACCATTGACTACTCACTACTCGCTCAAAACCTCGAACCTTTCACCACGTCACCGCGACTGATCTCCAGAGGCGAATGGTCGCCTCGATCAAGGAGATCATCATGTTGAAGCGCAGTCTTACTTCGGGCCTGGTCGCCATCTTCGTCGCCACCGGCGCGCTCGCCGGTACCGTGCAGTCGTCCTCCGCTCACAGCCATCATCACCACCATCACAAGCACCACGACAAGCCCTCTTGGTGGTGGAACCATCAACACAAGCACCATCACCACAAGCATCATCATCACCACGGCAAGGTGATCATCTTCCTTTGAGCGAGACGACCTGCCTCGCGGAAGGGCGGCTTCGGCCGCCCTTTTTTGCGTTGAGCGCTCGATCGATCAGATCTTGGTTTCCATCGGCTGATTTCCGGCCTTCAAGAAAATCCCAAATTCTTTCGAACCTTTTTCCGCGCCGAAACGACAGATGATCAAGAGGCGGATGGATCGCCTCTCGCAACGAAACAAGGAGATCGTCATGTTCACGCGCAAAATCGCTTCTGCCCTCATCGCCAGCACCGTCGCCGCCACCTCGCTGGTCGGCACCGTCCAGCCCTCGGCCGCCCACAGCCATCACCACAACCGCGAAATCGGCATCGGCATCGCCGCCGGCGTCGGCGGCTTCGTGCTCGGCAGCCTGCTCAACCAGCAGCCCCGCACCGTCTATGTCGACGACGAGGGTGGTTCCTGGCACGTCCGCCGCTGCGCCAATCGCTACGCCAGCTACGATCCGTACTCCGACACCTATGTCGGCTATGACGGCTACCGCCACTATTGCCGCCTCTAAGAGGAGGCTCCCCACAAGAAGGAGGGGCTGTACGCAGCCCCTCTTTCCTACATTTGAGCGCGTGGCAGTGTCAGCTACGGTTTGGAGATCGGTAATCCGGCTGCATGGCAGGTGCCGACAACACCACCGCTCGCATTCAGCGATTGATCGCCCATGGCGATGAGTTCGAAGCTGCTTCCTTCATCCGGATAGATCTTGGCGGCGAACGGTTGGTCTGTTGTATGACCACCGGACGATGACTTCGCGGCGACATGGCCGCAGACCACGATTTCCCGGCGGCCGTTGAGCGTCCGCTCGCCGGCGCGCATCGTCCCGAATTTGGCGGATACAGGATCCTGCAAATGCTGGCGAATGCCGATCGTGATTGTCTCCTCCAAAGCGAGCGAGATCGGAATCTCGCTGACTTGCTGGGAGACAGGGGCGGGTTCGGGCACCGTCGCCACGCATCCGCACAGTGAAGCGGCGAGCAAAAGCTGAAGCGTTCTCCGCATTATAATCGGAACCCGCCGATCATCCTCGTCACCTCAGCGGCGGCGTCGCGCACCAGCGGCCCGATCTCGTCCAGCCGCTCCATCGTCACCCGCACCGTCGGTCCGGAGACCGAGACACCGCCGATCGGCTCGCCGAACTCGTTGAAAATGGCGGCGGCCACGCAGCGCATGCCGGGATGCCGCTCCTCGTCGTCGACCGACCAGCCGCGGTGCTTGATGACAGCCAGGTCATGGGCCAGCGCCGAAATGTCGGACAGCGTCTTGTCGGTGAAGCGCTGCAGGCCCGACTTGCGCAGGATGGCGGCGACGCGTTCCGGCTCGAGCTGCGCCAGCACCGCCTTGCCGATGCCCGAGGCATGGAAGGAGCTGCGCGTGCCTGGGCGGAAGAAGGCGCGGATCGCCTGATGGGTCTCGACCTGGCTGACGAAAACGACGCAATCGTCCTCGGCGACGCCGAGATTGGCGGTTTCACCGGTCTTCTCCATCAATTCCTGCATGACCACGCGGGCCCGGTCGACCAGCTTGCGGCGGCGCAGGAAGGCGGCACCCATGCGGTAAGTCTCGACGCCGATCGACCACAACTGGTCCGATGTATCGAATTCAACCATGCCGTGGTTCTGCAGCGTCGTCAGCATGCGGTAGGCGGTGGACGCTGCGAGCTCGCTGCGCGCCGAAATCTCGCTCAGCGACAGGCCACTGCCTTCGGCGACGATGGCCAGGATGCGCAAAGCCCGGTCCAGCGACTGTACAGAACCGGCCTCGGACGGACCGTTGAAAGCGCGCGGCCGCCCGCGCTGGCGTTTTTCGCTGGTTTCCATGGCGGCATTGTCGCCGGTTTCGCCGAAATCGCAATGAAAAACTTTTTCACAGATTCTGGTGCCCGGATTCATGAAAAACGGAAAAGCCAGCGAAATCAGTGGACAGGAGCCGTTTTCTAGAAATGAAAAATTATTCTGAAAAAATTGAAAAATGAAAACCATACTGGCATTGTCGGTCGACCAACAATTTGCGGAGGCTGGACATGGCCAGGATGCGCGCTGTAGATGCAGCGGTTCTCGTTCTCGAAAAGGAAGGCGTTTCCTGCGGCTTCGGTGTGCCGGGCGCGGCGATCAATCCGTTCTATTCGGCGCTGAAGGCGAGGGGCTCGATCCGCCACATCCTGGCGCGCCATGTCGAAGCGGCCTCGCATATGGCCGAGGGCTACACGAGAGCTAAATCAGGCAATATCGGGCTGTGCATCGGCACGTCGGGCCCGGCCGGCACCGACATGGTCACCGGGCTCTATTCGGCGGCGGCGGACTCCATCCCGATCCTGTGCATCACTGGTCAGGCGCCGCGGGCACGGCTCAACAAGGAGGATTTCCAGGCGGTCGATATCGCCGCCATAGCCGCACCCGTCGCCAAATGGGCGGTCACGGTCATGGAGCCCTATCTCGTGCCGATGGCGCTGCAGAAGGCATTTCACCTGATGCGCTCGTCGCGACCGGGCCCGGTGCTCATCGACCTGCCGGTCGACGTGCAATTGGCCGAGATCGAATTCGATATCGATGCCTATGAACCGCTGGTCCCGTTCAAGCCGGCAATGTCGCGCGCCCAGGCCGAAAAGGCCTTGGCGATGCTCAATGCCGCGGAAAAGCCGCTGATCGTCGCCGGCGGCGGCATCATCAACGCCGATGCGTCGGATCTGTTGATCGAATTTGCCGAGATAACGGGCGTGCCGGTCATCCCGACGCTAATGGGCTGGGGCGCGATCCCCGACGACCACCGGCTGATGGCCGGCATGTGCGGGCTGCAGACCTCGCATCGCTACGGCAATGCGACGATGTTGGAAGCCGATTTCGTCTTTGGCATCGGCAATCGCTGGGCCAACCGCCACACCGGTTCGGTCGATGTCTACACCAAGGGCAAGAAATTCATCCATGTCGACATCGAACCGACCCAGATCGGCCGGGTGTTCGCGCCGGATCTCGGCGTCGTCTCGGACGCCGGTGCGGCACTAAAGATGCTGCTCGACGTCGCCACCGAATGGAAGACGGCAGGAAAGCTGCGCGACTGGTCGGGCTGGGCGAAGGAATGCCAGACCCGCAAGAAGACGATGAAGCGCAAGACGCATTTCGAGCAGGTGCCGCTGAAGCCGCAGCGCGTCTATGAGGAGATGAACAAGTCGTTCGGCCGTGACACCACCTACGTCACCACGATCGGCCTCTCGCAGATCGCCGGGGCGCAGTTCCTGCATGTCTACAAGCCGCGCAACTGGATCAATTGCGGCCAGGCCGGCCCGCTCGGCTGGACGCTGCCGGCAGCGCTTGGCGTGCGCGCCGCCGATCCGGATCGCACCATCGTGGCGCTGTCGGGCGACTACGACTTCCAGTTCATGATCGAGGAACTGGCGGCCGGCGCACAGCACAAACTGCCGTATATCCATGTCGTCGTGAACAATGCCTATCTCGGCCTGATCCGCCAGGCGCAGCGCGGTTTTGCGATGGATTTCGAGGTGAGCCTGGCCTTCGAGAACGTCAACCGCGCCAACGATCCGGAGGCCGGCTACGGCGTCGACCATGTCGCGGTCGCAGAAGCGATGGGCTGCAAGGCGGTCCGGGTGCGCAAACCGGAAGAGTTCGCCGGCGCGTTCAAGGAAGCGCAGCGGCTGATGAAGGAATACCAGGTGCCGGTGGTGCTCGAATTCATCCTCGAGCGCGTCACCAACATTTCCATGGGCACGGAAATCGACAAGATCACCGAATTCGAGGACCTTGCCGAAAGCCATGAGGATGCGCCGACGGCGATTGTGTTGCTCGATTAGGCGCGCCGATATTCAGGTGAGACAGGCCTGCAAACGGCGCCTTCCTGCGCTTCCGGTGCTCACGTACAGAAAGTACGTTCCGCTCCGGTTCTCGAAAGTCACCGTTTTCGACTCTGCCCGACCTGAATCTCAACACGCCTAGGGCCAAGCAGAAGAAGGAGAAAAAGAATGCCGCGTTTTTCAGCCAATCTGTCGATGCTCTTTGGCGAGCATGAGTTCCTCGATCGTTTCGATGCCGCAGCCCGCGCCGGCTTCAAGGGCGTCGAATATATCGGCCCCTATGATCATACGCCTGACGTGGTCGCGGCCCGGCTGAAGAAGAACGGCCTGAACCAGGTGCTTTTCAACCTGCCGGCCGGCGACTGGGGCAAGGGCGAGCGCGGCATCGCGGTGCTACCCGACCGCGTGCCGGAATTCCGGCAAGGCATCGCCAAGGCGATCAGCTATGCCCATGCGCTGGGCTGCGAGCAGGTCAATTGCCTCGCCGGCATCGCGCCGCAGGGTGTCGATCATTCGGTGCTGGAAAATACCTTTGCCGAAAACCTGGCGTTTGCAGCCGAGAAACTGGAGCAGGCCGGCATCCGGCTTTTGATCGAGCCGATCAACACGCGCGATATCCCGGGCTTCTTCCTGAACTATTCGAACCATGCGCTGGCGATGATCGACCGCGTCGGCTCGAAGAACCTGTTCCTGCAATACGACATCTATCACATGCAGATCATGGAGGGGGATCTCGCCCGTACCATCGAGGCCAACCTCGGCCGCATCGCGCATATCCAGCTTGCGGACAATCCCGGCCGTCACGAGCCGGGGACGGGCGAGATCAATTATCCCTTCCTCTACGAGCATATCGACAGGATCGGCTATTCCGGCTGGGTCGGAGCGGAATACAAACCGAAGGCGGGGACGGAGGCTGGGCTGGGGTGGTTTCGGGAGCTTAACGGGCAGGGGAGTGCCGCGGCTTAGCTGTTACGATTGAAGTCGCGTTCCTTCGCGCCCCCCTCTGGCCTGCCGGCCATCTCCCCCACAGGTGGGAAGATCAGACGTCATCCCGGCTTTCGTCAATTCCCAACATTGCAGGGTGAGCGAGGCGCCGGAACTGCCAATCTCCTCACAAGTGGGGGAGATGGCCGGCAGGCCAGAGGGGGGCGCGAAGGAACTCAGCCTCAACGAAGGAGACAACAATGGAAACCATCGGCTTCATCGGCCTTGGCATCATGGGCGCGCCGATGGCGGGGCATCTCCTGGATGCCGGCTACGCCGTCATTGCCAGCGACCACCGCTCGAAGCCGCCGGCCGATCTCGTCGCCAAGGGCTTGAGAAGCATCACCGGCCACGCGGCAGTGGCGAAGGCTGCGGATATCATCATCACCATGGTTCCCGACACCCCGCAGGTAGCCGAGGTGCTGTTCGGCGAGAACGGTGTCGCTTCCGGCCTGAGCAAGGGCAAGCTGGTCATCGACATGAGCTCGATCTCGCCGATCGAGACCAAGGTTTTCGCCAAGAAAATCAACGATCTCGGCTGCGACTATCTTGACGCGCCGGTGTCGGGCGGCGAGGTCGGCGCAAAGGCGGCGTCGCTGACCATCATGGTCGGCGGCGAGGACAAGGCGTTCGAGCGCGCCAAGCCCGTGTTCGAAAAGATGGGCAAGAACATCACGCTTGTCGGCCCGAACGGCGTCGGCCAGACCACCAAGGTTGCCAACCAGATCGTCGTGGCCCTGACCATCGAGGCGGTCGCCGAGGCGCTGGTCTTTGCCGCAAAAGCCGGCGCCGACCCCGCCAAGGTCCGGCAGGCGCTGATGGGCGGGCTGGCGGCATCGCGCATCCTCGAGGTGCATGGCGAGCGCATGATAAAGCGCACCTTCGCGCCGGGCTTCCGCATCGAACTGCACCAGAAGGATCTCAGCCTGGCGCTGGAAGGCGCCAAGGCGCTCGGAGTTTCGCTACCGAATACTTCGACCACGCAGCAGCTGTTCAACTCGTGCGCGGCGAATGGCGGGGCGAAAGAGGATCATTCGGCGCTGGTGCGGGCGCTGGAGCGGATGGCGGGGCATGAAGTGGGTGAATAGTGAATGGTGAATAGTGAATGGTGAATGGTGACGGTAAGAACGCTTTCCCATTCACTATTTCACCATTCACCCTCCAAGGAATTTCCGTGCCGCATAAAGGCTCACCGCCGCCGCATTCGACACGTTGAGCGAGCGGATGGCGCCGGGCATGTCAAGGCGGGCGAGCGTGGTCACCGTCTCGCGCGTCTTCTGGCGCAGGCCCTTGCCTTCGGCGCCAAGCACCAGCGCGATCTTCTCGCCTGAAAAACCCGTTTCGAGTTCGGCCGGCCCGTCCGAATCGAGGCCGATGGTCTGGAAGCCGGCTTCGTGCAGCTGTTCCAGCGCGTCGGCGAGGTTCTTCACCTCGATCTGGTCGATATGTTCCAGCGCGCCGGAGGCGGATTTGGCCAGCACGCCGGATTCCTGCGGGCTGTGGCGGGCCGTGGTGATCAGCGCACCGGCGCCGAAGGCGACCGCCGAGCGCAGGATGGCGCCGACATTGTGCGGGTCGGTGACCTGGTCGAGCACCAGCACCAGTTTCGTGTCGCCGAGCGTGTCGAGGCGTTTCGGCTTCAACGGTTCGGCTTCGATCAGCACGCCCTGATGCACGGCATCCGAACCGGTGATCTTGTCGATCTCCTTGGGCTCGACAAGTTCGGCCTTGAACGGCAAAGCGGCGAGGTCGGCGATCGCCAGCCGCTCGGCGGCATTGCGCGTCACCAGCATTTTACGGATCTTCCGCCGCGGATTGTCGAGCGCCGCGCGCACCGTATGCAGGCCATAGAGCCTGACCAGCCCGTCGGCGGCGTTTTCGCCCGGCGGCACCGGCTGGCGCGGCCGGAAGGCGGGCGCGCCGCCGGCCTTCTCGTCGCGATGGGCGCGACGCAGCTTGGCGTAATGGATGTCTTTGGCGGTCTTGGGCGTGTTGTCATTGCTCATGGCCGGCTTCTATAGCCGCGTCGCCGGGCTGTGGATACAGGCAGAAAGCCGGCTTGCCGGGCAGGCTGTCAAAATCAGCGCATTTTGCCTTGCGGTGCGGTTGACACCCACTGGCCTTGCCGCCATAAGGCGCTTCGCTGATTTCGGACAAAACCCTGGTTTCGACCTGATCGGCGAGAATGCCTCGTTGCAAGGCTTCGACGGCAGGCTGGAGAGGTGCCCGAGTGGTTAAAGGGGACGGACTGTAAATCCGTTAGCTTAGCTTACGTTGGTTCGAATCCAACCCTCTCCACCACTGCCAGCCCGCGAACCTTGAGGACGATGCGGGTATAGCTCAGTGGTAGAGCAGCAGCCTTCCAAGCTGAATATGCGGGTTCGATTCCCGCTACCCGCTCCAAACTCCCCACTCCGCATCAGATCTCAGCGAATATCTCGACAACGTTGCCGTCCGGATCGCGGAAGAACACTGTCCTGTGGCCCCATTCCTGGTCGGTGAGCGGCAGGACCGGCTGCACGCCCTTGGCCTGAAGCGCCTCGGCGCAAGCAGCGACCATCTCCGGCGCCACCCGGAATGCCAGCTGCAGCGACAGCGCATCCCGCTGCTGCGGCGTGTCGTTGAACATCATGCCGAGGCTGGTCAAGGCCAGCGTGTTCGGGCCGACCCGATATTCGATCCACCTGTCGCCGAGTTCGCGCTGCAGATCAAATTCCATCACATCCCCGTAGAAGTGCCGCATGGCGGCCATGTCGCGGGCGAAGATGACGGTGTAGTCGATCTGACGGATTTCATTGAGCGCGTTCATTGTCGAAGTCCCGTGGGCTGATGTTGCGATCGCCCGCAACCTAGCTTTCCTTTAAAGTAGTACAAGACTATAGCTTATACTGGTATCGGAGGTGACTGCATGCCATACGACGGCCCACGGCACGATGAGCTTGCCCGCTTCCTGCGCGAGCGGCGGGACCGCTTGCCGCGGGTCGATGGCGCCAATGGCCGCCGCCGGGCACCGGGCCTCAGGCGCGAAGAGGTCGCCGCCGAGGCGGGGATCAGCACCACCTGGTACACCTGGCTCGAGCAGGGGCGGGAGGTGAACGCATCGCCGAAGGTGCTTCGCTCGCTGGCGCGGGTGCTGAAGCTGAGCCGATCCGAGCAGGCTTATCTGTTCCAATTGGCGCGGCCCGATCTCGATTGGCGAAACCGGCTCGGCGCGCAAGGCCTGCCCAGCGCGCCGTTGCTCAGCCTGCTCGACGGGCTGGCGCCGCACCCGGCCTATGTCGTCAACCGCTACTGGCAGGTCGTCGCCTGGAACCACCCGGCGGCGGTGCTGCTCGGGGATTTCGAGACGGATGATGAGTGGTCCGGCAGCCTGCTCGCCCGGCTGTTTCTCGACCTGGAATGGCGGCAGCGCTTTGTCGACTGGCCGGAGGTTTCGCGCTCGGCGGCGGCGCAGTTCCGGCTTGCCACTGTCGCCATGACTCGCGATCCGGTGCTGGCTGCGCTGGTTTCGTCACTGGAAGCGGCAAGCGAAGCGTTCGCCACGTGCTGGAACAGCCGCGACATCGCCGAGCCACCGATCTGGCGGAAATCCATCCGGCACCCTGTCGCCGGCGCGATGTCGTTCGATTTCGCCACGCTGCAGCCGGGCGGCCGCGACAGTGATTTCTCGGTTTCCGTCTACACGCCGGTCGATGCGTCGACTGCCAGGCGGTTCGCCGCGCTGGTCGGAGCAACGCCCGACAGCCGCAAGGCGGTGCTGGGCGTGTTTGCGCGTGATGCAGGCGCAGAAGTCTAGCTGTTGAAAGCGGACGCGACCTGGTGTTGCTGCGGCACCTGTCCGTTCGGCGTCAGTCTGTCGACAATGCCGGGCAGGGCTGTGGACAATTGCTTGAGCAACTCCTGCTCGTCCAGTCCGGTCCTTTGCGCGATCTCTCGAATGACCTGCGGGCCGATCGCCTTGCGCAGATCATTGGCGTTGATCGGCTGGTTCTGCCCGGTGCCGACCCATGAGTCAGCAACATTGCCTTGGCCGGCATTCTTGAGCTTGTCGAGCAGTCCGCCCAGTCCGCCAAGCAGGCCGCCATCGCCTGAGGCCGTGGTTCCGGTGGGGGCTGGCGTTTGAGGCTGGGCGGGCTCGCCCGTCTCTTCGGCACTCGTCTGTTCGGCGCTTCTGCCGCTCAGCATCTTTCCCACCAGCAGCGCGCCGAGCGCGATCATCAGCGGTTTGGTGATGTTGCCGCCGGGTACGGCGTTGTCAAAGAGTCCCATAGGTCAATCCTCCATAACGACCAAGCCCGTCCCGCCGGCTACAATGGAGCATGCGGGCGGAAATTCAAGTTGGCTTGAGCTTTTGACAATCATGTGACCATGATCGGCGGGCGGGGAATGGAGAGGAAAAATGGGCATTATCAGCTGGATCATCCTCGGCGTCATCGCCGGCTTTATCGGCAGCAAGATCGTCAACAAGACCGGCCAGGGCCTGATCATGGATATCGTGCTCGGCATTGTCGGCGCCATCGTCGGAGGGCTGATCTTCAGCGCCTTTGGCGCCACGGGTGTGACCGGCCTCAACATCTGGAGCCTGATCGTCGCCATTATCGGCGCGGTGGTCGTGCTGTGGGCCTATCACCAGTTCTCCGGCAAGCGAACGCTTTAGGCGCCAGTCTGCCGACTGGCCGACCGCAGGTCGGCCAAACCTGCTTCGACGCGTTGACTTGAAGGTCAGGCGACGACGGTCAGCCTGCGTTTGCGTTCATCAAGCGAGACGATGGTCAGCCCGCTCGCGACCACCAGCAGGATGCCGCAGACCGCCAGGGCATTCGGGAACTGCCCGAATACCAGCACGCCTGAGATGACCGCCCAGACGGTAAAGCAGTAGTAGAACGGCGCCACCACGCCGGTCGGACCGACGCGATAGGCCATGAAGATGAAGAAATGGCCGAAGATCAGGAAGAATCCGGCGCCGGCCATGAGCAGCAGGTGCCGGGCTTCCGGCATCACCCAGCGCTCGGAAACGAGATGCGCGGCGCCCGCGCCGATCAGCACCACCACGATGGCGGAAATGGCGACGATCATGCCCGGCACCTCGGCCGCGACCCGCCTGCCGGCAAGATCGCGTGCCGCCGCCAATGCCGCGTTGCCGAGCGCCAGCAACGCATAGACCGAGATGCCCTGCATGGTCGGCTGGGCCACCATAAGCGCACCGATGAAGCCGAGCCCGATCAGCGCCATGCGCACGCCGCCGATCCGTTCGCCGAACAGGATGGAGGAGCCGACCAGCATCAAAAGCGGGGTGATCTGCCCGAGCGCGGTCGAATCGGCGATCTGCATGTTGGCCAGCGCCACGACGTAGCAAAGGATGGCCGCCAGCTCGAGCAGGTTGCGGCGCAGCACGCGTTTGTCGAAGATCAAAGGGATCTGCCTGCGATAGCCCAGCAGGAACAGCAGCGGCATGCCCCATAGCGTGGCCGCGACCCCGCGCAGGAACAGCACTTCATAGGACGGCAATCCCGCTGTGGCGAGCTTCATCATCGTGTCGTTGACGAGGTACGACCCCGTCGAAACGATCATGAACAGCGGGCCGCGTATGGAGGTCGGTATGAATTGCATGGGGCAACCAAATCAGACCGCCGCCGCAGCGGCAATGGGCCAGGCGCCGGCTGCACATCCGGCAGGCAAAGGCCAGGACATGGGCGGGACAGGACATGGGCGGGAATAGCAAACAGGTGCTGGAGCCCGCAGCCCCCATTTCATTTCCGTTCGCGCGTTCCTATATCAGCGCCACATCCCCGCAATCGGATCATCGGTTCGCACCGAGTGGACAGCGCACCCGGCCACAAGGCACTTGTGTTTTTCGGCCGTAGTCGCTAATCGCCCCGCATTCGACTGAACTGAAGGTCAAGGCCGTCCAAGGAAAGAGACTATGGCAAAAGGTAAATTCGAGCGTAACAAGCCTCATGTGAACATTGGCACGATTGGCCACGTCGATCATGGCAAGACGTCGCTGACGGCGGCGATCACGAAGTATTTTGGCGAGTACAAGCGCTACGACCAGATCGATGCGGCGCCCGAAGAGAAGGCCCGCGGCATCACCATTTCGACGGCGCACGTCGAATACGAGACGGCAGCGCGCCACTACGCCCATGTCGACTGCCCCGGCCACGCCGACTATGTGAAGAACATGATCACCGGCGCTGCGCAGATGGACGGCGCGATCCTGGTGGTGTCGGCCGCCGACGGCCCGATGCCGCAGACCCGCGAGCACATCCTGCTTGCCCGTCAGGTCGGCGTGCCGTCGATCGTGGTGTTCCTGAACAAGGTCGACCAGGTCGACGATGCCGAGCTGCTCGAACTGGTCGAGCTCGAGGTTCGCGAGCTTCTGTCGAAGAACGAGTTCCCCGGCGACGACATTCCGATCGTCAAGGGTTCGGCGCTGGCTGCTCTGGAAGATTCCAACAAGACCATCGGCGAAGATGCGATCCGCGAGTTGATGGCTGCGGTCGATGCCTATATCCCGACGCCGGTTCGTCCGCTGGACAAGCCGTTCCTGATGCCGATCGAAGACGTGTTCTC